>CAYSID010000006.1:0-45369 GCA_964431075.1 uncultured Gammaproteobacteria bacterium
AGGAAATGGAGAGGTAGAAATCATTGATTATAAAACGGGGGCCAATGTTCCCAGCAAGCGGGAGATTGACGCCAATTTACAAATGACAATTTACGCCCTGGCCGCGGCGGCGCAATTTCCGGTTGAAAAAATTAAATTGTCTTTTTATTACTTCGATACAGGATCGAAGGTTACAACCATCCGAACCAAAGAACAGTTGGAAGAGGCGAAAAATGAACTCCTTGCCATTCGTGACGAAATCCAGCTTTCCGATTTCCGGTGTTCCAGTTCTGTGATTTGTCAAAACTGCGAATTTAAAATTTTGTGCAATTAATACTCCATCGCTTTCCCCCCCCAGCCCATTTTAAATTTTGTAAATCCCAGCCAGGACCTATTTTCGTTTGGGTATCTTTCATCATAAATCCCCTCAAGGTCCATTTTTTTAACCCCTAATTTTTTAAAATATTTGATGGCTTCGGATAAAAGCAAATATTGAGAGGAAAGTTTTCGGCCGGTCGGTGTGGAGAAGGCATACATGTAATGAACGGTATCGTTATTTCTAATAAACAACGCTCCGGAAACATAAATTATCATGCTAGTGCTGCTGGAGCTACACAAGGATGATAAAAATAAATAAGAATCATTGTTAAAAGTTCTTGCTAAATTATTTATTTCTTTTGAAATTGGTATCCAGAAACCGCGGTCGCGGGCATTCTGATGCCACAACTTTACAAATTCTTTAAGGATGTTCTCCTGCGTTGCAGGATGACATCCTGCAACAAGAGATTTTTCGGCCTTTCGAATTTCGTAACGGGTATCTTTGGGAATATTTAAATTTTCTAAATCAATAATTACTGTTTTGGTTGGTATAAGATGCCAATCGGAGCCCGGTTCGATATTTGTTTTAATTGCCCGGTATTTTTTTTGTAGAATTTTTAATTTATTTAAATCAAGCTTGTTTGGTCTTTGAATTTTTATAACTGAAAACCAGAGGATTTTTTTGATAAAGACATTAGTGTCGTCAATTTTTTCTACAATCCACCCCAAGGATCGCATGTAGTTGGCGTATTGTTCTGACTGCCTAATATCTGCTTGCACGGCGTCATTGCGAGCGAAGCGAAGCAATCTTCTAAACTAAAGACAGATTGCCACGTCGCTACGCTCCTCGCAATGACAACTAACGGTTTAGAAGTCTTTTTATTTTATACAATGGGAATCTAATTTTATTAGCTAAGTTTATTAATGAATATGCGGGTTTATCAAAAACCAAATCATAGGCTCCCGGATAATGAACTTCCTGTCCGCCAAAACCTTTTTTAAAGAAATATGTCCCGTACCAGGGGTCTGCCGAATCGGGTTTGTTTTTATAGGAACTCCAAAAATCGTATGTGTGGCAACCAAGTTTTTTGCCAAGCTTCATGGCCTCAAAATGTAAAAGATTGTTGGGCATTTTTTCCCGATGTTCGGAAGACCAGCCGCCGTAAGGGAAAGATAAAACACCGTTAAAATTAAAGAACATGCCGCCGGCGACCGGTTGATTGTTTACTTCTGCCATCAGCAGATAAACCATTTTTGCGGGTGCCAAAACTTTCCACAAAGTTCGTAAATAATCATCTGATTTGGCAAAAAAACCCTGACGTATCTGAGTTGAGTTGTACATTTTGATAAAAATCTCAAGAGATTCGAGGTCATCTTTCGGTAAAACCGTGACTCCGGCTTTTTGGGCTAATTTTATGTTGTACCGGGTTTTCTCATGCATGCCGTTTAACAACTCCTCTTCGGTTTTAGTTAAATCAACAACAATGGTGTGTTTTGGCAGAATCGGTTGTCCGACCGGAAGTTTCATTTCTGAAACTGGTTCTAGTTTAAGAAAAACAGCATTATTTTTGCGGCAGATTTCCGTAATCGTTTCCAGACATTCGTTCGTGGGGACAGTCGTCCGGGGCAGATAAGCAACCGCCTTATTTAAGTACGGAGTGTTATGGAAAAAAACTTGGTAAGCACGGGATAAATTTCCTTTTTCGAAGAATCCCAAGCGGAGAATTTTTGGAACCCCGGTTTGTAACCGGAACTGTCCCCATTCCCAGCCTTGAGTGATATGTTGTGCCAACCGGTTTTGTATTTCCCGTTCGCCTTCAGCCACTTCACGTACCATCATGAAATAATTGTATCAGATTTGCTAAAATATAGGCTGTGGCGAATTTTAAGTTCAGATTCTCAAAACCGTCACCGGAGATTACGGCCTACTTTGACAGGTTTTTTACTATGTCTCTGGTCTTCTGGTTTGCGTTCAACCTTGCATCGCTGTTGATAATTATTTTATTCAAAACAACCCTGCCTTCAGATATTCCGCTCTATTACAGTCGGATATGGGGGGAGACAAGACTGGCAAAGAATAGTATGTTATTTCTGTTACCCGTCGGGAGTTTGTTACTTGGGACCTTTAATGTTGGGATAATTATAAAGTTTTTGCAGGAGGAAAAATTTATTACCAGACTGGTTGTGGTAAATAACGCCGTGATTTCTTTTTTATCGTTTCTTGCTGTTTTTAATATTATAACCATTATGCAATGATCTGGGAACTGGGTTTTATCAGAAATGTAGTTTTTCTGCCGTTCGTCTTTGCGGCCTTTTGTGTCGCCGCGGCTGTCCCGGCGGTTATTTCACTTGCTAATTATTTTAGACTCGTTGATGATCCGGCTAAGCGCCTGCACCCCGCCCATACCGAAGAAAGAATAATTCCCCGGGCAGGAGGATTGGCAATTTTTTTGGGGCTTACCGCCGCCTCTTTTATGTTTATCCCCTTTTCCAAGGGGATGATGGGAATTATTCTTGGCGCTGGTCTATTGGTGGTGGCCGGTTTGGTTGATGATTATAAGGATATCCACCCGTATGTGCGCTTGGTAATAAATTTTGCCTCGGCCCTCCTGGCTGTCGGCGGAGGGGCGGGAATTTCCTATATTACAAATCCTTTGACCGGGGGGGTCGTGAATTTTGACACTTGGAGAATTTCTTTTGAATTTGCCGGGTCGCATAGTTTTTTACCGATTGCCGATTTAATTGCGGTTCTGTGGATTGTTTGGACGATGAATATGGTCGGATGGAGCGGTGGAGTTGACGGACAGATGCCCGGATTTGTCACAATCTCTGCCGTAGTCATCGGAATTCTGTCCCTTACCCAGTTGTCCGTTGAAAATTTTCCTGCCTGGATAGGAACAACTTTGGCCTTTACGACTGCCGGAGCGTATTTTGGTTTTTTATTGTGGAACAAATATCCTCAAAAAATTATGCCCGGTTATGGAGGAAAGTCCTTGGCAGGATATCTGTTGGCCACGTTGGCAATTTTATCCACGGCCAAATTGGGAACAGCGATTTTGGTTTTGGGGGTCCCAGTAGTTGACGCGTTATTTGTTAAAACGACCCAGGTTTTACAAGGGAAAAATCCTACTCTGGGGACCAGAACTTTTCTTCACCACCGGATGCTTGACGCGGGTTGGAGCAAGCCAAAAATTGCCTTGTTTTACTGGGGCCTTTCGGCTATACTTGGAATAATTGCCTTGTTTTTAGGTACCCAGCAAAAGTTTTTTGCCATAATAATTTTGGCAATACTGATCTTGATGATCATCATATGGTTGAATTTTTATACCAACTGGCTAAAGCCGCAAGAGTTAGACAGTGGCTGAAAAACGGAGTGGTTTTCGCGGCAATCATTTTTGCCGGCCAATTTTTTAACCCTGTTCCTTTTTGGAATTCATTTGCGGCGGCCGTTATTTTTTGTCTACTTTCCAGCGGAATTTATTTACTAAACGATATCGTTGATGTTAACTCTGATAGGACCCATCCATTTAAAAAATTCCGGCCTATCGCTGCCGGGAAAATTTCTATCCCCATCGCCCTGACAATTTCAATAATATGTCTTTTAAGCGCTCTTTCTTTGTCGTTTGTCTTACTACCGAAACCGTTTTTCTTTGTAGTTATTGGCTTTTTAATTTTACAATTTGCCTACATTTTCTATTTAAAGCACATCGCCCTTTTAGATGTTATTGCCATTGCTTTAGCCTTTATTATTAGAGTTTTTGCCGGAGAAACTGCGACCGGGTTTCATATTAATATCTGGTTATTTTTTACTATCGTTTCTTTGTCTTTATTTCTAGCTCTTGGCAAAAGGCGGGGAGAATTGACTTTATTAACTACGGCGGACGGGATTTTACCAAAAACTCGAGCGACGCTTTTGCATTACAGTGAAAAAATGCTTGATGTTTATTTATCGATGTTTTCTACCGCTACTTGGCTGACCTACGCTTTTTACGCTTTTTTAGCCGAACCGTTAACGGTTAAAATGTCCATCGGGAATTTTTTTGAAGAAAATTTGTTTATGGCCGCTGCCGACCGGAAATGGCTGATGTTGACAGTGCCGCTAGTTATCTATGGGGTCATGCGGTACCTCCAATTGATTTACGAAAAACACGAGGGCGAATCGCCGGAAAAGGTGTTGTTGTCGGATAACCCCCTGCTTCTTACTATTGCTCTTTGGGGATTGATGGTCTTCGTGATTGTTTATGGAGTCGGGAAGTGAACTACTTTACCTTCTCGATATAACTGTCGCTGACCCAACCCTCCAGAGAGTCTTTAAACCGGATCTTGGTCCAGCCGGCTTGTTCTTCAAGTAGAGGAAATTTATCTCCGGGGTTGACGCGGCCGGATTCGGTCGCGGCAGTTGACGGGCCAAAGCGGACTCGTAGCCAGCCTGTTGGGGTGGATTTGATGGTGACGTAGGGTTTTTCCATAACCGCCGATTTTGTAGCGGTTGGAGTTGGGGAGGGAACAACGATGGTAGAACCGGTTTCCTCCGCCTTAGCCATTTCAATGGAGATGTTTAATCGATAGCCGGTCACGGCCCGGCCCCTGATTGACCGCTCCCGGAAACCGGGATAAGAAATGCTGATTTCGTGGTCAGTGGCGGTAGTGTCAGAAATGGTCAGGGGGGTAGTTCCAACCGATTTGCCGTCAACTTTTATGATTGCCCCGCCTGGATCGGAGACAACGGCAATTTCCGTAGCTTTGCTGTCGGCTAATTTTTCTAACGTTAAGGTCTCGCCGGCCATCAGTTCCGGGTTTTCCGAAAGTTCTCGGTTCACAAAGGTAATCGTGTCGTTTACAAGTTTAATTTTTGACTCCCAACTTACGGCTTTACCGTTCAAAACGGCGCTGATTTTAAGATCGTAATCTCCCGGTTTTTGCCCCTCGTTTTTTACCGGGGTTTCTCCGATTCTTTGTCCGTTTAAAAAAACTTCGGTTTTGGGAAAAGATTGAACTTGAATCGCCGCTATCCCTTGATTATCCCAAAAAAGGACCTTAATCAAGATACCTGCTCCGGCGATAAAAATAAAAACCCCTAACAAACTTACAGCTAAAGCCCTTTTAGTCATTGTTTTTAAAATGATATAGAAACTCCCTCGCTATTATAACAAACGCCGATGTCACCGGAACAGCAAAGACTGCTCCCCAGAAACCGGCAACTTTAAAACCGATGACGAAGGATAAAAGAACGAAAATCGGGTGTAATTTTAGAGTTTCCCCAATTATTTTTGGAGAAACGACGTTATAAATTATTTGTTGAAGCAGGAACAATACAATCACGGTTATAAGACCGGTGTTGAGCGAAACCATCATTGCCGGCAAAAGTGGCGGTAACACCGCAAGAACGGGACCGACAACCGGGACAATGGCCAAAATGCCGGCAAGAATTGAGGCGGTTAGGGCGTAGCTGACACCAAGAATTATCAGGACTAAGAAGGTCGTCAGACCAACAATTACTCCTAACAGCACCTGAACCCGCAGAAAACCGGCAAAACTCGTGTTGATAACCTTTTCCAAAAACCTAAACTCATTTTTCCAGTCATCGGGCATCAATTCATAGATTGTTTTGACAATCCGGTCGCGATCGATCAAAAAATAAAAGGAAAAAATTAAGACCAGTAACAAGTTAAATGCGGCGGCGGTCACTTCCTGAACGATGGTGACGGAGTTGGACAGCGTTCCGGTGGCAAATTTCTGCAGCCATTCAGGGGCGGCTTCAATAAACGGCGGCAGAGCCCCGGCTAAAATTGTCAATTGGGAAGCAAGGGTAGGAATAACGACGATGCCAAAAATTGTTAAAAAAATTCCTAAAAATAAGTAAACAATCCCGGCGGCAATTAACCGTGACAAATTGTTTTTGGTAAGTTTTTTAATGACTGGTTCCAGGATAAAGGCTAGAAGCCAGGAAAGAATAAGGGTCAAAAAAACGTCAGAAAACATCCCCAAAAACCCCCAGGCAGATTGGAGTAAATACAGTCCGGCAATAATTGAAAGAAGAATATAGAGTACCCGTTTTTCGTCCATGGTGTTATCATACCACAGATATGAAACAAAGCGAGCTTCTAGCCCACGTTTATTCGTCGATTTTTAAATACCCTTTGTCGTTAAAAGATGCCAGGTTATGGCGGATTAAGCTCCGGAAAAATTCTGACAAAAAACTGGAACAAGCAAAGATTGTGACGCAATCTCTGCAAAAAATCCCCTTTGTTGAGGCGGTGTTTTTAACCGGTTCCGCAGCGGCCGGTAATGCCGGGAAGACAGCAGATATCGATTTAATGATTGTAACAGCCCCAAATACTTTATGGCTATCCCGTTTATTAATTACCTTTTACTTAAAATATAAGAAACTTTACAAAAATATCATTTGCCCAAACATTTATTTAGATACCAACCATTTAGAAATTAAGCTAAAAAATCTTTACACTGCCCACGAGGTATTACAAGCCAAATGTTTATTCGACCGATCGAATATTGAGACTTTGTGGTTAACAAAAAATAAATGGACACAAAACTATTTACCATATGTCTATAAGTCAAAAATAGAAAAATTAAAAATTGAAAATCCATTAAAAATTGAAAATTGTAAATTAAAGATTTTGCTGCCGTTTGAAATTGCGGCCTTTTTTATCCAGTTTTTCTATCAGAAGCAGCGGCAAACGAACGAATCAGTTGGTTGGGGTTACGCCTTTTTCCACCCCCGTGATTTATCTAAAGGCGTTTTGAAAAAGTTTGATAAAAAATTGAAACAATTGGGTATAATGAAACGGTGAAGAAGATACTATTCCTGTTATTTTTTATTTTTGTTTCATTTCAAGTTTCAAATTTCAAATTGAAAATTGTGCTGGCTGAAGCTTGTGATTCCTCCTGCAGTTCAACAGACGAATGTCAGAAAAAAATCGATGAGTGCAATAAATTGTTAAAAATCTCGGCCGACGCCACAAAACCCCACGAACAAAGAGCGACAGAACTTCAAGCTTCCATTGATAACATCAGTAAAAATATGACCGGTCTTATTGCCCTTATTGACAAAAGTAAAAAAATAATTGCTGAACAGGAAAATAAATTATCCGGGGAACAGAAGATTTTTGAAGAGAAAATAAGAGGTTTTTATGTCAGAAATTATGCCGCGTCGGTGGTCAATTTTCTCCCGTTTTTATTATCTGACGGGACGGCGGACAGTTTACGGGATTTAACTTACCGACAAAATGAGATTAACCGGGATAAACAGGAAATAACCAGTCTGGTTTTGCAAATAATCGGCCTTAATGACTCTCGGAAAAAATACGAGGAAAATAAGACTAATTTGGAAATAACCAAAAAAAATCTTGAAGAGGTTCTGGCTCCGATTAAAAAACTCGTCGATGAGGCCAAGAAATATCAGTCACAGTTGGCCCAAACTTCGGCGGGACTTTCGGCTCGTCAACAGCAGTTATTGGCAGAAAAAACCGGCAATTTTTCCACGACCGTCGGTGATGTTCCGCCGGCTGATGACCCGGCTTCTCGCCCCGACTACAACCCCGGATTCTCCCCCGCGTTCGCGGGGTTTTCCTTTGGGGCGCCGCACCGCAAGGGGATGAGTCAATATGGATCGTATGGCCGGGCAAAATCCGGACAAAACGCCGAGGAAATATTGCGGGCCTATTACCCCGGAACAGATTTAAAAAAAGATTATTCGACGGGGATAAACATCCGGGTCAATGGTTACGGGACTTATAATATTGAGGATTACGTCAAGCGTATTTATGAGGTTCCCAATTCCTGGGGAGATAACGGGGGATATGAGGCTTTGAAGGCCCAAGCAGTGGCGGCTCGGTCTTATGCTCTGGCTTATACCAATAATGGGTCGGGGTCAATTTGTGCCACGGAATCCTGTCAGGTTTTCCAGCCGGGCAATAAAGGTGGTAATTGGGAACGGGCGGTCAATGACACCCGGGGTTGGGTGCTGATGGCTGGCGGAGGACCCTACTCCGCTTGGTACGCAGCTTCTTCCGGCGGTTATAACACTCCCGGCGGGTGGGATACCAAATGCGGTAATCAGGGATGCTGGACCGGCGACGCCTATGAAAAAATCGCCAGTTCTCCCTGGTTTTACAAAGCCTGGTATAAACCGCGTGGCGCTTCGGGGACGCGGTCACACCCGTGGCTTAATAAGGATGAGTTCGCGGATATTGTCAACGCGGTTATCATGTATAAGAAAGACAGCGGATCAATTTCTCATTTGTCACAAACGGATAAAGCAAATTCAGACACTTGGTCCCGCGATACCCTGCGTAATAATTTAGGTGGGGATGCCATCAATAATGTTGATTCCGTTTCCGTAACCTATTCTACCGGTGGGTATACCAGCAATGTTAAACTCCAAACGGATAAGGGCGAAAAAAACTTTGACGGGGGAGATTTCCGGCAGATTTTTAATATTCGCGCCCCCGGTGAAATCTATCTCGCCAGCAGTTTATTTAATATTGAGAAGAAATGACATAAGATTTTTTTACAAGTAATAAATTTAAACGAATAATGTATTTAAAATTTTTTATGGTCATTATCATTTAGGGGGTGTTGAATTCGCAGGTGTAACTCCTGCGAAGCTAATAAAGAATATTTTATTAAGGCAAAACAGTTAGGAAAAATGGAATTAATTGAATAGAATTTAAACTTACAAATATACCCAAACTCATGCCACGGCTTATTTTTGGATATAGATTTAAATAATAAATATTAATTATGGAAGACGCAATAAATTTAGGAAAAAAACATTATTTATAACTGGGGTTATACTATGTTACCCGTTGAAGTTAAAATTCCGGCGACAATAAATATTGAAGGCGTAAATTACTTTGCCAAGAAAGAGTTTCATATTAGCTTATTAGCTGTAGAAAATTATCCGGAAACAGAAAAAATCATCTCCTTAACCAAAAAATTCTTAAAGAGCAAGACTATCAGTTTCAGTAAATTTCTCGATAAATTTAGAATTGCCAATCGGGATGACCGGTCATCGATCATTGTTAGGATCGAAGTTAACGGATTAAAAGAATTATTAGATTTATTAGCTAGAGAGTTGGGAATCATGATTGAAACGCCTCCGACCCATATTACTTTATATACTTTAGAAAACGGCTTGAGTATCGGTATCAGCAACAAGGCAGACTTGGAAAAGTTGACTAAACCTGTTAAACTCGAAGCATGCCGAGGATGGATATTGACAAAATAATTGAGGCGCCAAAAACGATGGCGGAAAATATCCCCGCCCCCGGTGAGGCCAAGATCGTAAACGATACTGATGTTGAATTAAAGCGTAAATCCGGCGTTGCCCCCCTTTCCGCTTTTCTGGCTTTTCCCGCTAAAGCCAGCTTTACTGGCGAACAAAAAGGGGAAGAAATTATTCTGTTGATGCGGGCTCATACTATTACCACACTTCCCTGGCTTTTATTAACTTCTATTTTGTTTCTCGTCCCCTCGCTTCTTTTCCCCCCGCTTTTTAGATATAACATATTACCCAATTTATCTGCCGGTCAGGTGACCTGTTTAACTTTATTTTGGTATTTAGCGAGTTTCACTTACGGGTTTATAAACTTTTTGTTTTGGTATTTTAATGTTTATATTGTGACTAATAAACAGGTGGTGGACATTGATTGGTATTCGGTGACCAGCCATAAATTGAGTTCGGCCTCGATTTTTAAGGTTCAGGATGTAGCTTCAAGACGGAATGGGGTGTTAGCCGGCATTTTTGACTATGGCAATGTGACAATTCAAACAGCCGGCGAATTGCCTAATTTTGATTTTACCAACGTACCCCATCCGCAACTGGTTGTCAATAAAATAAAAGAGCTGGCTAACGGGGGAGGCCGATATGAACCTTGATTTTTTAAACAATATCACTTGGCTTTTTGATCTTGTAATTCTCATTAAACTCTTTGCTTTGGCCCTGGTATTTTTTTATTTTATTTTTGCCTTAATTATTTCCCGACAGACGTCTTTGATGAATCAGGTGCTGGAGACGAGTTTTACCCCGATTATAAAAATTGTAACTCTGCTTCAGGTTGCGGCTGTCGGACTGCTTTTCTTTTTAATATTTGCCCTGGTGTAGTAAACTTATTATATGCACTTTACCGTCACGGACCCCCCGGGACAGATCCTGAACCTTGACACGGTAACGAGTCTTGCGGATTTAAAAACCGCTCTCGCCCTCGTTTCCGATGCGGCAGCGATTGTGACTCTTGATGGTATCCAGTATTTAGCCGTTAAAGGCAACGCCAAAATAACTCTAAAAAGAGATGGAGTAGAAATCCCTATTATTACCGCCGGTAGTGAAACAGTTGGGGCTTCCGGAAAAATAAATCCGGCTAACGAGTTTATTCTTTACGCCGGAAAAGAAAGCGGAGGGTACCGTTTTCCCTCCTCTGCCTCGCTGACAGACATTTATTTAAAACAATATACTTTTGAAAGGTTTGAAGAGTTCAAAAATAAAGTCAGGGCAAACAAAAAAGTCTTGCTGACGGTAGGGATAATTGTCTTCTTGATTTACGCTGTTATTCGTCAGGTCAGTTATCGTTTGGAGAACGACCGGGGAGTGCGGACTGATCGGGAGATTGCCAGAGTTGAAGAAAAAATTGTCTCCATTATGGAGCTGGCTCAGCTGAACAAGCCTTTGGCCAGAGAGGAACTGGAGAGAGAAAAAAATAATTTATTAAAATTCGACGGGAATCAGAAAAAAATTGCCGCCGCGGTTGCCAAAATTGACGCAAAGATAAACGAGGTTTTGGATATAAACACGGCAACAGGGGAGATTTTTTACGATTTTTCTTTGACTAAAGAAGGAGTTACCGGGGGACCGGCCTATTATTTGGCGGGTAAATTAACCATGCTTGATAAAAATTCGGGAACCATTCTTGCGGTTGACGCCAAAAATAAATCCGGGAAAGTAATTGCCACCGATGAGAAGTTCAAAGACGGAAGTTTTCTGTCGGATAGATACATTTTTACTTCTCGGGGAATTTATGACGATAAAAAAAACTTGGTTATCAAAAAAAGTGATAAGTGGCAGGAAATCGTCGGTATGAATTATTACGGCGGAAACATTTATTTATTGGATGAAAAAGCCAATCAAATTTGGAAGTACCTTGGGGGCGTTGGCGAGGCGAAAAATTATTTGTCAGCCGAAACTAAAGTCGATTTTTCTAACGCAATGATGATGAATATCAATGGTTCTATCTATGTTACGACGGAAGACAAAGTTTTGAAATTTACGTCCGGGAAACCGGAGGTATTTGATTTGGCGGGACTTGACAAACCCGTGGAGAAAATAACCAAAATCGCCGCGACGGATGATTTACAGAATATTTATCTCTGGGACGAATCTGGCCGTCGCGTCGTGGTTATTTCTGAAGCCGGTCAGTATCAGTCGCAGTATATTATAGGCGAAAGTCTACAAGTTGATGGCCTTTTCGCCGACGAAACCCTCAAAAAAATCTTCCTTCTCAACGGGGCAAAAGTTTATTCGATTAATCTAAAATAAAATCTTCGGCTCTTTGGTATAATTCGGATTGTTTGGAGGATATGCCGAGCGGCTAAGGCAGCAGTTTGCTAAACTGCGACGGAGTTTTTTCGTCGGTGGGTTCGACTCCCACATCCTCCGCCCGGTTTTGAGGAAAGTGGGCAGGACGGTAATGCGCGAGTCTTGAAAACTCGTGCCCGCGAGGGCTAAGAGGTTCGACCCCTCTACTTTCCGCTTAATTGAATTAATAAACACTTTCGTAGTGGGTTAGACGGGCCAGCGAGTGGTCGGGATTTAAAACGACGGCGATAACATCAATCCGGCAAGGTCTTAATTTTTCTCCCAGATACATGGTTGCCAGATTGCGCAGGCGCCGGAGTTTATTTTTGCCTACCATCTCCTCCGGTGTTCCAAGCTTTTCTCCAATCTTAGTCTTAACCTCCACAAAAACCATGATTCCGTTTTTTTGACAAATAATGTCCAATTCGCCGAATTTATTGGAGTAATTTCTTTCGATGATTTCAAACCTTTGATTTACTAAATAACCGGCGGCCAAATTCTCCCCAACTTTGCCGGTTATTTTATTGTAAAGTTTCATATTACCTGTCGGTATTGGAGAGCTTCGGCCATGTGCGGAGTCTCGATTCTTTGGGCGTTTTCCAGATCAGCGATGGTTCGGGCGACTTTTATTAATCGGTAGTAACTGCGGGCCGAAAAATCAAATTTCTCTGCCGCCAGTTTTAGGATATTTTCCGCTTCCGGAGTCAGGAGGGCGTATTTTTTAACATCGGCGTTTTTCATTTGAGAATTAGTGTAAAATCCCCGGTTCTTAAATCTTTTTTCCTGAATCTTCCGGGCGGCGATCACTTGTTGTTTGGCCTGTTTGGAAGTAATTTTATTGGGATCGTGTTCGGTAGAGATGGCTAATTTTTCCGTCTCTACCATGGAGACGCAGACAAATAAATCAATCCGGTCAAGAATCGGGCCGGAAATGCGGTGCCGGTATTTGGCAATTTGTTTATCGGTGCATTTGCATTCCCGCCGGGGATGATTTAAATAACCGCAGGGGCAGGGATTGATGGCGGCAATTAGTGTAAAACTGGCCGGGTAACGGACATGGCCGGCGGCCCGGACAATTTCCACAGTTTGATCTTCAATGGGTTGGCGCAGCCCTTCCAAAACTTGACGGGGAAACTCCGGCATTTCGTCCAGAAAAAGAACTCCAAGATGGGCCAGAGAGACTTCGCCCGGCAGAGGGTTTGATCCGCCGCCGATCATTCCGGCGGCCGAAACACCGTGGTGGGGGCTGCGGAACGGTCGTTTGGAGATTAGAGACTGTCCGGTCGGTAGCATTCCGGAAACGGAGTATACCCTGGTGACCTCCAACGCCTCCGGAGGAGACAGGGGAGGGAGAATTCCCGGCAGGGCTTTGGCTAGCATGGTTTTTCCTGTTCCCGGCGGTCCCCACATCAGTAAATTATGTCCGCCTGCGGCGGCGATTATTAAGGCCCGCTTTGCCTGCTCCTGCCCGGCAATTTCTGATAAATCAATTTCCACCGCATGAAAATCAACAATTTCCCCGGCGGGAATATATTTTAACGGGGGAATTTTTTCGGTGTTTAATAAATGCCCGATTAATTGCTTTAAAGTTTTGACGGGAATGACGGTAATATTTTCCACTATCCCGGCTTCGTTGGCGGAAGGTTCCGGCACATAAATTACCGGTTTTGTTTCGTTTTTGCTGGCGGCGGTTTTTTGGACGAACAACCCCAGCAGTAAAATTCCCCGGGTCGGTCGCAGAGTCCCGTCAAGAGATAATTCTCCATAAAAGTAGCTGTCGACAAGATCGTTGTCAAAATTAAGTTGTTGACTGGCCAGCAGGACGCCGATGGCTATCGGCAGGTCATAGGCCGCCCCGTCTTTGGGAAGATCGGCTGGCGCCAGATTAACGGTGATTTTTTTATTGGGGAAATCCAGGCCGGAATTAATTATCGCTGTCTTAACCCGCTCCCGCGCTTCCTCGACCGCCTTACTTGCCAACCCTACAATCGTAAATCCCGGAAATCCCTTCTCGGCAACATCAACTTCCACATCAACCGGTACCGTCTCCAATCCCACATTGGCAATACTTTTTATTTTGACTAACATAAAACTAACTGGAAGAAGGGGTTTGTCCTCTATTTAATACGGAATCAAATTGAGATTCTTGCCATCCTGCTGTAAGCAGCCGGTTTCGGATTTCGGCCTTGTCTACGCCGAACTTTAGAGCTTCAGAAATATAATCATCCAAATTTTTGTCAATAATTTGGGGTTGCTCTTGGGTATTTATTGAGAGGAGACCGGACAGAATCTTACAGATAATTGCCCCGGGAACAACAGCAACCCCAGCCCAAATAACGGCTCCTGCTCCGGCGGTACAGACAACAGAAATAACTATCATTGAAGCTAGACTCCCCGAAAACACACGAGTTGCGGAATCGAGAAGAACAACTGTCAACAGGGCAATAAAGCCCACAAGCAATTGGAAAAGTGGTTTATTTAACAGTCCAATAAATAATTGTCGGTTCATAGTTTATTATCCCAAACAATTCTCCAATAACGAATAAAAGCTATTATTAAAGTCAGGTAAATAATTGTTCCAAAAGCAACTTCAATCGGAATGTGCGTGACTGGAGTTGTAAAGCCGGTAAAATTTTCTACAGCACTTTGAAGATATACTCTGAAGCCATTGTCAATAAGCCATGATTCCAACGGGAAGAAAGCAACGGCAATAATTGAAACGTAAACGGCAAACTTACTTTCCTGACTGACCTCTAAATTTAATTTATCGACAATAGTTGTACCCAAGCCAATAAGGATAACCCAAAGACCGATTCTAAAAAAACTAATGTCGCGGTAAAGATAAGACCACCAGGGGAAACCCCGATTATCAACTAGGGGTTCAATAAGCAGTTCGAACATAAATACTCCAACAAAACAAATAAGAAAATTTCGCAGAGCAATTTTTTTCTTGTTAGGAACCAGTGGGACTTTTTCTATTCGAAACGACCAGAATTTATAGAATGCAATAATTAATGAAGAAAAGACGGGAGAGTAGTAAAGAATTTCCACCGGGACCCCGGCAAAAAGCATCACGCTGGTCTGAATCACCTCGGGAGCGTAGGTTCTTACTCCAATTGCCACCATCGTGATTTCTCCAATAACTGTAAAGATTAGTGGGATAGGTAAGGAAAGTAAAAACCTTTGCCATTCCCTTATTTGAGGGAATATTTTGTCAATTACATAAACGTTAAGAATAAACATCGATGTCCAGCAAAGTGTTGGAATCCAACTTATGTCCAAATAATAATACCCAAATCGTCCCAAGTGATAAGAATTCCACATGGGGGCAGTAAATAATTCAAAAAGTAAAACCCCCAACCCCATAACGACAAACCTTTTTATGGGTTGGGATATTTTATTTTTGAGAAAGTAAAAAACTCCACCGGTAAAAAGCAGTGCAAAAAGGATAAACGTCGCGCTTGGGGTGGTTAAAGACTTGTCGATATGACACAGCCGGCTATTAGTTAGGCAGCCAGCTAAACCGTTGATAAAAGTGGTAATCCGTTCAGGAGTGTATTGTTCTAGCATAGCCTTTTTTTCTTGCTACTTTATCTTTCATTTTACACCCTCCCCAAGTGGCTGAACAAAAGGGTTTCGAGGTACTCATTTTTTCCCATACTCGGTAAAAGGGTTCCTCGACAACGTTCCCAAAGCTTTTGTGGTTAAAATCACACGGCATCATGTCGCCATATGGCGATATATAACAGTAACTTGTGCCGCCGTTACACCCCAACGATCTGTGGCTAGTGGTATATGCATAAATTAATATTCCGGGATATTGGTTATCCTTGTTATATTTATTAACCGATTGAATCATTTCTTCAATCCATTCTTGATTGCCGAGAAGATCTTCTCTCTCGCTAATTCGTCCGGTTGGGACAGCGTCAAAAACCAAGATCTCGTGGATACCAATTTTTTTCCCAAACTCAATCATATTAGTTAGTTCGCCCTTATTGAAGCCGTCTCTATCTATAACCATGGAAATTCCCGTCGAGAGACCGGCTTCTAAAGAAGCCTCAATCCCCTTTACAGCTTTTTTAAATAGACCCGCTTTCCCCCGAATTTGGTCATGGATTATTAGTTCTGAAGAATCGAGGCTGACATAAACGCCATCCAAGCCGCAGTCTTTAAGTTGTTGAGCTTTTTCTTCAAGAAACCATCCATTTGTAAACAGAGTGGTAGCTGACAAATCTTTATTAACAGACTCTATCATGGCTGGCAAGTCTGGACTTAACAAAGGTTCGCCTCCAACAAAATTTATCATAACGGTGCCGATTTCCTGGGCATCATGGATTATTTTTTTGATTTGAGGGAGGGTTAATTTTTTCCTTGTTGGGTCGTTAACTCCGTTAAAAAAACTGCAGTTTTTGCAGTTGGCATTACAAGTGTCATTAACCGCAAAACTTAGAAGATTGGGAAGGTTTTTGTTTTGCGCTGTGCGATAAAAAGTCCGCGCCATCAGATTTATCATCGGTTTGCTGTATAAAGCTGGGGTTGACAGGGAATAGACTGGTGCTCCATTTCGAAAATGAATTATTTTTGAGTGATTTAAATAAATGCGATAAAGCTGATCGATATAGTCAAGAGAGAAACCAAACGATCTGCTAATTAAAAACCACTGCAGCCGAAGGCTATTTAACAGTTTAATCATTGACCCCCATCTCACTTTACTGTATCTTTTTGTTAGAGTGCTGTCAAGACTTTACGTATATTTTCAAAAAAGGTTCCCTTTATGGCAAATGATTCCCCTGTCTTTTATTTTTGCCATTAACGCCACAGTGACCTCTGTAATTAGTCCTTTTCGCATTGTTTTGGCTGGCACTCTTTTATTTCTATTTTTATTTCATCTTCGGATTTTTGATGAATTTAAAGATATTGTCCACGATGCTAAGAATTATCCGGACCGACCGGTTCCTTCAGGACTAATTACCCTTAACCAATTAAAAAAGATTGGATTTGTAATTATAATTATGGAGTTTTTGATTGTAATTACAGCCGGTACTCAAACAACATTAATTTTTATTTTTTGTTTTGGTTATTCACTTTTGATGTTAAGAGAGTTCTATGTTAGGGAATTTTTACGAAAACATTTTACTTTATATGTTTTTTTACACGAACTTCTGGCCATTCCACTGATGCTTTGTCTTGCAAGTTTTAACGAAGTTGATGTATTTAATACCCAAACATTTTTAACAGCCTTGTTCCTTTCTTTTTCGATGTTTTTACTTGAAATCGGAAGAAAAATAAGATCTCCAAAGGATGAGGCAAGTCCAGCGGATAGTTACACCGGAAATTACGGAATCACCGGAGCAGGTCTCCTGATAATTGTGATTTGCCTAATAATGATTTTACTAAAACAGATTATCATGATCCAAAAATTTTTGATTATTGATATTGTGGCTTTTGTTTCTGTTGTGGTGGCGATTTTTGTATTTAACAAAAATCCGTCAAGAAATTTTGCAAAGATGGTATTTGTGGCTGTAATTTTAAGTATGATTTTATACAACTTGACATTTTTCCTTAATTTTACTAAATGAGTAAATATATTTTTGACAATTCAAATTTAAATGAAAGCTATGCCGGGGTAACAACTCCTTTGACCTACACTTTCATAAAAAAAATGTACGAAGGTGTTTATGTACGGTTTTGCCACGCGATGGGGGTTCCAAAGAAAATTATCGAAAATAATCACGAGCTTTATTCCAACATGATAGAGTTTGTTGGGGGAAGGCTTTATTATAACCTTATTAATTGGTACAAATTTGTTTCCTTTTTACCGGGCTACCGTTTTAACAGAAAATATTTTGAACAAATGCTTGGTGTTAACAAAGAATATTTTTACGAGAAAACTTCTGATAATAAAATTGGATATTTAAGATCGATTTACCAGCACTTTATTGTTTTTAAAGATTTTCTCGTGATGGGGAATTTAGTCAAAAAATTTAGAAGCGACTTTAAAAATATTTATGAAGAAATCAATAAAATAGATCTCTCAAAGCTTTCAACCAAGGAGTTGGTTAAATTATTGCATTTATCAAAAGAAAATTTACTAATGAATTGGTGGATTCCTATTGCCAACGATTTTGCCGTCATGGTAAGCACGGGATTGCTGAGAAAATTATTAGTTCTCTGGACTGATGATGACGGAACGTTGTTTAATCAAATGGTAAGTCCGAAAAAGCATAGTGTTTTGGCGGGTGAAGAATTTAAGAAACTGATTAATAAAAAAGGGACACTCGAATTTCGAGACGAAATAATCAACTATGTCAACAAGTTTGGGGAACGCGTTCCCGGGGAACTAAAGTTAGAATCAACAAATTTTCGCGACGAACCGGCTATTCTTGAAGCTTTTGTAAATAAACAAAAATGAAGAAATTAAATCCGATAAAAAAATTAAGTATAAAATTTTTAGCTTCTTGGGCCGTTACCTCTTTAGAGAGACGTGAGCTCTGTCGCTTTGACAGAGGATTAGTTTTTGGTTTTGCCAGACGCCTTTTTTTGGCAATTGGCGAAAATCTTAAAAAATCCAAAAGAATTATTTCTTCCCGGGATATTTTTTATTTAACCCTTGATGAAATTTTATCCTTGGAGAAAAAATCAAATAAAAACTTTCAAAAATTAGTTGCCCAAAGAAAACAACAGGAAACTAAGTGGCGAAATATCGATATGCCCAGAAGAATTGAAACTGATTCTTATCCCGTTGCTGTCCAAAAAGCTAAATTTAAAAAATCATTTTTTAAAGAACTTAACGGGGTACTCGCTTCTGCGGGGAGCAGCGGTGATTTTACTGAAGAGAAGGCTCTGGTTTTGAAAGAGTTTTCATTAACTGCCAATTATTCTGGTAAAATATTAGTAACAAAACAGACCGACCCGGGCTGGACAATTGTTTTTCCTTTATTAAAAGGAATAATTGTGGAAAGAGGGGGATTGCTTTCCCACGCAGCGGTTGTGGCCCGGGAATATGGGATTCCCTGTTTTGTCGGGGTGGAAAATGCGACAGATATTATTAAAACCGGAGATCTTATTAAATTAGATGTCAAAAATAAAATTATTACCGTGGGCTAATATATTAACATTTGCCGCCCTTTTTTTTTGTTGCCTGGCAATTTATAGCCTTATCGGCGGTCGTTATTACCTCGCTTTACTTCTTAATTTTATCGGTTTTATTTTTGATTTTCTTGATGGGTATGTGGCACGGAAACTACACCAGCAATCAAAGATCGGGAGACAATTAGACGGACAAGTTGACACTTTGGTTCATTTATTCTTTCCGGGTTTATTCACAGTTTTATATTTTCACTATGAAAGACCGATTGACCTTTCCATTATTTTTATTTTTCTGACCTCGGGAATTTACCGTCTGGCTCGTTTTAGCACCACTGGTTTTGTCGAAAAGGGTGATATAAAATATTATCAAGGCCTCCCTGTTTTTGTTAATAATTTTATTCTTCTTATTTTTATATTACTAAACATTCCAAATTTTATTTTATCCCCGGTTTTCCTCATTATTAGCTACCTGATGGTTCAAAAATTTAATTTTCCAAAACCCGGATTGGTAACTTCTGTCGTATTTTTGCTTGGAGGACTTATCTTAATACTCTTAAAAATATATGGCAACTAAAAAAGATATGATTAATGAGATTGTCAAAATTACTAATTCAGACCCCAATCTTGCGGCCAGAACAAGGGAAGAGGTCGCGTGGTCTTTAAGGAACGATAACTACATTTTTTCTTTTGATAAAAAGTCGAAAGATGTCTGCGGTTGGATAGAAATTTTCGAATTAAATAAAAAATGGTGCGGTTTGTTTTCGTTGTTTGTATATCCAAAATTTCGAAATCGCGGCACGGGAATGGATCTTTTAAGAAAGGCAATTTTACACACAAAGAATCATCATGTTTATGGGGCAACCAGTAATAAATCGATCAAAAAAGTTTTATTGCAATCGGGTTTTAAAAAAATTTCAATTTACAAACTCCCTTTAGATTTGATTGTTTCATTATTGTTTAAACGTTACGGAAATATTTTTAGAATAATTTTAGAAAGGAAGAAGAGAAATGAAGAATTTCATTTTTATATTCGTACTGTTTAGTTTTATTTTGGTTTTGGGAGAAGTTATTAAAGTCAAATTAAGGTTCTCAAGCGAAGTTACTAGGCGATTGGGGCATATTTTTGCGGGGATAATTGCTTCCTTTTTACCGACATTAACCAATCTTCAAACTGCGGTAATCTTGGGAGTTATTTTTACTTTCGTAATGTTTATCAGTAAGAAAAAAATGATTTTAAGCAGCATTCATGGGGTAGAAAGGGAAACTGTTGGGGCAGTGTTATTTCCCCTAGCCTTAACAATTTGTGCTGTACTTTATTGGGATACACAAAAAATATTTGCAATTACCTGTTTAATTCTTGGCCTTTCTGATGTTTTTGCTAATATTGTAGGGAACAAGTTTGGAAAACTAAAATATAATATTACCGGGTTAAAAACTTTAGAGGGCTCGGGGGCGTTTGTTTTATCCACTTTTATAATTTTGCTATTTTTTGGAATTCCCTTGCCAACGGCATTAATATTGTCGATTACCTTCTCATTGATTGAAGGTGCCAGTGGCGGCGGGTGGGATAATCTGACTGTTCCAACGACCGCAGGATTATTTTTGAAATGGTTTACTTAATGCTTTTTTATATCCGACACAATAAAGAATATAGTCAATGATAATATGAAGGATCGTTCCAATAAAAAATAAAAGAATGATAAGTTGGTTTGATGGCTTATAAACAATAAAAACAGCCAATATGGCACCAAGGATTGAGTCAATTTGATCAATAGAGTATGTAAATATTCCTAAATAATTTTTTGGAGTAACGCCTTCAGAAATGGATAATTTTCTTTTAATAAAACTGTTTGGTAATTCACCCAGAGAATAACCAAGTCCTATAATTAAGCCAGTAAAAAACGGGGCTAATTTTAAATTAATATCAACAAAAAACGAAAGCAAAACCATCGCGAATCCGCTTATTATGGCCATAACAAAAAACCCTCTGAAAGTTTTTGATTTACCAAAAAGTTTTTGGTTTACAGGAAAGGCCAAAGACGAAAACAAGTTGTATTTAATGACTAAAAAATGGTGACAAATACCGGCTGTCAGAAGGGGGAGTATAAAAAATATTATTTCTTTAAACATCATTAATACTTTTTATTTTTACTAACACAATCTAATTGTAAACCATTTCATAATAAAATCGGGGATTGAAAAACGTATAGCACGTGCACGTAATTTATCAATTGTTAAATTTTGTTAAAATTAAATCGGACAAAATAAATGGACAATCTTTTATCTAGAACATACGAAAAATATAAACGGGTGGTAACGCCAGAAAAAGAATATGTCGTGGGGGGGGCAGTTCTAGGGTTTTTCGTAATTGCTCTATTATCTCCGGAACAATTACCGCCATATTTCGATCAGGCTTATCAGGCAATTATACGGGTAAGCAACACGCCGGTTCTTGGACAAAAACCGCCACCGCTAGAAAAGGGTTTACTGGGAGCCGTTGATATTGGGACGGTAATAATGGTTGACGGAGCAAGACGAATCGTGCAGGAGAGATTGCCTTATGGTAAAGCATTGATTTGGTTATTGAAAGAAAATATAAAAACAAAACTTGGTAAGAAATAGATTTTGGGCTGCGGCAGAATGGCGGGATTATTCTCCCAGATAATATTTTCCTCCTTTTTCTAAAATTTTCCCTGACAACAATAAAATGGTTAATTCGGAACCGATGGCCATGACGGGTTTATTTAGTTTTCTGGCGAGTTCGTCAGCGGATAAGGATTCGTTTTGCAATAAAGATAAAATTGGATTGTCAAAAGTCAGAGTTTGTTGAGTGGTTTGGCCGAGATAAATTTCGGCAGTCCCCGAAGCAATTAAATTATTAGTTCCTTCAGAGGTCTTCGATGTTATGGGGCCGGGGACGGCCCAAATTTTGCGTTTTAATTTAACGGCATCGCGAACGGTAATTAGGGCCCCGCTTTTAACGGCCGCCTCTGTCACAATGACTTCGTTCGCCAAAGCCGCAATTAGTCTGTCCCGGACGGGGAAGGTCCAGTTTGTCCCTTCCTGCGTTTCCCATTCGGAAATTATTATCCCGCCGCTCTCAATAATTTGCTCGGCGAGTTTTTTATCGTAACCGGATAATTTTTTGTCAATGCCCCAACCTAAAACGGCGACGGTTCTACCGCCGTTATCAAGACAGGTTTGGTGGGCATATTGATCGGTGCCGTACATAAACCCGGAAATTATGGTTTTCTTGTCAAAAACTAATTTGGGAATAATTTTCTCTATCACTCGTTTACCATACTCTGTTATTCGTCGTGACCCCACAACCGCAACCGCATTTTTAAAAATCCCCGGTT
The DNA here is from genome assembly GCA_964431075.1 of uncultured Gammaproteobacteria bacterium. Classification (GTDB taxonomy): domain Bacteria; phylum Patescibacteriota; class Microgenomatia; order JAMCZE01; family JAMCZE01; genus CAYHSW01. The sequence continues at coordinate 22,339 of CAYSID010000006.1, forward strand.
CATAATTACCCGAATAATAAAGTTGCTTCGGCGGGGAGGATAAATCCTGAAGTTTTTTTATCGGCGGCAGTTTCGGAAATGTCACTTGGCTAATGTTACCGCATAAACTTTGGAAAAACCAGCTTCTTTTAATAATTTGCCGCAGACGCGAAGGGTGGCGCCGGTAGTCCAAATGTCATCAACTAACACGATTGCTGCATTGTTAAATTGTTGAATTGTTTTTTGATTAACCTTAAAAGCATGAACGATATTTTCCTGCCGTTCTTTTTTATTTAATTTTTTTTGGGATTTAGTAAAAAAAGTCCGTTCCAACAAATTGGTCACCACCGGCAATTTTATTTTTTGGGCAATAATTTCCGCCTGATTAAAGCCGCGGACGCGTTGTTTAATAAAATGCAAAGGGACGGGGACGGCGATACCCGAAAGCCACGGCGGGTAGACAACGTTCATCGTTAATAGTTCATTGTAGACAGAAAAGACAAAAGGTTTAAATTTGGCCTTAATCAGAGCTTTGCGAAGCTCCCCTTCGTACTTATATATAGAGAATAACCCATCGAGGGAATATTTAGTCGAACATTTATAATGAGTTAACCCGTTTAGGCTTGCTCTCTCGCACACCGGACATACTTGTGGAAATACCAATGGTAATTTTCCAACGTCAATTTTTTCCGGCGGAAAAAGAAAATCGAGAAGCATAGTATAATTATGGCATGAAAATAACCAATCCCAAAGCCTATTGGAATTATGAAATTTTAGAAACCCTTGAAGCGGGGATTGACCTTTTGGGTTCGGAGGTAAAATCCGTCCGCAAGGGACAAGTCTCTCTCGGCGAGGCCTTTGTTCATTTGCGCGACGGCGAGGCTTATTTAATTAATTGCCATATTAATCCGTATCAGAACAGTTTGGAAAGAGTCGGTCCGACCCGGGCGAGAAAATTATTATTGCGTAAAAATCAATTAAGAAGTTTAGCTAATAAGACGGCCACGGAAGGATTGACTTTAGTGCCTGTTTCGCTGTATAATAAGGGTAATATTTTCAAACTTGAAGTGGGTCTGGCCCGCGGTAAAAAGAAATGGGACAAACGTGAGGCGATCAAAAAGCGCGACCAGCTTAGAGACATTGAAAATTTATTGTCAAGTCATTGAAAATTGTAAATTGTAAATTTTCGCGATGGGGATGTACGAATCGACGGAAAGGTACTTTGAAAACTGCAAGCCGAAGAAGAAATCTACTTCGTAAAAGATGGTTTCAAAACCAAATGCTAAGCCAACTGCTTATGCAGCTGCGTTAGCGTACGATACCGACGGACAACTTGTCCAGGTTAATTACGCTATCTAAGCCGTCTCTTAGATTTTCCTTTGGTGAAGTCTTTGAGGCGTAAACAAAGCCAAAGTGCTTTATTGTAAGGATGATTTTCTTACAAATAACTAAGACGATAAATCTAGAAATATCTTTCTTGTTTGTTCGATTGGATATTTTGAATTTTAGAATTAACTAAGCTTGTAGATGTTTAAAGGTTTCCTTTCCACACAGGGGTTCACCCCCCTCATCTCCACCCTTCGCCTCGATTGTCATCGGGGCAATGGAGTGGCACAGCCACATAAGCCATTTGTAATCTTTGACTAAAAATCGCGAAGGGTGTCCCTCCGGAGCCGTAGGCGAAGGAGGTAAGTTATGTTTTATGTTTGCATTCTCCGGTTAAATGACAGAACTTATTACACCGGTTCTTCAGAAGATTTAAAAGAAAGAATTTCCTGCCATCAATCCGGAGGGGTGGTTCACACAAAAAGTTTGAACCCGAAATTGGTTTTTTATTGCGCCTTTAAATCCAAAAAGAAAGCTCGATTTTGAAAAGCATCTAAAAACGATGTCCGGCTACGCTTTCAGAAACAAGCGTTAGTTTCATGATTGCAAAAATTCTCTAACTCGAATATAATACCCCAAGTCTTTAATTGATGGGAGCAAATAACCAAACTGATGTTACCAAGTTTTCCGGAGAGGTTTTGGAAAATCTGCCAAATGCCTTCTTTCGAATTAGGCTTAGCGACGGTCGGGAAGTTCTCGGTCATCTTTCAGGTAAAATGCGGATGAACCATATCCGAATTTTACCCGGGGATAAAGTTGAGGTTGAAATGACTCCATACGACAAAGACAAGGGCAGGATAATCTATAGAGGAAAATGAAAGTTCAGGCCAGTGTCAAGAAACGATGTTCCAAGTGTAAAATAATCCGGCGCAACGGCCGGGTTTATATCGTGTGCGAAGTACCAAAACATAAACAACGTCAAGGATGAAAAGATGCAACGAATTAGTTACAAATGAAAATATACAAATTTGTATACGAAAATTTGTATCCGATTCGTAGTATATTTACATATGCCGAGAATTGCCGGAATTGATTTAAATATTAACAAAACGGTAGATATCGCTTTAACCAGGGTCTATGGGATTGGTCGAAAGAATGTCGGGATGATAATTGCCGCCTCAGGAGTTCCTGGGGGCAAGCGTGTTAAGGACTTAACTGATGAGGAAGTCGGAAAATTGCAAAAGGCTGTGGAGTCGATGAAAGTTGAAGGCGATTTGCGTGAAGAGGTTCATAACAACATTGTAAGGTTAAAACAAATTGGCAGTTATCGCGGTTCCCGGCACGCCCATAATTTACCGACTCGGGGGCAAAGAACCAAATCCAACGCTCGAACTAAGCGTGGCAAGAGAGTTACAATTGGGGCTATAAAGAAAGAGATGGCGGAGAAATTAGGGTTGAATAAACCAGCAGAAGGAACGGAAGTAAAGAAATGATTTGAAATTTTTTGAGTATGGTTGAAGATAAAAAAACAACAAAAGTAAATAAAGCCAGTAAAAAAGAAATAACAAAGGCCAGAGTGTACGTCACGGCGACGTTTAATAATACCTTGGTTACGGTGACGGATTTGGGCGGGAACACTTTATTTTGGGGATCATCGGGGGCCTCGGGATTTAAAGGGGCGAGAAAATCAACCCCGTTTGCGGCCACCTCGGCTGTCGAAACCGTCGGACGGAAAGCCCAAGAGGCTGGGGTTAAGGATGTTGAGGTTTACATCAAAGGTCCGGGACCTGGTCGCGATGCCGCTCTCCGCGCTCTTAAGAGTTTGGGTTTGAACATTTCTCTGATTGCCGACGTAACGCCAATTCCGCATAATGGACCACGGGCGAAGAAAAAACGGAGAGTATAAGGGGATAGTGAGCAGTGAACAAGGAGCAGTTTTAGACTATTCCTTATTAATTACTCACTGATCGTTAAATTATATGGCACGATATACCGGACCAAAACATCGACTGGCAAGACGTGAAGGGAAAAACATTTTGGAGAAGACCTCTGAAAGTTTGGCCCGGCGTCTTAATGTCCCGCCGGGAATGCACGGAACCAAGGGAAAACGGCGCGTTTCGGAGTACGGCACCCAGTTGCGGGAAAAACAGATAGCTCGCAGGACTTATAATTTATCGGAAAAACAGTTCCGCAAGTATTACGAGGCGGCCAAAAAAGTTAAGGGTAAAACGGGAGAAACTTTGTTGCAAACTTTGGAAACGAGACTGGACAATATTGTCTACCGGCTTGGGTTTGCCGTATCGCGCAGCATGGCCCGGCAGATTGTTTCCCACGGACATGTGACAGTCAACGGTAAAAAAGTAAACATTCCTTCATACCAATTAAAAGTCGGTCAGGTTGTTTCCGTTAATCCGAAGTTTACGGGTGCTGGAGAAACGAAAACCCCCGATTGGTTAGAAAAGAAAGCTAATTTTGGAAAAATAAATGCTGTTCCTACCCGGGACCAGATTCCGACAGAAGTGAATGAACAGTTGATAGTAGAATTCTATTCAAAATAATGTTACAATAACGGCCTGTATGTCTAACGACCCGAATTTTAAAGTTAAAACTGACACCGACTCGCCAACTTACGCGAGGTTTATTTTTGAGCCGCTGGCTCAAGGATACGGCCACACTTTAGGCAACGCTTTGAGGCGGGTTTTGCTTTCTTCTCTCGCCGGGGCCGCGGCCACCTCAGTTAAAATCGATGGCGTTAAGCATGTTTTTCAAACTCTTCCGGGACTTAAAGAAGATATTGTTGATTTTGCACTCAACCTCAAAAAACTGCGTTTTAGACTGGTCGACGGCGAAAGAGCCGTCCTGAAATTGGAAGTTTCCGGGCCGGGTGATTTCACCGCTGAAGCTATCGAAGACAGTCCGGATGCGGAAGTTGTCAATAAAGGTCTCTATTTGGGAAATTTGGCGGACAAAAAAGCTAAACTTTCAGCGGAGTTGACGGTGGAGAAGGGCTATGGTTATTCTCTGGCAGATGAAAGAAAAACTGATGTCCTTGGCGTTATCGTCCTTGACGCCGCGTTTTCCCCGGTTACCCGGGTCAATTATTCCGTGGAAACCGCCCGTGTCGGTCGAATGGCTAATTTTGACAAATTGATCCTTGATGTATGGACCGATGGTACCGTTACTCCCTCCGAAGCTTTAAAATCCGCTTCGAAGATTTTAGTTTCTTATTTCATGCAGATTTTTGAACCAAAGGCTGATGTTTCCGATGTCAACGTTGCTGTCACCCCGGCCATTTCTGACGATGTTTTGAAGATGCTCATCGAGGAGCTTGACCTCCCGGTTCGTCTTGAAAACACCCTCAAGAAAGGAGGCATTGAGACGGTTGGGCAGCTTTTGGGAACACCCCGCAAAGATCTTCTTAAGATTAAAAACTTCGGGGCTAAATCTTTCGGAATTGTCGAAGAAAAGCTTCGTGAAAAGGGAGTGGCGGTTAATATATGAGACATAGTTACTACGGTCGCAATCTTTCCCGCCCGGTTAATAAGCGTCTCGAACTTTTCAAAAGTTTGTTAAACGAGACATTTCGTGTCGGAAAGATTGAAACAACCCTGACCAAGGCCAAGGCCGTTTCCGGAGAGATAGATAAACTTATAAGCATGGCTAAAAAACAGACGGTGGCGGCGCGAGCTAATCTGGAAAAAACTTTGACCCCTGATGTTTCCAAAAAATTATTTAGGGAGGTTAAAGAAAAGTTGTTTGCCGGACGAAATTCAGGTTATTCGAGAATAATAAGACTGGGCCGAAGGTTTTCTGACGATACGGAGATGGTGGAACTGTCATTGATAAAAGATATAAAACCGGCGATTGTTGATGAACCAGTTGAAAAAACAAAAACCAAGAAAAGTAAAACAAATGAATAATACTAAAATTTCAGAAATTACTCACGAGAAACATGAAGTTGATGCTGCTGATCAGGTTTTAGGTCGGTTGGCAACCAAAATTGCTTTGCTTTTAGTTGGTAAAAATAAACCGAATTTTGTCCGGCACCTTGACTGCGGCGATTTTGTTAAAGTCCTTAATGCCGATAAAGTACGAGTTACCGGAAAAAAAGAATCAAAAAAAATCTACACAAGTTTTTCCGGTTATCCCGGAGGATTGAAAACCACCCCTTTTAAAATGATGAATAAGACGGAAATAATCAAAAAAGCGGTTAGAGGGATGCTGCCGAACAATAAATGGCGCGACGTTTGGATAGCAAGGCTTTCGTATGGAAACTAAGCAAAATTTTGTTTTCGCGAGCGGTCGAAGAAAGCGGGCCACAGCCCGGGTCCGGCTGTACCCGGTTAAAGATGATTTAACCATCGATGGCCAAACCTTGGTCAGGGGAGCGATTTTGGTTAACGGTAGATCCGCCGACGAGTATTTTAAAAGTTTATTCTACGCAAAAAATAAATATGCGGAAGTTTTTCGGTGTACCAACGCCGCCAATAAATTTGTGACCACGGTTTTGGTAGAAGGATCGGGATTGGCCGGACAACTCGACGCCGTTTGTTTAGGCATTGCTAGGGCTTTGGTTAAACATGATAAAGAAAACAAAGCCATTTTGCGCAAAAAAGGCTACATGACCCGCGACCCGCGCGAAGTGGAGCGCAAAAAACCCGGTCTTCCTAAAGCCCGTAAGCAGAAATCCTCCCCGAAACGGTAACTTCTTCCGACGCTTTTAAAAAGATGCAAGCTATGTCTGGTTTGCGAAGGCAGTTTGATAGTTGATAAACATATAGCACGTGCATTATGTTTATCAATCAGGTTTTGGATTTGATTTCTCCAAAAGAAAAAACTGTAAAAAGATTCTGCAAATAGAACCTTTTGCCGTTATGTGATTCATACTTTCCGCCATTCATTGTCCCGCTGTCGTGGCATTAAGCAATTTAACAGTCGTAATTATTATTTTAAAATCCCACCCCTTGACTTTTAGGCCTGTAAGATTTTAAATGAGGATATTATGGCGTCGGATAAAACTGATGTTAAACAAGAAAATGCCGCCGGAAAATTGAATGCTGTTAAATTGGCAATGGAGCAGATTGAAAAACAGTACGGCAAGGGCTCCATAATGAAATTTGGCGATGCTGCCCCAAAAATGGCGACAGATATCGTTTCCACCGGGATTATGCCTCTTGATCTAGCTCTTGGAGTCGGGGGACTTCCCCGCGGCCGGATTATTGAAATTTACGGACCGGAGGCTTCCGGAAAAACCACGGTTATGTTATCCGTCATCGCTCAAACACAGAAAGCCGGGGGAACAGCGGCTTTCATTGATGCCGAACACGCTCTTGACCCTGTCTGGGCGGAAAAAATGGGAGTCAATTTAAATGACTTGTTAATTTCCCAGCCGGATACCGGCGAACAGGCTCTGGAAATTGCCGAAACCTTGATCCGTTCCGGCGGTATCGATTTAGTTATTATTGATTCCGTTGCCGCCCTTGTCCCGCGAGCGGAAATTGAGGGAGAAATGGGCGATTCGGTCATGGGACTTCAAGCGAGATTAATGTCGCAAGCTTTGCGCAAATTGACCGGGGTAATTAATAAATCCAAAACCATCTGCGTCTTTACCAATCAGCTGCGGCAAAAGATTGGAGTGATGTTTGGTAATCCGGAAACCACCACCGGCGGTTTGGCTTTAAAATTTTATGCCTCGATCCGGATGGATATTCGCAAGATTGAACAATTAAAAGAGGGGGATGCGGTTATTGGCTCCCGGCATCGGGTAAAAGTGGTCAAAAATAAAGTCGCCCCGCCGTTTCGGGTTGCCGAATTTAATATTTATTCCGCTTCCGGCCCGTCCTATGAAGACGGTTTAATTGATGTGGGTATTGAATTAAATGTTATCACCAAATCCGGAGCGTTTTTAAAATATAAAGAACAGATGCTGGGCCAAGGCCGCGAAGCCGCCCGGTTATTTTTACAGGAAAATAAAAAGATTGCTAAACAGATTGAGGAAGATATTATTAAAAAAGTCAAATCCGGCGCAACAAATGAAAAAGTCGTCATGGGGAGCGAAGAAAAGGACGAGAAACCAGAAGAGTAACCTCTACAACTTCGTGTTAAAATCAAATAATGAAAAAGTATTGGGTGTTTTTTGTGCAAAATGTTAGCGAGTACACAACCTATCGGTTAAAACTTTTTCTTGAGTTATTCTCCAATTTAATAATCCCCGTTACGATGATTTGGATTTTTTCTTCACTTCCTCAATCACAGTTTGCCGGGATGAGCAAAGCAGAAATCGCGAAATACTATGTTTTGTCCAGTTTTTTATGCTCTTTTGTGGATTCTAAAGTTGATGATTTTGTCAAGAACTCAATTCAACATGGCGATCTTGGCCGATATCTTATTAAGCCGGTAAATTTTTGGATTTTAGCTTTTACAAATGATTTTTCTATACGGTTTATTCGTCTAATTGTAAGTTTTCCAATTTTAATTTTGTTTGCCATATTGGCCGGCGTCTCTCTCGATATCTTAAAAGACCTATTTTCTCTTACAACTGTTTTCATCCTAGGGTTGAGTTATGCACTCTCATTTCTTATGTCGTTTTGTTTAGGCCTTCTGACTTTCTGGGTGGAGGAAGTTTGGGGTCTACAACACTTAAAAGAAACCGGAATTAAACTTCTTAGTGGTTTAGCCTTACCCTACCAGTTTTTTCCGGCGGTAGCAGTTTCTGTTTTACAATGGTTACCATTCCCCTATCTCGTTATTTGGATTATTCGTATAGGGTTTACTGGGAATATTTTATTTGAAATTTCTATAGTTTTATTTTGGATAACGGGCTTTAATTTATTGGGATTATTTATGTGGCGGCGCGGTCTAAAAATATATAGCGGTTTAGGACTTTATTAGAATGAAAAACTTAAAAAAATATTTATCGGTATTTAAACTAATTTTTTTGACAAGACTTTCGGCCGATCTTTCTTTTCGGATGAGTTTTTTTGCTGCAATAACTGGCTCTTTTTGTTTTATTTTTCTCTATATCATAACATTATTTTTATTAATGCCCCATGTTCGATTTGGAATTTGGGGACAAAAAGAAATGTGGCTTTTTCTCGGGGTCTTTCTAATTTTTTGCTACACAGTATTTTATGTATTTTGGCGCGGTTTATGGAATTTTCCGGAAAATGTTCGTAAAGGCCAATTTGATTTTTATTTAACTAGGCCCCTTGATTCCCAGTTTATAACCACGATTGCTGGCGGGGGAGTCCATAATTTATTAGCGGTCATTTTTGGAATAATTTTAACTATTTGGTCTATATCAATTTTGGGTTTAGAAATAAATTTTGTTAATTTTATTCTATTTGTTATCACATTATCATTTTCCATTTTAGATTTTTATAGCCTGGCATTTTTTTTCGTTATTTTAACTTTTAGATTTGGATATATTGGAGAAGCGGCCTATGAAGTTTGGAATCTTCAATCCTTTTCTCGCTACCCAACAGAAGCCTTTACAAAAATTCCTTTAATTGGTTATTTTATTGCAATTCCTTTTAGCCTTATTATCACCATTCCAGCAAAAACTTTATTAGTTTCCACTTTAGAGTATGGTGAGGTTTTTATTTTTATTCTGATATCCATATTTTTAATTTTAGCAGTAAGACAATTTTGGCAACACGAAATTAAGTTTTACGCAAGCGGGAGCTAAACTATGGATGAGAAAAAGTATGTTAGCCGGGGAGGATTAAAGCTAGAAAAGGCACGGGAGAGTTTTGGAGTGGATGTCACTGATCTAACGGTTTTAAATGTGAGGTCGTCGACGGGGGGTGTTGATTGTTTGCTACGCCTCGGAGTAAAAGAGAAATTTTTGGCATTGATAAACATATAGCACGGGCACGAGATGAATCAATCAATCGATTTATGAAAATTACGAAGCTGGAATATCAGAAGAATAATCAGAATAGGGTTAATGTTTATGTCGATGGTAATTTTGCGGTGGGGATATCACAAAATGACGTTTTAACCTTGGGGCTTTATAAAGATAAAGAAATTTCTCAACAGGAGTTAAGCAACATTGTTGCCCAAAGTGAATTTGGAAAGATGTTAAATTTTGCCATTAATTTTTTAAGTTTTAGACCAAGATCGGAATGGGAAATGAGATTTCATCTTCGCAAAAAAACCAAAGACGAGGAATTAATAAATAGAATTATTGAAAAATTAACATTGATTAAACAGATTGATGATGAAAGTTTTGCAAAATGGTTTCTTGATCAAAGAAATACGTTTAGACCAAAAAGTGACAGAATTTTAACACAAGAGCTAAGGGCAAAGGGGATAGGTCAGGAAATTATTAAAAAAGTTTTGAGTGAAGATGAAACCAGTGAGTTGGAGAAGGCGTTAAAATTAATAAAAAAGCCCATGGATCGGGAGAAAGTGATTAGATATTTAGGGTCAAGGGGGTTTAGTTGGGATATTATTAAGGATGTCCTTGCAAAACTTAAAAATAAAGAATAAAATAACAATAAGCATGGCTAAATTACAAGAGCTTTTAAAAAAACTTCTTGAACAGGTGAAAAAACTCCTGAGTTAAGCCGCGCTTTTATTTATGGCAAACAATGTAAGTCCCGATGATATTCTTTTTTTGGAAAAAAGACTTCTTGAATACGAAAAACGGGAGGAGGAACTTTTGTCCGGGTTGCAAAAAGTTTCCGGGTTGACTGTAGAGGAGGCCAAAAAGCAGCTGCTGGCAGTCGTGGCCGATAAAGCCAAGACCGAAGCTGCCAGGATTATAAGACAGGCTGTTGAAACGGCAAAGATCGATGCCAAAGAAAAGGCTAAAGAAATTTTAGTTACAGAAATGGTGCACGGCGCCACTTCTTACGTGGCTGAATTTACCGTTTCAATTTTAAAAATCCCAAACGATGAGGTAAAGGGGAAAATAATCGGGAAAGAGGGAAAAAATATCCGGGCTTTAGAACAGGCCACTGGCGTGGATTTTATTTTGGATGAAGAAGGGGAAATAAGGATTTCTTCCTTTGATGGGGTCCGGCGAGAAGTCGCGAAAATTGCCCTGCAAAAACTAATTGCCGACGGTCGTATTCAGCCGGAGCGGATAGAAGAGGTGGTTGGGCAGACCAGACAGCAGATTAATAAAATAATTCTGGAGGAAGGGATAAAACTAGCCCAGGCGGTGGGGGTGTTTAATCTTCCGGAAGAGACCCTGTTTCTTCTTGGTAAATTTAAGTACCGGACTTCCTACGGTCAAAATTTGATAACTCACACTTTGGAAGAGACTAAGATTGGAATGGCGCTGGCTTCCGAAGTGGGGGCCGATCTCAATACTGTCCGACTTGGTTGTCTTCTGCACGATATTGGTAAAGTCATTGATAAAGAAGAGGGGTCCCACGTTATTTTGGGGGTGGAACTTCTGCGTCGTCTAAACTTTCCGGATAAAGTTGTCGCCTGTGTTGAGGAACACCATGAAGACAAGGAATTTTCCTGCATCGAATCAATGATTGTTTACATTGCCGATGCCATTTCCGGATCACGGCCGGGAGCCAGATATGAAGACCTTGATAATTACATTAAGCATATGGAGGATCTGGAAAACATTTGCAAAAATTTTTCCGGAGTGACCGACGCCTGGGTTTTTCAAGCCGGACGGGAGATCCGGGTTTTGGTGGATCCGGGAAAAGTGACGGATAATGATACGTTTATAATGGCGGCTGACATTCGCAACAAGATTGAACAGGAAGTCAAAGATTTTCCCGGACAGATAAAGGTTACTCTCATAAGAGAACTTAGGGTTACAGAGACAACCCGTTAGATATAGATTGATCCGGCTTGACAAACTCCCTAATAAGTAATATTCTGCGCCTTAGAACAACATGTTCTAAAAAGGAGGTGACAAATAATGTCCAAACAAGATTTAGTTGATTTGGTTGCCAAAAAAGCTTCTTTGACTAATAAAGCCGCCAAGGAATCCGTTCAAGCCATTCTTGACGCGGTTCGCGATGCCTTAAAAAGAGGTGAAAAAGTGGTCGTGACCGGGTTCGGGACTTTTTCCGTCCGATCACGGGCCGCCAGAAAAGGCCGAAATCCGCAAACCGGAGCGTCCATAAACATTCCGGCTCGGAAAACTCCCGGTTTTACCGCCGGTAAAGCTCTCAAAAAAGCCGTAAGATAAGTTTGTCTTGACGGTACAGACAACACCCGAGAATATCGGGTTTGTCTTGTTTTTATGAATAACCATATAATTAAAACATTATTAGAAGAATATAAAAAATTAGCCGACCGGCTTAACGAAGTTAATGAAAAAATAAATGAATCCGGCGCCGACGGCGAGGACATTATCCCTGGCCACGACGAAGGTGCGGATTATCATGCGTTGCTCGCGAAATACAATATCTATTTGGAGCAAGCCAAAAACATCAAAAAGCAGCTAAATGATTTGGGATATAATAAAGTTTAGGGGTTTCCAAGTTCCGGATAAACTTCAGTAATTTTTTGCAATAAATATTTTTTAGCTTCCTCAAAAGGCATTTTAATTTTGGCTCCCGCCGCTGGAGGATGACCGCCACCACCAATTGCTTTTGCTAATTTTGATAAATCATATTTATTTGCATCACGGGTTCTCATACTGACATTACAGTGTCCCGGCTCTATTTCCGTAAAAGCGATGCCAATATTCCATCCAACCGCAGATTTAAGAATATTGGCAACCTCCATTTTTTCTGTATGTTTGGCTTCTATGCCATGATTTTTTAAGGCCTCAAACGATAGAGGGACAATGGCAATGTTATTTGAAAAATAATGCTCAATAGAATTTAAAGCCAATCCTAAATACTCAATTTGTTTTGGCTCCATACTATTTTCTAACAAAAATATTTTTTCCGGAAAATTTGGGGCGATTTTAGCCAGCTCGCTGGCGTATAAAAAAGTATCGGGTGATGTCTTTGGATATTTAAATCCGCCAGTGTCGGTATAAATTCCTAAAAACAAACAAACGGCAATATCTTGGGTAATGTTAATTTTCCATTCAGTAATTAATTGATAAATTAATTCCGCGGTTGCCGGGGAATCAGTATCAACAAGATTAATAAATCCATAACTAGAATTTGTGCTGTGATGGTCAATATTTATAACCTTAAGGTTTTGAGGAAAAACCGCCAGTGGCCGGTTAGATATTTGCTCTAAATTGCCGCTGTCGCAGGAAATAAATAAATCAAAATTTTCTGGGCCAATTTCTAAAAAGTTTTTTTCAATAACTTCGTCATATTTTGGTAAAAATTCATATTGCGATTTCTTTTTTGAGTCGCCATAAATTATAGTGACATCTTTGTCTAAATCTTTTAACATTAAATACAACGCAAGGGAACTTCCTATACTGTCAGGATCAGGATTGGGATGGCAGTGCAGTAAAATGTTCTTGGCTTTTTGAATTTCATCCCAAATTTGCGGGGCCAATTGTTTAACTTTATCTGACATCTCTTGATTATACCAAACCCCCCTAAAATTTTAAGGGGCGTAATAACAACTAAACTACCCCTTGACAGGGATAAAAATCGTGATAATATACCTCTATATGGGTACTTTGCTCGTTCAGAGAAGCCAATTTAACAAGATTTGGGCTCATTTATTCGAAACAGAGATAACGGTCATTCTTGGGCCGCGGCAGAGCGGCAAAACGACTTTGGTAAAACAACTTAAAGAAGAGCTTATTAACAAGGGGGTTACTCTTCCGGACAAAGTATTTTATTTTAATTTGGATATTTTGTCTGATAGAGAAATTTTTTCAGACCAGTCGGCGTTTATCCGATTTCTAAAAAATCGAATCATTGATGGACAAAAACTCTATGTTTTTGTTGATGAGGCTCAAAGAATTTTGGAATCGGGGATTTTTTTTAAAGGAGTATATGATTTGAATCTTCCGGTAAAAATTATCCTTACAGGATCTTCCTCATTGGAAATAAAATCAAAAATTACCGAACCGTTAACTGGCAGAAAGCAACTTTTTACTTTGTACCCCTTAAGTTTTTCAGAGATTCTTGGTTTTTATGATAATGAGTTGGTAAAATTCCAAGACTCAAACGATCAATACAGCCTCGAAAAAATTCAAAACTATTTTTATAAGTTTTGCGTTACCGGCGGCTATCCGAAAGTTGTCCTGTCTTCGGATTTTGCAAAAAGAGCGGATTTATTGGAGGAACTATTTACCAGTTACATTGAAAAAGATGTTGCGGGGTTAGCGAAAATTAAGGATCAGTATGCATTTTCAAAACTTGTTAAAATTTTTTCGGAGGAGGCAGGAAATTTATTAAATATTGAGAAAATTGCGCAAGAAATAAATGTGAAGGCGGAAACGATAAGTAAATATCTTAATGTTTTGGAACAAACATTTGTTGTCAGACGGGTCCCCCCCTATTTTCACACTACTCGGGCGGAGATAAGAAAAATGCCCAAGGTGTATTTTATTGATACTGGCTTACGGGGATTTACAAAAGATGGCCGTGATTTTGAAAAAACGGATTTTTTACAAAAAGCGGATAAAGGACAGATTTTAGAAAACCTGATTTTTTCAGAAATGATAAAAGCTGGATTTAAAGAAATAAACTTTTGGCGGACGAAAGACGGTTCTGAGGTTGATTTTATAATTAATACACCGGCGGGGCTTGTTCCTGTAGAAATAAAAGCTACTGAATTATCTAATGACAGTATAACCCGGAGTTTTTCATTCTTTTTGGGCAGATATAAACCCAAATTTGGATATGTTGTCAATTTAATGCAACAATCTATAAGAAAAATCGGAGACACTGAAGTTCATTTTGTTCTTCCGTTTCAATTGGTTCCCCAATTGACCAAAATAACTCCTGTGGAATTTTGAGGGGAGTTTTGATTCTGAACCCTCCTTGGCAAAGCTGCGGCGGGTGGGCAAGCCAGAATGAATATAGACAACAAGAACGAACAGGGTTAAACTAGCGGTATGGCGGTGATTTCGATTAAGAGTTTATCAAAATATTATCAGGTTCATCAGAAGGAGCCGGGGCTTTGGGGGTCGGTTAAATCCCTTTTTGCCCGGAAATATTATGATGTTAAAGCTGTGGATAATATTTCGTTTGAAATTGAGGAAGGGGAGCTGGTGGGGTTTATTGGTCCCAACGGCGCCGGAAAAACCACAACTTTGAAAACTCTATCAGGGCTTCTTTATCCCACAAAAGGCGAGGTTTCGGTTTTAGGTTACACCCCAGGGAAACGGGAAGCCGCGTTTCAAAAACAATTTGCCCTTGTCATGGGCCAGAAAAACCAGCTTTGGTGGGACCTGCCGGCTATTGAGAGTTTTATTTTAAATAAAGAAATATACGAAGTTCCGGATGCCCAATATAAACAAACCCTCGACGAACTTTCGGAATTATTAGAAGTAAAAGATTTGCTGAAAGTTCAAGTCAGAAAATTATCCTTGGGAGAACGGATGAAGATGGAGCTTATTGCCGCCCTTATTCATTCGCCAAAGGTTTTATTTTTAGACGAACCAACCATTGGTTTAGACGTGGTGGCCCAAAAGAAAATGCGCGATTTTATCAAAGCGTACAACATAAGGTATAAGTCCACGATTGTTTTAACCTCCCATTACATGGACGATGTCAAAGAGTTGTGCAAGCGCATAATTATTATTGATAAAGGTAAAAAGTTGTTTGACGGACTTTTAGAAAATATTATTAAAAAATATGCCGATCACAAATTAATTTCTGTCGTTTTGGAAAAAGAATTAGACAAACGGCAGCTTACTAATTTAGAAAAGCTGGGGGGCGTCAGAGAATTGGACTATCCAAAACTTGTTTTACAAGTGGCCCGCGAAGAATCAAACCGGGTGGCTGCCCGCCTTTTGCAGTCCTACCCCGTCGCCGATTTAAATATTGAAGAGTCGGCAATCGAAGATATTATTCGCGAAGTCTTTACCGGCAAAAATGTGGCATGAAATACTGGACCGTCTTCAAAATTAGCTGGAGCAATGGTTTTGTTTACCGGTTAAATTTTTTACTTTGGCGCCTTAGAAACATAATACTAATCGTCTCTATTTATTACTTGTGGGAAACGATTTTTAAAAATAATGTCAGTATTTTTGGATATACGAGGGAAAAGATATTAACTTATGTTTTTTTGACTCTTATTTTGAGGGCTTTTATTTTAGGGGTAAGGAGCATTGATGTTGGCGGGGAAATTTCCGACGGAAGATTGGCTAATTATTTATTGCGCCCCATAAATTATTTGTGGTACTGGTTTACCCGCGACTGGGCAGACAAAATTCTTAATCTGATATTTTCTATTTTTGAAGCGGCCCTTCTTGTTATGCTTTTTAAACCCGTCTTTTATTTTCAAACAGACCCGGTTATTGTTGTTTTTACACTCGCGGCGGTATTAGTTGGAATTTTGATAAATTTTTTGCTCGGCAGTATCACTTCCTATACCACCTTTTGGACGCCGGGCAACTCTTGGGGTTTTTGGTTCGTTTATTTTGTTATTCAGGATGTTCTTGGGGGGATAATGTTTCCCTTAAATATTTTATCAAAACCATTTTATGATTTGCTGATGCTTACCCCGTTTCCCTATCTTATGTACTTTCCGGCTAACGCCTATCTTGGCTATTTTTCCACGAACGAATTAATTTTTAGATTGATAGTTGGTGGTTTCTGGACCATCCTTTTATTCGGTATGGTCAAAAAAATGTGGAGAAAGGGAGTAAGGCTGTTTTTAGCGGAAGGAAGATGAAAAAATATTTAAAAATTTATTGGTTGTTATCGCTGTACGCCATCGAGTCGTCAATTGCCACCCGATGGGCGATGGCAATTTTTATTTTCGGAAAACTTTTTCGACTTGTATTGTTTAGCCTTTTTGTTTACTTTCTTTTTGCCGGAGCGAAAGGGATTGCCGGATATTCCAAAGAGCAGGGGTTTTTGTTTTTGTCCTACTTTTATTTACTTTCGTCCGTGGCCCAAATGTTGTTTCGTGAAGCCTACCGTTTCCGCCCGCGACTGGTTTCCGGCGAGTTCGATTTCGATCTGGTTAAGCCGATCCACCCGATTTTGCGATCGCTTTTGGGGGGCTTTGACCTTCACGATTTTATAACCTTGCCTATAATTTTACTGGTGTTTTTTAAAGCGGCGGCCGCGGCCGGGTTAGGGTCAGACCAGATTTTTTTATTGATTCCTTTGTTTGTTTCTTCACTTGCTGTTTTATTTTCCCTCCACGTGTTCGTTGCCGGTCTCATGATTATTAATTTTGAACTAGACCATGGGTTGATGATTTACCGCGATCTTGAGATGATGGGGCGGTTTCCGGTTGATATCTACAAAGAACCTTTGCGGTTGGCACTGACGTTTATTTTGCCGGTTGGATTGGCTTTTACCCTTCCTATCAAAGTAATCTTGGGAGTGAGCAGTTGGTTATTTTTGCCAGTATCTTTTTTTGTCGCCGTTGTTTCTTTATTTTTATCCTTTAAATTCTGGGATTTTTCTATTAAAAAATATTCCAGCGCGTCGTCATGACTTATTTTATCAAAACCTTCGGTTGCGCGAGTAATACGGCGGACAGTGAAAGGATTGCCGCCGTTTTTGCCAACCGCGGTTATCAATTAGCTGAAAATATAGACACCGCTGATGTGGTCATCATTAACACCTGCGTGGTGCGGGAAAGCGCGGAGAACAGAATTTATGGGCTTCTGGAAAAGCTGAAAAATAATAATCAACACATTGTTTTAACCGGGTGTTTGGTGGGAATGGCCACCAGGGACAGTTCGGGAAAAATGATGGCGAGATTGAGGGAAAAATTTCCGATGGTTGATGAATTTTTGCACACCGAAGAAATTGGATTCCATTATGAGCCCTTGAGATCAGGGGACACGGCCATAGTTCCAATTTCCAACGGTTGCAACAATTGCTGCACCTTTTGTGTCGTGCCCTTTACCCGGGGGAGGGAAGTCTCAAGACCTTATGACGACATTATAAATGAGTGTAAAAAGTTAAAGGAAAAAAAAGTTTTGTTGGTTGGGCAAAACGTAAACAGTTATGGCGCTGACATAGTTCGGAGTCGGGAGTTCGTAGTCGGTATTAGAACGATTAAACCCGTAATGGTAATGCATATGGGCAGACAAAGAATTCCAACTTTGTTCCCCTCCTTGTTGGAAGACATCGCTAAAATGGGGTTTGAGAAAGTTGATTTTATTTCCTCCAATCCCTGGGATTTTTCCGATGAGCTCATTGATGTGATTGCCCGAAATAGAAATATAACCAGAGATATCCATCTGCCGGTGCAAAGCGGCGACAACGAGATTTTAAAAAGGATGAACCGGTGGTATACGCGGGAACAATACTTGAATCTAGTATCTGGAATCAAGAAGCTTGGAAAGGACGTAAGATTGTCGACGGATATTATTGTGGGTTTTCCCGGTGAGACGATTCAACAATTTAACAATACGGTGCAATTGTGCAAACAGGTCGGCTTTTACAAGGCCTATATTTCCGAATATTCCGACCGGCCGATAACCGCCGCGCACAGAATTTTTGAGGATGACGTCAGACCGAAGGAGAAAAAAAGAAGATGGCTGGTTTTGGAAAAATTGATAAACAAACATGAGTAAAGTTTTATTTATTATTGGTCCCACGGCGACAGGGAAAACAGGTCTGGGAATTGAGTTGGCGAAAAGATTTAATGGGGAAATTATTTCGGCTGATTCGCGGCAAGTTTACCGCGGTATGGATATCGGTACCGGAAAGGACTTAAGTTTTCCCCAATGGGGTTTGGATTTATGCGATCCGGATTATGACTTCAGTGTTTCCGAGTTTCGGAAGTATGCCGTTTCTAAAATAAATGAAATCCAAAACAGGGGAAAGCTGCCAATTATTGTTGGGGGGACGGGGTTTTATGTCAAGGCGATTTTGAGCCCTTGGGAAACAATGGATATTAAACCAGATCCGCAATTAAGGCAGAGGCTGGACAGGTATACAGTTATACAGTTACAGAAAAAGTTGAAAAAAGTTGATTTAAAAAGATGGGATTTGATGAATGAATCGGACCAAAAAAACCCGCGGCGTCTGATCAGAGCGATTGAAGTTTCTGGAAAATCTGCTATGAACCATGAACAACGAACCATGAACTCTCTAATAATTGGTCTTACCGCCCCTTATGATTATTTGTACGAACGGATTGATAAACGGGTAGAGGAAAGATTAAAAGGCGGAATAGCCGAAGAAATCCAAGAGTTAAAAAAGTTTAAAAAGTTACCCAAGACTTTAGGTTACAACGGAGAATCACCACAGGAGTGGAAATTTGCCGAACATAATTACGCCCGCCGGCAAATGAGTTTTTTCCGTAACCTTGAAAAGGAATTTAAAATATACTGGTTTGATATTACCCGGAAAAATTATTATGATGATATAATAAAGTTATGCTATTCAAGCGATCTACTTTAATTTTTTCTGGCCTCGCCCTTTTGGTTTTTATCGCCTATCGTGAATGGAGTGTTTTGACACCGTTTATCCTTGGGGCAATTTTTGCCTATATTCTTTATCCTCTGGTTAAAATTGTTCAGGATAAATTGAAACTTGGCTGGAGACCCACTGCCATCTTAGTTTATTTAACCGTCGTCAGCCTTTGTTTTCTGGTAATTTCAGTAATCGGAACACGACTGGCGGGAGAATTGACCGAAATCGCTCGCGGGCGGGGAAATTTTCTGGGATCTTTAGACTTGCCTCCACAGTTGCAGGAATTTACGGTAGCGATCCGTTCTTCCCTACAGGCCCTACCGATGAAAATTATCCCGTATTTCCCCGGGGCTTTTTCTAAAATTGCCAGCATCTTTATTTTTCTTGTTGCCGGTTTTTACGTTCTTCTCGATGGTAAAACCGGACTTGACCGGTTTTTAAGTCTGCTAAATCCTCTCGAGAGAAAAGAGGTTTTGGCCATCTTAGTTAAGATAAGCACGGCGGTCAATAATTACCTTCGTGGCCAACTGCTTCTGGTTTTTATAATGGCGGTGACATCTTATGTTTTGTTAAGCTTTTTGGGAGTTAAATATGCTCTCGTTTTGGCCATGGTTATTGGATTGGCGGAATTGGTGCCATATATAGGCCCGGTGGTGGCGGGGGTGGCGGTAACGGTTGTTGCCATGTTTTATTCCGGACCCATGGCGGGGATAGTGGTTGGGCTCGGATACGTGATTTTAAACCAGTTGGAAAACGTGATAGTCGTTCCTCTCATTATTAAGGCAACCACCAATATCCATCCGTTGATTGCCATGTTTGCTGTTTTGGCTGGCGGCAATTCGTTTGGGATATTAGGAATAGTTTTAGCCATCCCCGCCTTGTCCGCGATAAAAATCCTTTTTGAGTTCTGGTTTGGAAAAATTATCGCCAATGAGGTAAAATAGTCCTGCTCTTTGGAAATCGACGGCTACCCAGCACTAGTTTGGTGCTCGGAGGAAAGTCCGGACTGCTGGAACCAGGTGCAAGTGAAGCCACAGAGACGAGTCCCGCCGTTGGTGGGGGTGAAACGGGTAATTCTTCCCGCAGCAAGGCGCCGATTGGGCAGGGCAGGTTCCCCCGCTACCGACCCGAAGTTTTGCGCCGCCTAGACAGATTGCCGTAAAACAGAATCCGGCTTATGAGTTTCCAAGGAGTCTTTTGTGTATAATGGATTTGTGAAGGTTTTGACGGAAAAGCAGAAAATCAGGTATGCCAAATATTTGGCTGAAGGAGAAGAATTGGTGACGGTTTTTGGTATCGGCCAGAAGTATTTCTGGCTCAATGCCGCAATTTTTTTTCCCCTGTCCTTTTTGTTGATCGGCATACCGGGGTTGCTTAAAGTTCTTCACCTCAAGCACTCAAAGACATATTTGTTGACCAACCGGCGGATATTAATTAAAGACGGGGTCTTTAATATTAATTTGACCACCGCCCCGTTTGACAAAATCACCCATATCACCGTCAGAGACAAATTTTTAAACCGGGTTTCGTATGGAATTGGTGATCTGGTGGTTCACACTGCCGCCTCCGGAAGTCTTCCTGTGGAGATTGTTTTAGAAAAAATTCATAATCCACTAAAAGTAAAAAACCTTATCGAAGAATTAATTGTTAAAGAAAGACACATTACCGGATCATCACAACAGGGGCTTGTAAAAAAGTTTTAATGTTGTATATTTAATCGTATGGCTGATATGAAAAAAATCCTGGTTTTTGAAGATGATAAAGCAATGGCCAAGCTTTATCAGGTTGAACTGACGACCAAAGGCTTCATGGTGGAGACCGCCGGGGACGGTGTGGAAGGGGTTGAGAAAGCCGGAACTTTTGCCCCGGATCTTATTCTTCTTGATATTATGATGCCCAAGCAGAATGGTATTGACACGTTAAAAAAACTTCGTGAAGATCCTAAGTTTAAGGATATTCCCATTTTAATGTTGACAAATTTTGGTCAGGAAAGCCTGGTCAAGGAAGCTTTTTCTGCCGGGGCGACGGACTACATTTTTAAATACCAAAGCACGCCGGCAGAGGTGACGGAGAAAGTGAAGCAGTATCTTTTCCCAACGGCATCTTCTCTTCCGGAGGCTTAAATAAATGATATTTTTAGGAGTTTCTGCCCTTGTGTTCGTTGCCTGTATCTGGATAGTCTACTTGTCCAGAAGGGAATTACAAAATAAAACCCGTCGAATTGACCGCCAGTTCTATGAAGTCACCGTTTTACGGGAAATATCCGAAAAAATTGGTTACGAATTAAATGTCGAAAAAATTTTGGATATTGTTTTGGCCTCTCTAAATAAACTTATCCCCTTTACCGTTGCCGGCTTTATGCTTTTGCGGGAAAATCAAAAGATCCTCTTTAAAGCCAAAGTTAACGAAAGGACCGGGCGAATGTTTGTGGATAACGTAAAAGCGAGAATGCTGACGGTACTGAATGGCCAGGTTGAGAAAAATTTCGAGGCTGCTGATACGGAGGAAATTTTGGAAGGGGATATATTGGATTTTTCTGCCGGAGGAGTACCGGCTTCATTTTGGATAACTCCATTGGTTATCAATAACCGCGGAGTGGGAGTTTTAGCCGTTAGCAGTGCCCGATCCAATTATTACACCGGGGAAGAAATGGAAGTTCTTAAAGACATTTTGGAACAGGCTAATTTAGCGGTAAATAAACTGGAAAGGCTTTTGGAATCGGAAAAAGGTAAATTGGGGGCTTTGGTTTTTTCCCTGATGGACGCCATTTTAATGTTCGATGAAAATGGTTATTTGGTGGTGGCTAACCCGGCTGCCCAAAAATTATTAAATCTTGTCCCCGGCGACGGAACAACCATCTCCGAAGCTGTCCATATTCTGACCGACCGGATTGATATTCGAACCAAATTTGAGGAAAGCGTCCGGGGGGACAGGATGGTTTTATACGAAGATTTAGTTATTAAAGAGCGGTTTTACCGGCTGGTGATAACTCCGGTTAAGAATGATTTGGGGAGGGTACTCGGAGGGGTAATTTTATTTCACGACACGACTCCGGGCAAAGAACTGGAACGGTTAAGGGAGGATTTTACGGCGATGATGGTTCATGAATTACGGGCTCCGTTAACGGTTGTCCGGGGAACGGCGGATATGTTTTTAACCAACGATAAACTGGCCTCGTCCAAAGACGGCCGGGAATTGCTGCAGACGATGCGGGGATCGGTTGAATCAATGTTGGGGCTGGTCAACGACCTCTTGGATGTGTCCAAAATTGAAGCGGGGAAGTTTCAGGTGGATAAAAGTCTTAATAATATCTGCGATGTGGTTAAGGAAGCGGTTACGGCCTTTTTGACCATTGCTACCGGTAAAAATATCCAGCTTCTTCTTGATGTTTCCGATGGCTGCCCGTCTTTTCTTTTTGATCAACACCGCATTGCCCAAGTGGTCAACAACTTACTAAGTAATGCCGTCAAATACACTCCTCCCCAAGGGAAGGTTACTGTCAAAGTTTTGACGATAAATGACGGCAGTTCGGTAAAGATTGATATTACTGATACTGGTGAAGGCATGACGCCGGCCCAAGTTAGTGATTTATTTTCCAAATTTAAACAAGTTGGAGAGAAAAAGGAAGGGGGAACCGGTCTCGGACTGGTTATTGCCAAGGGAATTGTTGAAGCTCACGCCGGCCAGCTTCTGGTGCAATCCCAGCCCGGTTTGGGGTCTACTTTTTCCGTTGTATTGCCGGTGGTTGAGTAATATATTTTCCAGTTTAAGTTTCGCCAATTTCGTTCCACTTCTAGCGCAATGGCAACCTAATAGTTGTTGGGTGTCTAGCGTAGTTTTGCAAGGTGTGCGTCAACCATCATCTCCACAAGATCTTTAAAAGATGTTTTTGGTTGCCAACCGAGCGTTTTGGCAGCTTTCGTCGAATTACCAATAAGGGGCCCGGTTTCGGTTGGCCGGATAAACCTCAAGTCAGTATAAACATACTTTTTATAATCTAATCCGACATAACCGTATGCGACCCGACACAACTCTCTAATTGTATGAGTTTCGCCGGTAGCAATTACAAAGTCGTCGGGATTTTTTTGTTGCAACATAAGCCACATGGCCTCGACGTAGTCGCCAGCAAATCCCCAATCGCGCTTAGAATCCATATTACCAAGGGCAATTTTCCCATTTTTTACAAGAGGCTCATTTTCCTCGTTCAGATAATTGGAATTTTGAATACCAAGTTTGGCGCAGGCGGCACCGAAAGTCACCTTTTGAGTGA
>CAYSID010000007.1:0-6762 GCA_964431075.1 uncultured Gammaproteobacteria bacterium
TGTGCTTTCAAACCAAAACGAGGGGAATTTTAAATCAAGGAGTCTGCCGGTATCTAAAAGATAAATTATTTTTCCGCCGTCAATGGAATTTCTAGCAAGTCTGTCGGGATGCCATGAAAGAATTGCGTTAGCCATTCCTTTCTCGATTTTCTTTAACACCTCCGCAAATTGTTCCCTTCCTGGGACTTTGGCAGTTTTGGCTTCGGTGATAAATTCAGTTATGGTTAGATTTTCTCTTTTAGAAAACTCCTTGAGTTCAGCTATTTGAGCCTCAATAGATAAAACTTGTTTATCTTTTTCATCAGTTGATTTTCGGCAGTAGGCAATATATTTGATCATATTTTTGTTTCCTTCTAGTTCTTTAAAATTTTTGTTTTTTTCTTTTTTCTTTTTATTACGGCGGCTCTCGGCGAATTTGAATTATGCCTTTGCAGCGCTGTCTGCGGAGGGGGGCGCAGCCAGCGCTGAACCCAATCCGCTTTCGATTTCCAAAATGGTGAACGTTTTCAAAAAAATTCGAACTGATTTCAAACAAAGGTAGGCGCGGTGAGTGCGGCCGGCCACTCGCCGCGCCATCTTCGCTCGGCCTTCGGCCTCGTAAATATTTTAAAAAGTCGGCTCGAACAGACAATTTCTTTCTAAGAAATTGTCTCAAAGAAAAAAACAAAAATTTTAAAGAACAAAACTTAAATGACCCATCCGGTGGTCTCAGTCTGATCGCTCAAACTGTCCGAATGGGTCATTAAAAAAGCGATCAAAAACTGAGACCAATATCAATATACCAAAAACAAAAGGGCAAAAGCAACTTGCAATACTTGACTTTGAAGAATTACCCTATGATATACTTTTACTTGGAGGTAAAAATGGAAAATCGGCAAATAAATATTGGCGACCAAAACAGTCAACAGATTAGCCAGAATCCAATAAACCAACCTACGATGGTTCAGGAAAAACCAAAAATAAATTATTGGATGGTTTCCACCGCTGTTTTGTTATTCTTTCTTCTCGGAATCTCTAGTTTATATTTTCTAAACATAAGGGGCCAAAAAGTAGGGCCTCAAGAAAAAACTTATGGTCCAACGGTTTCACCAAGCCAACAAGAGACCACAGTTGTTCCATCTAAACCTACTGAGCTGCCTACAGAAACAGTTATACCAGACACTATTCCGCAGAAAAACAGTTTATATCTCGGGGTTTATCAGGCTAAAGAAGCAATATTTTTAACTACAGATCAATTAAGTGAGTATTATGATGGCGGTGTTAAAAAAACTAGCGTAACAATTGGAGAGTTAAGGACTATAGATGGGACTGGTTATCAACCTTTTGACTACACAAAATTACAAAATCCAAGAAGGATACTCTCTAATATAGAGAAAGTAATTGGAATAAGCAACTTTAAATTTAATAAACAAAAGAGCTATATCTATATTTCTTTGAACATTCCCGGCAACGCTCCAGATAAGTATCCAAATATCGTTTCAAAAATATACCAGATTAATTTAAGTAATTTATCGAATAAGGAATTACGGAACCATAACATAGGAAACGACAAATACCCACAAAAAGGGCCTTCTGGTGTTGATGAAGTCTTTGATGATAAATATTTAACTATCTGGATAGGAATTTGTTATGCCTGTGAAGGATTTGATCCGCATGGCACGGTATTATTGAATATCCAAACTAAGAGTGAAAAATATTTAGGGACAGTAGGGGACATCAAGGTAGATTTAGCCAGTAAAATTGTCTCTTATAAAAATCTTGGACCATTCAAAGAACCTTGTGAGCCAAGTCCGGGATGTGATGAAAATGGGCAGAGGACCGTATATAAACCTTCAGGGCAGATAATAACAAATAGTTTACCTTAAATGCTCGGCGGAGCCGAGCAAAAATCGCGCGCTCAAAAAATAAAAAATATGAGCGAGGCCGAAGGCCGAGTGAAGATAGCGCGGCGAGTGGTCTGCGCAGTCGCCGCGCCTACCTATGTTTGAAATCAGTACGAATTTTTTCAAAAACGTTCACCAAAAAAACATGAAGTTTTTTTAGGATTGACGTTTATATTACGCGACAGCTTTTGAAAAAGCCTGCCGGCCGGAAGGCCGGGAAAAACGCAAAAATTTTAGAAGAACTTTTTGGCAATTTTTAACAAAAATTGATATATTACGACTAATATGGAAAAGCTCGGCCCTTTAGAACGGAATAAGACTGAAACTTTAGAACCGCCGGATGCTTGGTTTGTTGGTCTTGGTATCGTAATAAAGGGATTCTCTACGTAGGTTTTAATGGCCCTTCTGATTGTGCTAACAAAGAAAAACTAATGACATGTTGGGATCTGTGGTGCCACCACACCGCTAAACCGCCTGCAGAGAGGCAAAAAAAAATAATTGAAACTTCTGCTAGTTATATTAAGGAGATAACTGGTTTTAGTCCCGATGAAATTGATCGTAAAATGGTCAATCTTTTGAAAACTTACCAAGGAAAGCCATCGGCTCCGTTTAAATTTTTACTTTACTGAAATATCAGCGGGGCCGAGGGTTTGACTGAAAGCGAGGCAAGCTTCCTTCAATCTTATTTGAAAAACTTAGGTAAGAATGTTAGCGGTTTGTTTCTCCGTGCGGGAACGAAGATAATAAAGTTTGGCCCGGCGTTGAACCGAAGCTGATTTTTTAACCTCAATTTTCTCGATATTGGGATTGTCCAGCCTCCAAATTCTTTCCACTCCAATTCCGGCGGATATTTTTCTAACCCTAAACGACTTGGCAGTCTTGTTCAGAGACAGAACCACCCCGGTAAAAATTTGAGTCCTGGTTTTATCCCTGTCAATAATTTTATGATGGACCGAAACGGTATCGCCGGGTTTAAAACTATATGGCATCGTCCGATTTTACTCTATCCTTCTTGCTTTATCAACAATCAAAGAAACTTTTTCCTCGCGAAAATCGACTTTTCCCGTTAACTGCATAACGCAGTTGGTTGACCAATACGTGCCGTTCCCCATCTGTTTGTATAACTTGGGAAAAATAACCGCGTCAATTCGCGCTCCGGTTTTTCCCTGCACCGTCAAAAAACACATTTCTTCGTTATTTTTTTTGGTTAGAACCTTTCTTATTGAAGTCACAATACCGCCGACGGTTACCGTTTTACCCGCGTGAGTTTCCGGAGTAATTTCCGCCAGTTGGGTGTCAATTATGTCATCAAGTTTGTCAAGCGCTGGCTGTAGAGGATGAGCCGTCAGGTAGAGTCCTAAAAATTCGAATTCATAATTAAGAAGGTCTTCGCGGGGCAATTCCTCAACATCCGGCAGTAAATCCCGCTCGTTACCCAGCTCGTCATCAAACATTCCCGTTTGGCCTGCCGATACCTGTTTGGCAGCTTTGTGGGAATCGGACACAAGTCTTTCCAGACTTAAAAGCATCTGCGACCGCCGGCCGAAATCGTCCATAGCCCCGGCTTTAATTAAACTTTCTAGGGCCTTTTTATTAACTTTTTGTAAGTCCACTCTCTTGACAAAGTCCGTTAAACTTTTAAACTTTAAATTTTTCCGACCCTCCAGTATTGAAGCTATCGCCGCCGCCCCGATATTTTTAATGGCGGAAAGGCCGAATCTTATAGCCCCGTTTTCAATTGTAAAGCCGACACCAGAGTGATTGATATCCGGACGCAAAACGGGAATTTTCATCCGTTTGCACTCCTCAATAGCCTCGGCAATCTTATCAGTGGATCCCGACTCGGCCGTCAGCAAAGCCGTCATATACTCCACCGGATAATGGCATTTTAAATAAGAGGTTTGGTAGGCCACGATGCCGTAGCTGGCGGCATGAGCTTTATTGAAGCCATAGCCCTGAAACGGAACGAATAGGTCCCAAATCTGTTCGGCTTCCGCCATGGTCATTCCTGAATTCTCAATGCAGCCTTCGATAAATATCTCATGTTGCTGCGCCATTTCTTTCGGTTTCTTTTTCCCGATCGCCTGACGCAGAGCATCTACAGTTTCCCAAGTATATCCGGCAAGTTCCAGCGCGGTGAATAAAACATCTTCCTGGTAAACCATAATTCCGTAAGACTTGTCAAGATATTTTTTCATTTTCGGATGAAGATACGTCACCGGAGTTTTTTTATTTTTACGGGCAATATATTCAGGAATATTGGCCATAGGGCCGGGTCGGAATAAGGCAACCATGATCATTAAATCCTCAACCCGGGTCGGTTTCAGTTCTTTGAGCCACTTCGTCATTCCCGCACCCCCGAGCTGAAAAGTCCCCATGGTTCCCCCGTCGGATAACATTTTAAAAGTTTCCTTGTCATCAAGCGGCAGATTACCAAGGTCAATTTTTATCTGCCGTTGCCGTTCAATTACCTCAACTGCCGCCTGTAGAATTGATAAATTTCTAATTCCCAGGATATCAAATTTGACAAGACCAACATCTTCACAAGCATGCATCTCATATTGGGTAATTATTTTGTCCCCTTTGGGCTCCAACTGAAGCGGAGCGTAATTAATCATCGGTCCCGGAGAGACCACCACCCCGGCCGCGTGAACGGAAACATGGCGGGCATTACCTTCAATCTCCTGGGACAAATCAATAATTTTTTTCGCGTCTTCTTCAGAATCATAGAGGGCCTTTAACTCCGCCGAGAGTTCCAAAGCGTGCTTTAGGGTCATGGGAAATCCCTGGGATCCTTCGGGGACAATTTTAGCCAGTTTATCCGGATAGGAATAGGGGAAACCTAACACCCGGCCCACGTCGCGTATCGCCGCCCGGGACAACATCCGTCCAAATGTGCAGATCTGGGCAACCTTATCGGCTCCGTATTTTTTGATAATATACGTAATCAATTCTTCCCGTCGGTTATCCGCGACGTCAAGGTCAATATCCGGCGGTTTAGGCCTTTGGGGATTAAGAAACCGCTCGAACGGCAGCATATACTTAACCGGGTCAACATTAGTTATTCCCAGAGTAAAGGAGACTAAGGAACCGGCGGCAGAACCTCTGGTGTTAGTAATGATCCCGTTTTCCCGGCAAAATTTGATCATGTCGGCCATCATTAAAAAATACGGGGCGTAGCCCTTGGTTATAATCACTTCCAATTCATACTCCAATCGTTTTAGGTTAGATTTATCGGTTAAATTCTCTCTTGCCTGCTCGCGCAGATAATCACCCGCGGACTTATCTTGAGGCAACTTAAAATTAGGGAAGAACCACTTTCCAAGTTCCATGGAAACGTCACACGAATCACTTATCCTTAAACTGTTGGCTAGCGCTTGAGGATAATCTGGAAATAACCGAGCCATTTGTTCGGCTGAGGGAAAATGAAAAGTCGGAGCATCAACATACCGCATTCGGTTAGTATCGGTTATGTTTTTTCCGGTAGAAATACAAACTAAAGCATCTTGGGCTGTGGCATCTTGCTGATTTAAATAATGTGAATCGTTAGTGGCTACAATTGGCAAACCCAACTCCTGTGACAGTTTAATAGTCCCGGAAAGCCACTTATCTTCATCGATTTGTAATTGTTGTAATCTTTCGTAAATTTTAGGATTATCCTGGTAATTATTTAGATATTTTTTGTACTCATGCCGCTGAATTTCCAAATAATAATTGCCGTCGCCGAAGGCTTCAGCAAACCAGTTGGCTGTTTTTTTTGCCGCTTCATAATTTCCGTCAATTAAATTTTGACCTAATTGACCTTTTGGGCACGAGGACAGGCAAATTAGCCCGCCGGCATATTGCTTTAAGGTTTTAAGGTCAAATCGGGGTTTATAGTAAAAACCCTCGAGGTGAGCGACCGTTGTCAGCCTCATCAAATTTTGGTAGCCTTCGTAATTTTTTGCCAGCAAAACAAGGTGGTTATTGACCTTATCCTCTTTTCCCTCTTTCCGGTTATGATCATCAGGGACAGTATAACCTTCAAGTCCCAAAATCGGATTTATTCCCTGATTTCTGCATTCTTTGTAAAATTCAACGCAGCCGTACATCGTACCGTGATCGGTAATCGCCACCGCCGGCATTTCAAATTCCTTTGTCTTGACCACTAAATCCTTAATCTTCGTCAGTCCATCCAGAAGAGAGTACTCCGTGTGAACATGCAAATGGACAAAATTACTCATCGAGGATAATGTAACAAAATTAATAACCCTTTACAACGACTTATCCCTGGGGAGACGAAATGTTTCAAGATATTTTTCCACAGACGGTATTATCTCAGAACCCTTAATATTTTGACTCATTAATTCTAAAATCTTATCCTTAGCTAATAATTTTTCGCTTGTAGGATAATCCTGAAAAAATTTGAAAATATCAAAAAATTTTCTATCTGTATTGCTAATTTCACTCACTTAATATCACCTCCAAATTGTTTTTAATCATAATCTTTTCGACATCCGGCATTAGTTTAGCACATTGGCCGATCAGATAACCCAACACCTGTATTTTACCATTTTTGTAATCAAAAACAGCTTGAGGATTAGACGCTAAAACCCTTTTAATTATTCCTTCATCAACTTCCCCTGTTAATTTGGCCGTTAACGGCCGTTTATTGATTATTGAATTGGCAATCTCTAAAGGCGAAAAGGCTTTATTGGTTTTGACCTGATTTTCAAAATCACCAGCGACAATTTTGCTCTCAGTTAATATTTCGGCCTGATACAAACTTAAGTTATATTGTTTGATAAAACGATCCTTTTTTGCGTCTGGAAGTTCGGGCAACAGATGTCTGATATTAGATATCTGACTTTCTGAAATCCGAACCGGGGGAAGATCCGGT
>CAYSID010000007.1:6772-44616 GCA_964431075.1 uncultured Gammaproteobacteria bacterium
CCGGAAAATAACGGTAGTCATGGGCCTCTTCTTTTTCCCGTTGTGGAAAAGTGGCATTTTTACTCTCGCTCCAGCCTCGTGTTTCCTGTTTATGTTCCTCTCGCTGTTGCCTCTCGATTTCATATTCCAATGCTTTGCGAACAAAGCGAAAAGAATTAATATTTTTAAGTTCTACGCGGTAGTTTGGTAACGAGCCGTCAGGGGAAAGAGAAATGCTGGGTTCAAGACGCATTGAGCCTTTTTCCATGTCCGCGGACGAAATGCCCAGATAGCGAATAATTCTTTGCAATTTTTTTAAATAACTATCAACTTCTTCAACGGAACGAAAATCCGGTTCGGTAACAATTTCCACCAGCGGCACGCCGGAACGGTTAAAATCGATTAACGTCTCCCCTGCCGCGTGCTGCAATTTGCCGGTATCCTCTTCGAGGTGAATGCGGCGGATCTTTATGTTTCCGAGACGACCGTCATAGCAAAACGGCTGATCATACTGGGTGATCTGGTACCCCTTAGGCAAATCAGGATAAAAATAATTTTTCCGGTCAAATTTGGAGATTTCATTTACTTTGCACCCCAAAGCCAACCCTAATAAAATTGTCCACTCGATGGCCTTTTTATTGGGAACAGGCAAAGCGCCGGGAAGACCAAGACACACCGGGCAAGTTTGGGTGTTGGGCTCTTTTCCAAAATGATCGGCCGGACACCCGCAAAACATTTTGCTCTTTGTGGCCAGTTCCACATGAACCTCAAGACCAATAATTGGCACAAAGTGACAATTACTAACCGAGCCTGCGAGGTGTTTAATTGGTTGATATTTCATAAACTTCTGCCGTATCTAATAATAAATCTTCACTTGCCTGCGGGCCAATCAGCTGCAGGCCAATTGGCAATTTATCAATAAATCCGGCCGGAACGGAAATCGCCGGTAGCCCCGCCATGGCCGATGGTTCGGTCAAAATATCTGCTAATTCCCCATACATCGACTGACCCTCGGTTATTCCAACTTTTGGAGCAGTCGAGGGCATCGTTGGCGCCAGTAATAAATCTACTTTTTCAAAAATTTTTCTGAAATCTTCAATTATTAAAGTTCGGACTTTTTGAGCTTTCTTATAATAAGCATCGTAATAACCTGATTGTAAAGTGTAAGTTCCCAACATTATCCGCCTCCGATTTTCGGCGTTAAATTTATCTCGGGTTTCACCGAACCTTATCCCATCCATTCTCGCTAAATTTGAGGAAACTTCGCTTCGCTGAATAATGGTGTAAACGGAAACGGCATATTTCGGATCCATCATCGAAACCTCAACAAGTTTTGCCCCAAGTTTTTCCAAAACTTTAGCCTCCGCCATTATTTTTTCATTAACCCCTTTTTGCGCTTCATCCATAAAATATTCCTTTGGTAAACCAATTTTTAGACATTTTAGACTTTTAGACTCTTTATCTTGAAAATTTTGTGATGTTGCGTCGTGCGGGTCTTCTCCCTTTAATAAATTGTAAACAATTCTGGCGTCGGCCACCGTTTTCGTGATTGGCCCCGGGCAATCAGTCGAAGAGCACATGGCAATAAGCCCATACCGACTAATTCTTCCGTAGGTTGGTTTCAAACCCACAACACCACACCATGCGGCCGGTCCCCGGATTGACCCCGCCGTCTCGCTCCCAATAGCAAAAGTGCACATATTGGCCGCTACGGCCGCGGCGCTTCCCCCTGAGGAGCCACCAGGTAGATAATCGGTATTAACAGGGTTCAATGTCGGACCAAAATCAGAAGTTTCGGTTGACGATCCATGGGCAAAGGCATCCATGTTCGTTTTTCCGATAATCGAAAAATTATTTTCTTTTAGTTTTCTAACAACAGTAGCGTCATAGGGCGAAATGTAATTTTTTAAAATATTGGAGGAAGCGGTGGTTCTTCGGTCTTGGACATTGAAATTATCTTTTACCGCCACAGGAATCCCCTGACCGTCTTCATAAACGCTCAAGAAAGCGTTCAGATTTTTATTGTTTTTCTTTATTTCCTCCAAACAATCGGCGTACACATCCTTTGCCAGAAATTTCTTATTCTCAATGCCCTTAAAAACTTCAGTTAGGAATAATTTGTTTAATTGCATAAACTTTTTTGGAAAGACAGTTTTTCAAATCCACAACATCCTCCCGCATAGCGTTTTGCTTGCCGGTAACCTGATAAGTTCCCTCAATATTATCGGTGTCAATTTCATTTAGATTGCCAATATGATTAAGGGTATCTTCAAGCTGAAGACGATACTTTTTTTCTTCGTCATCTGTGGTTGCTAAATTTGCCAATCTGCCAATTTTTTTGACATCTATCATAGTTTTCTGATAATGGCCAGCGGGGTTTGTTCGCGCGACTGGCCCAAGGGATTATTTTTAAATGCTTTTAAAACTAATTTCCGATCACAGTCCGGAGTCGCCCCTTCAATCCTTTGCCCGATATCATTAGCATCAATTATCGCTACCTCACAACCGACCCGATCTTTAATTTGCCGGGAAACTTTATCCGGGTTTTTTGGGCCAAGGGTGGCCGCCTCGTTTCCCGGCGGCAAAGTATATGGCGTCGGGCCATCAATGGCATTAATTTGATGGCCAACAACCCGATAAAACACTCCGCGAATCCCAAAAGGCTTTGTTATAGCTGAAACCGCAGCGGCGACTAACATTCTAAACAGACCAGCTTCGTTAATGGCCACCTGCATTGTATGTGGAGAGCCGATACCGATACCCCATGGGGGTTTATGCACAAACTTGACCAGCAGCTTTGCCCAAAAAGACGGGTTAATATCCTTTATCAAGATCATCCTTCCTTGAGTAATCGCCACTACCCGCTCGGAAACAACGATTATATCTCCTCGCCTTAATTTTGGCCCGGCGTATTTTTCCACCACCGCCACAATATCATCCTTATCTGTAATAACATGGGTTTTTATTTTGATCAATCGATGTAAAGTCTTAGCCATAGCTCCAAATTAATAATCCGCCAAAAAAGCATGGATTCGTCATTTTTACCTCTTAAAAAATCCTCAAACACCGTACGTATTTTAGCATGATTAAAATAAGGACGTGACAGGAAACTTTTACTCGTTAAAATTTTTAAAATTTCATCTTTTGATTCCCGTAGCCATGCCACTTCGGGTGTGGAAAACCCCACTTTCCACCGCCGTTCAACAATTTTTTTGGGTAAGATACCTTTTAACGCTTGGCGTATAATCCATTTGTTCCACCCGTTTCTGATTTTAAAATTAGAGGGTAAGGAAAAAATAAACTCCACTAACCGATAGTCCAAAAATGGAACGCGAGATTCAATGGAAAACGCCATGGAATTATGGTCTTCATAGCGCAATAGCGATGGTAAAGAAGTTTCAAACAAATCTTTTTCCAGACGTTTCGACAGGGTCAGACCCTGCAAGGCTACAGGATCTGACCCTCCAGAACATGTGAATGTAAATAATTCCTTTAGGCTTACCCGGCTTTTAAGTTTATCTCTAACAAGTGGCCAAATTAAATCCGCCGAAAAGATAATTTCTTTAATTAATTTAAAATATTTTTTTTGAGTTAATAATTCTCTGAAATACACAAAATGGTATGGAATATACCCCGCCAGCATTTCGTCTGCCCCCTGGCCGTCAATAATAACTTTAATGCCCTCCTTTTTAGCCCTTTCCATCACTTTCCATTGGGCATAGGGACCGGTAGAAATCATCGGCTCATCCTGAAAAGAAATTAATTTTTCAATATCCTGCCAAAATTCCTCGACTTTTGGATAAACCTTAAAAGCCTGTACACCTGTAGACCTAACAACCTCGTCAACATAAGCCTCCTCATTATTTATTTGGTCGGGAAACACCGCGCTAAAAGTCTTTAGTTTTGGTACGACGCAAACAATCGCCGAGCTGTCCAGTCCCCCGGACAACGCGGTTCCCACCGGAACTTCTGAAACCAGACGAAGCCTGACCGAATCTAAAAACAGTTTCCTAAAACGTCCTACAGGGTTCTCATCCTTGTAAAGGTGAAACCCTGAAAGAGACCAGAATCTTTCAATTTTATGTTTTCCCGTTTTTAAATCATATTCCAAATAACACCCTGACGGAACCCGTTTTATTCCTTCAAAAAATGTTTCTTCGGTGTCGTCATGAGCCCGAGTTAAGAGGTATTTTTCAATAACCTTATCGTTTGGTATGGCCTTTATTTTTTTCAAGATGGCCTTAATTTCCGAAGCATACATAAAAGGCTTGCTCGTGTAGTAAAGAGGTTTAATTCCGAAATGGTCGCGGATCAAATAAATTTTTTGTTTTTTGATATCATAAAGAGAAATAGCAAACATGCCGTTTAACTTCTTTAGACCTTCTAACCCGTGTTCTTCATACCAATGAATAATTGTTTCTCCATCGCCATCTGTTGTAAATTTGTGTTTAGTTAATTTTCCTCGTAATTCCTGAAAATTATATATTTCCCCGTTAAAAAGAAGGACTATTGAATTATCCTCGTTATAAAGCGGCTGAAAGCTTTTTTTAACATCAATTATCGAAAGCCGGCAATATCCCAGATTGATTTTATCATTTTGATAATAACCATGATCGTCCGGTCCCCGGTGGGCCAAACTCCGGCCCATTTTTTTGAGCAACTTATCATCTTTAAACCCGATAAAACCATAAATTGCACACATAGATTACATGGCGCGAAGCAGCCGAATCCTTTCCTCAATTGGCGGGTGAGTGTCAAATAAACGGGAAATGCCGGGAGGGTTGACAATAAATAAATGAGCCGTGGCGCTGTTAGCGAAATCCGGCCGTTTTTTATAAGCCGCTAATTTTTCTAGCGCCCGGGCAAGGCCTTCGGGGTAGCGGGTCAGATATGCCCCACTGGCATCGGCTAAAAATTCTCGTTTGCGAGAAATTGATAATTGAATTATGGTGGCAATAATCGGGGACAAGATTGCAAGGACGACCCCAAAAATCATAAAAATCGATCCAGATTTAGAATTATTATCATCGCGGTCTCGCCACCACAAACTGCGCATAAACCAATCACCCATCATGGCAACAACCCCTACCAAGACCGAGACCAGGGCCATGAGCCGCGTATCAAAATTGCCGATATGTGACAGTTCATGAGCAATTACCCCCTCAAGTTCCGCTTTATCCATTATTTGCCGCAAACCAGAAGTTACACACACCACAGCGTGTTGCGGATCACGCCCAGTGGCAAAAGCGTTGGGAGCCGGATCGTTAATAACATAAATTTTTGGTCTTGGTATTCCGCCAGCTATGGCTAAATTAGTAACAACGTCAAATAATAGATTATCGTCTT
Source organism: uncultured Gammaproteobacteria bacterium (assembly GCA_964431075.1). Lineage (GTDB taxonomy): Bacteria > Patescibacteriota > Microgenomatia > JAMCZE01 > JAMCZE01 > CAYHSW01. The sequence continues at coordinate 12,098 of CAYSID010000007.1, forward strand.
TTTCAGAAATTTCATGGGCCCCGGACATCGACAGAATTATCGAGTCGGAAAAATAATACGAACCAAGAGACATTAGTCCGGAGAAAATTAAAGCCAAGCCAATCCACGACCCACCATGACCACCTGCTTGCCCGAAAATATAAGCGACAAAAACCGCAAACGCCACAAACAGCGCCATTATAAGCCAACTTTTCCTTTTGTTAGAATCGATTTGGCTATAAATTGACATGAACCGCCTCTCTTTCCCCCTCGGTTAGATTCCCAAAGAATTCTTCTTCCTTAAACCCAAAAGCCGAAGCAAACAAGACATTTGGGAAAACTTTTAGGCTGGTGTTGTAGTCCATAACCACGTTATTGTAGAACTGACGTGAATAGGCAACTTTATCCTCGGTGTCCGAGAGCTCCTGCTGCAAGTCCCTAAAATTTTGCGAGGCTTCAAGTTTTGGATAATTTTCCGCAACGGCAAAAAGAGATTTCAACGCTCCGACCAACTGATCATTGGCCGTCGCTTTTTGAGCCGCCGACGTCGCTCCCATCAAAGCCGACCTGGCTTTGGTTACTTCTTCAAAAACTGATTTTTCGTGTTTGGCATATCCCTTAACTGTCTCCACTAAATTAGGAATAAGATCCGCCCTGCGCTTTAACTGAACATCAATCTGGGAAAAAGCCTCTTTGACTCGAAGCCGGGTGGTTATCAGGCCGTTATAGAGCATCAAAAAATAAACTGCAACCATTACGATGACGGCTAAAAACACTAATCCTATCATTGTCTTCTCACCTCCGTATCCATTTTACCAGTTTATCATAATTCCAACAATTAATGATGTCACTTTTTGTTGCCCAACCGCGTCGCGCCACATCAACACCATATCTCATATTTTTCATTCCGTCAATGTTATGAGCGTCGGTCCCCAAAGACAGCAAAACATTCCGCCTAACCGCTTCTCGAACCAAAACATCCGGCAAATCAAGCCGGTTAGGAGTAGCATTAATCTCTATTGCCCGGTTATAAGTTTTGCAAAAATCAAATATCTGGTTCCAATCAAGTTCATATCCTTCTCGTTTTCCCAACAGCCGACCTGTCGGGTGGGCAAAAATCCGAGCCAAAGGATGAGAAAGTCCCTTTAAAACCCTTTTTGTCATTGGCTCTCTACCCAGATCAAAACTTGAGTGAATGGAAACTAAAATGCCATCTAGAAATTTCTCTGATTCAGGCGGCAAATTAAGCTCACCGGAGGAATCAATATCCACTTCGAGTAAATTAAGTATTCGAATATCTTTGGTACTCTTTTTTAATTGTTCAATAAAATTATAACGTCGCTTTAATATACTAAAAACGTCCGCATTCTTTCGGGGGTTATGTTCGCTAAAAGCAAGGTATCGATAACCAAGTTTTTTCGCCATGGCCAGCATCTCCGCCATAGTGTTCTTTCCCAGGTCATGCGACGGTTCATCGTCATAGCTGGAATGGGTCTGCAGATCCCCCTGAATATCCTTCAGCGTCACCAAATCAGGAAGTGATCGGCTTTGGGCCGCCTCAATTTCGCCCTGATCTTCACGCAATTCCGGTTCGATATAATCAAGACCCAAATAATTGTAAAAGGCTTTTTCGTCGTCAAAATTTTTTCCGGATATTCCGTACTCATTAATTTTCATTTTTTTCCTGATGGCAAGTTCCCGGATTTTGATATTGTGATATTTAGAACCGGTAAAGTACTGCAGCATCGAGCCCCATTGATTTGGCTTAGCAACACGTAGATCAACTTGTTGGCCCGAGGAAAGACTTATTGAAGCTCCTGCCGGTCCTCGCTTAATAACGGTAGAGTGCGGATACTTAATAAATTTACCAACAAGATCCGATTTAACGGCAATATCAATATCGCCGATTGTGGCCACTCTGCGGCGCAAACTACCAAGCACTTCTCCTTCACCCAAGTATTCAACAATCTGTCCGGCTATAGCCTCAGCCTGGTCAATTCTTACCCTTGCATCTTTTTTCACAGTCTTTTCATGACATTTAATGGCTCTCTCAAGTTTTTCCGGGATAACAAAACCCTTTTGAGTACATATTTTATACGCCGTTTTTGGTCCGATCCCGGGGACGTCTAAAAGAGTAAACATTTTATCCGGATATTTTTTGAATAAATTGTCCCAAACCTGAACCTTGCCGGTTGTGAAAAGCTCATGAAAATGGGCTAACAAGGATTTACCGATGCCGGGAAGATCGTCAAGCTTCCCGTCATCCCAGAGATCTTTTATTTCTGACGACGAGTGCTCCACCGTCGTGGCCGCATTTTCATAAGCAATTATTTTAAAGCGATTTCCCTGCCTGCCGGCAGGCAGGTCATTCTGAATCGTATATACCGCCGCCACTTTACGAAGAAGTTTTGCTATCTCGATATTTGTCATTTCTTATGATAATATCACAATAAGAAACTGGGGTTGTGGCGCAGCCTGGTTAGCGCGTCTCCCTGTCACGGAGAAGGTCGCGGGTTCGATTCCCGTCAACCCCGCAAACTGCCCTTTATTGTCCTGCCTGAATCGAGGTGAATTACTTTGGACGAAGTCAAAAAATACTTTTCTGAATCAACGGTCAGTTTAATACTGGGAGTTTTAGTGGTTTTGGTTTTAGGAGCGGTAGCGTATAAGATATTTAAAGGCCAGGGGACAACTCTTCCCCAAAACTTAGTTCCTGTAAATGAAGAGCAAAAAACGGGTGAAGTCGTTGAACCGATCACTGCCGTTTCCTTACCCGCCCAACACACTGTAATCGCCGGTGAAACACTCTGGAGCATTTCCGAGAGGTATTACACCTCCGGTTATAATTGGACGGATATTGCCAGGGCGAGCAACCTAAAAGACGCCGATAAAATTGTTGTCGGGCAAAAATTAACCATTCCCAATGTCGAAGTCAAAAAAGCTGTCGTTTCGACTGTTAAGTTGACTCCGGTTGTTACTCAAAGCGTGATCATGGGAGATAAATATACCGTTATGAAGGGCGACAGTCTTTGGAAAATTTCCGTTCGAGCCTATGGTGATGGATACCGGTGGAAAGAGATCGCCTTGGCAAATAAACTTGCCAATCCGCGCCGCATCCATGCGGGTAATATCTTGACCATTCCGCGGCCTTAGTTTTTGTGTATCATGGCGAGGAGCTTGCGACGAAGCAATCTTTCGTGTATCATTTTAGTGGTCAACTAGGCGGGGTTAGTACACCGGTAGTATGCTACCTTCCCAAGGTAGAGAAGCCAGTCCGATTCTGGTACCCCGCTCAAAGTGGGAAAATTATCTGACAAAAATCGCCGAGACGTTGTCCTCAAAAATTACCTTCCAATTTTTACTAATTTTCAAATAATCATATAATTTTGAGCTCCTAATAATAAAAACGGTCTTAAAATTAGAGGTATCAATTTTTGGCGGATCGGTCAAAAAACTCAAATAAGTTTGAAACGGGTAATTATCAAAGTCCCGCCAATGATCCATCCGCCCGTCAACGTATGGTTTAATTTGCGGATAGCGCCAGATCAGCCACTCTCCCCAATGATAAGTCGTTAACAGTCCCTGATTATTTAAATTTTTGGCAAGGATAAATTCTGCCCCTTTCGGTGAGCAGGCGGCACAGCGCTCGCAATAAATTTCCCAGTCCATCTTAAAAACATTGTCGGTAACAAATTTATCGTGGATCAGAAACACCGCAAGAAAAAAATAAGTTGCAATAAAAATTGGTTTTGAGTTAAAAGCGACTAATTTAAACTTAATTCTGTTTAGAGTTTGAACAACAATTGGCAGGCTGACAATTACCAACGATAAAAAATACCGACGGGACAAAAAACTCAAAACCAAAAGGCCAAGACTTAAAAAACATAACCGCGAACGGGTATAAAAGGCCGCCATAAGTACTAAAACTCCCCAAATAATAAGCTTTGTCCACTCGGGACTAAATAGAACGGGGGCCGCCCATTCCTGCAAAACCGAAGAGGCGGGATTAAAAAAATAATCTAAGGCCTGTTTGTAAATATTGAACCCGAAAGGGTGAACAAGAGTTGCCAAAAAAGCTAGAAAAACAAGTTTTGATCGATATAAAAACACCGCTATCCCTAAACCGAGGATAAATTGTCCGTTCAGATTGGACCAAAATAAAAAAAGAGGTGGGAGCCACCAACCAGATCGGAAAAAAACCACAAAAGCTAAAAACAGAGCGCTTATAAGCTGGCCACGAAACGAATTTTCTACAATGTGCATTGCCACCCAAAGACTGGCGGGATAAATCAGTAACCGAACCCACGGCTTGGGTTTATAAATGCGGTCAACTAAATAATAAATCAATGTAATAATCAAGGCTCCAGTAACAGTCAAACCGGCAAACCCAAAAAAGGTAAAAAGGGTGTATTCCAAAATATCAAAACCCCAGGCAATGTTAGTCCAAGGGTAGCCGGGAAGCCCAAAAGAATAAAGATCTTCGCGTAAAATTAGTTTATTTTGGATAAAATATTCGCCGTACCGGAGATGTCCACCAAGATCAAGGTCGCACGGCCGAAACAAACTTAACAGGAAAATTACAACAAAAATCATGCCAAAAGTTTGCCAAGCGCTGCCAGGGAGGCATCATCTAAAACCGAAACTGGCAGTCCTTTCAACTTTGTTGGTTTGCAGACATCCGATTTTGTCCTAATAATCAGTTCTTTTTTGGTTAGAAGTTTCGGATTATACTTTTTTAGTTCTTCCCGAATAATTTCATAATCCTTCTTCGGGTCAGGGGAATCTGCCGCGACACAGTGCAATAAGACACCAACTTTTTCGACGTGTTTTAGAAACCGAAACCCCAAACCCCGGCCAGTTGAGGCTCCTTCAATAAGTCCGGGAATATCGGCGATGATTTTATTGTTGTAGACCCCAAGGTTTGGTTCAAGAGTAGTAAACGGATAATCGGCTACTTTAGCTTGAGCCGCCGTCAAGGCGTTTAGCAGAGAACTTTTGCCGGAGTTTGGCAAGCCGATAAGCCCAAAATCGGCAATTAATTTTAATTCTAATCTTAATTTACGATATTGGCCGGGAAGGCCGTGCTGGGCATGCAGGGGTGTGGTTTTGCGGGAGCTTTTTAACTCCGCATTACCAAGGCCACCTATGCCACCTTTAGCCATTAATATTTGTTGATCCGGGGAAATTATTTGAAACAGTTCGCTGGTTTCTAAATCGGTAATATCTGTCCCGACCGGAATTGTCAAAAACAAATCTCTCCCGTCAAGCCCGGATTTCTTATTTGATCCCCCGGCCATGCCGTTTGCAGCCCTAAAAACTTTTTTACCGGAAAATTTGTTGAGGGAAAATAAGTCCGTGGTGGCCGCAAAATATAAGTCCCCGCCGGCGCCGCCGTTACCTCCATCCGGGCCGCTTTCGTGTTTAAAAAACGACGCCTTCCCAGCGCCACCGTGCCCCCCACTAATTTCAATTATGACTTCGTCAACCAGCATTGTTGTATTTTAGCAGATTTGGTAGAATCTAAGGGCGCCGAAGTGGCTCAGTGGTAGAGCGGCTCTTTCGTAAAGAGTAGGTCGAGAGTCCGATTCTCTCCTTCGGCTCAAAACGATAAAAATGGGGTAAAATTAAAAAATGTCACCTTATAATTCGAGACTGCAAAGGGTTGGAGAGAAAGAGGCGAAGAGACGGGCGGCGGCGATGTTTGCGGCCTCGGGCTTGTTTTTGGTTTTACTTTTATTATTCGGTATTCCAGCGGTTTTTAAACTAACCTCTTTTATTTTGAATGCCCGAACCCAAACGACGACGCAAAGTGATCCCGCTTATACTCCCAACACCCCCCGTATTTCCCAAGAGTACGAAGCCACAAATTCGGCAGAACTTAAAATAACCGGCGCCGCTGACGCCAAAACGATAATCGAGCTTTTTCAAAATAATAATTCCTTAGGAACGAAAGTTTCCCAAGATAACGGCAATTTTCAGTTTGAAATTACTTTACACAATGGAGAAAACGCTTTTACCGTCCAAGCTATTTCAACCGCAGGCAAAAAAAGTTCTCTATCACCCATATACCGGGTTTTTTATCTGACCAAGCCTCCGAAATTGGAGTTTATGGACTTTAAAGACAGTTTAGAAGTTAAGGAAACACCATATATTTTGCAAGGCACAACCGACCCCCTGACTACCGTTACCGCCAATGACCGGCTTATTTTTGTAGATAGGGACGGAAATTTCAAATACAATTTAAATTTAAATTCCGGGGAAAATAAAATTATAATGATTGCTAAGGATAAAGCCGGCAACGAAACCAAAAAGGAGATTATTATTAAGTATTCTCCTTAGCCGCTAAAATAATCCACAACCATTCCATAATAAACGGGTAAAAGAGGGCGTTATTAAAAAAACTGGCAACAATGATCCCTGCAAAACTTGCCCGGAAAAGGTAAGTTTTATTTGTTTGCCAAATGGTTTTTAACAAGTTAAAATAGGCAAAAAATCCAATAATTCCCGTCGTGGCCAAAACTAATAATACGGAGGCGTCAGCTCCGGCCCCGGCATGGCTTTGCAAACTGGCGCCTGTCGCATAACGATAGGTATTATAACCTACTCCCAAAATCGGAGCCCTCGACCAAACCAGAAGACTCTCTTTCCAATTATTAATTCTCGCCCAAGTTGAGGTTTCCCGTGACAACCTTGTCCCGTCACCGAAAGTTCTTGGCAAAACAACCAGGGTCAATATTATTACCAGGCACGCCGTCAGAAATATTCTTGCTGATTTTTTGTAAAAAGCGATCACACCATAACAAATTAAAAACATCAAAAAAGACGTTCGCGAATAGGTAAAAGCCATCGCCGCATACAAAAAGCTTTTTATTAATTTATTTTTAGTGATTATTATTCCTAAAACAAGAATCGCTCCGGTAAAACCGGGGTCGAGAAAGGTGGAAACCAGCCGGTAATAATGCGGATCCCATCCATAATCCGTCAAAAAAGTAATGTCCGGGATATAAAAATACTGTAAAAAACCTAAAAGACATACGGCTAAACAAATATTTACCAGATATTTATTCACTTTAAAATCTCTGAATATAAAGTAAAGGCCGGAATATAAAATAAATCTAATAATATACGTTGAGGAAATTATAAGTTGTGTTGGGGTATAGTTAAAAACGTTAACCACTAACGACAATACCATAACCAAATACCATAAAATTAATGCACTTATGACAGGGTCAGACCCTGTCAATTGTTTTTTACACACGACATTTCGTATGACAGGGTCTGACCCTAGGTACACTAGGTACAAGCCATAAAAACCAAGCACACAAGCGATAATATCATTCGGTCGTAAAACGAGCTGACCTCCCAAAAACTCCCAGCGGAGTATCTGGCCAAGAGGAAAAGTAATAAACAATAACGCGATTAGAATTTTAATTAGCATATAAGCGTATACCCGTTGAATTATTTTCATAGATTTTTTCTTTATCTAACGTTTTATTATAAGTTAATATATGAGTGATTTTTTCATTGTTATACCAACTTTCATGAACAAACGGAAAGCTAATATAGTAAAGATTGTGGAGATTTTGCACTAACACAAGATCCGTCGGCTTAATATTTTTGACGAACCAACCGTCACAATCAACAAAAACCGATGTTTTGAAATCTAAATTTTTACATAGATATTCTGTTTGCGATTGTTGCCCAATTAAATACGGTATTAATTTTTTCTGGGCCATAACCCGGTAGCCAATATTTATCAGAGAAACAAAAAAAACGGCATAAATTAGAACTTTACTTTTGATTTGCGAAATATATATTGCCCAAACGGGCAAATAAGGTAGAATAAATCGTCCCCAGTCAGTTCTTGGAGTCAACAGCCACAATAAAGCTGTCAAAAAAACATAAGGCTTAGTGATAATAAAAGGCAAAAATATTAAATATATTGGAGAAATAGGGTCGGGAGAAGTGGTAAATAATTTCCATAAATCAGATATGTTTGGTCTGACAAAATTATGACTTTGATCAAGAATTCCCGCCCCAATCGGATAAAATGGATAACCGGTCCATAAATAGGAAACAATAAACCACGGCGCGGATAATATAATTGCCGGCCCCAAAAACTTAATAACATTTCCCCGCTTAAATAAAATAATTAAAACTAAAATTGGAATTGACCCCAAAGCCAAAGTTTTTGTTCCCACCGCCAAAGCAATCACGATTCCCGCCAAAATATATTTATTTTTAAAAATAAAATAGAACGCTAAAACTTCAAAAAAAGTTCTTATCAAATCAATATAGGCGGAACCGGAGAGCCAGCCGACGATCGGAGTAACATAGAATATCAGCGGGGCAAGCCAGTTTTTGGAAATTTTGTAAATAATAGCAACCGTTCCCAAGCCCAAGGCCCAATTTATCAGGTGGGCGAACAAATAATCTGCGCCGCCCAACATGTAAATTAATTCCCCGAGTTTTGGCATGGCCGAATAGTAAAGCAGGCCGCCGGGGATAAACCTAATTTCCTGCCATAATAAATATAATTTGGGAATCGTCAGGTGGTACCACAAAGCATCAAAGCCAAGCTCCGGGCCAAAAACCCCGAGAAAATTAATTCCGGCAAAAATAATAATTAAAAACAAATAAAGCCTCTGCATAAGAGATAACGACAATAAACGCCAATAATTCCAATAGTTCCAATAATTCCAATTATTCTCAATGAATCTTTTCCAAACAAAGCCAGCATCCAAAGAATAAAAATGCCGTAAAACTGGTGAGATAAAAGTTCGTTAGGAATAATTTCCGGTTGCTTAAAATTCCAGGCCAGTAAGACACCAGAAAGGATTACTAATAACTTATTTAAATTAAATAATAAAATTAACGGGATTATTGCCAAAACAAAATGATGTTGCCAGGCGATGGGATTTAACATCAGCATCAGACAAGCGACCGCGGAAAATACCCGCTCGCTGCTTAACTTTTGCCCCCTAATCCAGGTTACCAACAAAATAAAAATTGACAATGGAAGGTTGAGAAGTGCTGCACCGGCTCGCGAAAGAAAGCCTTGGAGCGATTGATTGTAATAAACCTCCTTGCCGCCGGAACCAAATGCCCGCCAGAAAACCTCGAGAAAATATATTTTTTGGAAATCCCACTGTATCAAAATTAATGACGCCACGATTAATAACAGTAAACAGCAAACCACGGTACATATTTTTCTAAAGTCCTTCATCACAAAATAATAGAATAAAAAAATGATCGGACTAAGTTTAATACCAATCGCGTAAGCCAAAAAAAAGGGGTTGTAATAATAGGCCAAAACTACAAACAGTAAAATAAAGTTATTGATTTGCCCCATTCCGTAGTTAAATTTGAGAGGAAAAAATAAAAAGTGAAAAATGGCGTATACCGTCAAGCTCAAAAATAATTTTTTATTAGTAAGTAAGTATAGAGAGACTAAAAACGCAAAGGCGGATAAAACATCAAAGACTAGTCTGTTTTGCAAAAAAACCAAAAACAGAAAGGCGGTTGGGGGATAGTTATGGGGACCTGCAAAATTTGTCAGCCTGACATACGGATTTACGCCTGAAAAAAGTGTTAAGACCGCGTCACGAAGTAAATTATAATCCATGAATTTCCCTCATTTTAACCCGAACAACCAAAGAATGGAAGCTCATCATGAAAGCGTACGCAAAACCGGCAATACCGTCAAGAAATCCGAGTTTCAAAAAATAATTTTGTAAAAATTTTCCGACAGGATTTACAAATAATCTAAAGTAGGAAAATTTTTTCCCATCTTTAATTAATTCTTGCGCATCAATTTCGGTATAGAAATTTATCTGATCAATAAAACTTTTTATTGTGGGATGCGGATAGTGAATTAAATATTCTTCCAATTGGCCGGTATTTTTTATATCCCAATACTCATGAACTTTCCTTTTCCACTCCCCTGCTGATTTTTTACCAAGACGTAATAATTTTATTGTCCCCGCCTCTCCAAAACGCATTTTATGATTCCAAAAAATATCCCGCCTTTTTATGAAAAACCCATCATAATTATTATTTATTTTTATTGGTTTATTTATTATCTCATCGCTGTCGATAAACAACACCCATTCATTTTTAGCCAATTGCATAGCATTATTTCTCGCCGCCGCATAATCCCCTTTTATTGGTTCTTTATATTCAATAACCTCATCACACCACTCCACCGATTTTAAAGTTTTATCTATATTCCGATTGTTACTGTTTAAAATAATGGCGCTAATTTTGTTCATAGACCAACCCTTGCTGCTTAATAAATCCAATCGTCTCCGCGGAGGGGTGGTTTTTCTGCAACCATTTTACCCTATCTTCCCATTCTTTTGGAGAAAAACCGGAATAACCGTTAAACATCGGCCGCCAAGTCCCAATCGATTGGTACATTCGTTCTGTCTCTTTCAAAACCCCCTGTTTATCCCACCAGCCGTAAATGGGAAAATAAATAACCGGCTGGGTAAACGACGGCGCTGGTTGTTTAACAGGAACGTTGTATAAGTTTACAGCCTGCCTGCCAACAAACAGGCTTAAAGTTATAAGTAAAGTGAAAATCATAACCAGTGGTTTGGAAAGCTTTGCGCGGTTAAAAAAATAAATGGTAAAAGCAAATAGAGCTAAAATTAAAAATCGCGACGGGGTCCTGATTCCGGAGAACCCGGGAAGTAAATAGTAAAATATGGTATAGGGCAAGGGGATAAAGGGGATCGGTCCGAAATGGATCGTGGATTTAACAATATGCAGAGCGGGGCCAAAGGCTAAGATTAAGGAAGTAACTCCCGTCCAAAACCATAGTTTCTCAAAAGGTACTCTTGCCTTTGTAAGAGTACCTCTTACAAAAAGTAATATAAATGCAAACCCTGGAAAAAACTGGTTTAAAAAATCAGAGGGGGCAACAGAATTATGAATCGCATCAGTTACGGGGCGGACATAGTTAAAAGTTTTTGAAACCTGAAAATGGGGCCATAAAATCGGCGCAGCCGGGATAGCGCCAACAACGAAAAACATTATTACTTTAAAATTTCTTGTCACTAGAAACCAAACCGTCGTTATTAGCAATAAAAAAAAGACAAAAAGCGACGAAGTGGCAGCAGACAATAGAACAAAAAGAGAAAACAATAGGTATTTATTCTGAATTAAAAAATAGATGGCGAAAATTACCGGCCAAAAATTAAGATATTGCGGATGGCCAAGATAGCCCATAAATAATGGCGAATAAGTGAAAATAAGTCCCGGTACAAACGATTTTGTCAGCAGATAAACCGCAAATGGGGTCATAACAAGAGCGGTTAGAATACTGATGTTATAGGCTAAAACCGGCTGGTTAAAAATCTTAACGGGAATGGCGGTTAAAAAAGCCAAAAACAAAGATGTATCGGTAAAAGCTAAGGTGTTTTGATAGGGATAAAAAATATTAGCGTTAAAATCAAATGGATGAGCAATGGACCAGTTTAAAACCCAGGTAATAAGCAACCCGTCTTGCAAGTCAATAATTTTATCGGTCAAATGAAGAGTCAGGGGCCAGGTGGTGAATATTGCTATAATAGCAAAAATTATGAAAATTAAACTTTTTTTGATCATGGCTTTTGGCTTAATTTTACGATTATTTTTTTTAAATGACCAGCCGCAGGATAATTACGCAGGGTACGCGCGGGGGATTATTCCTCCGGAGGATTTACGCCTGTTTCCGGGTTATCCAATGCTTTTGTCAGTATTTCCCAATGGGATTTTATTAAATTTGGTTCTATCCTCTTTGTCCGTTCTTCTTTTTCAAATTGTGACCGGCAATTTGTTCCTAACAGTTCTGTTTTCTATTTTTCCTCCAATCTGGGTTTACCAGGGGGCTAAAATATCAACCGAACCGTTGACGGTTTTTTTATTATTGATTTCGATTTTATTACTGAATAAAAAATATTATTTTCTTTCCGGTCTGGTAAGCGGTCTGACAATCATGGTTCGCTTGATCGCCGTTTGTTTCGGGCTAGCGGTATTTGTGAATACGAAATCTAGAAACTTTGTGGCGGGCTTTATTTTGGGTGCCTCGGGCCTGTTTATCTATAACTATTTTATTTTTGACAATCTATTCATCCAGTTTGTGGTCTACCCCCAAATCGGCGGGGCGGCGGGGTCGGCAATTGGGCTTATTCAAATTATCAAAGATATTTTTCGGGCTATTGATTGGGGGCAGTGGCGAATTCTACTTTCCGGATTTTTTTATTTGATAATAAGTTTTGTCGCTCTTTATCGACTTTTTCGACTTAACCGTTTATTGTTTTTTTGGCTATTATTTTCTTTAATATTTATTTTTTCCCTTTCCCCCGCCCCCCTTCTTGAAGAATATTCCCGCTTTTTAGTTCCCGTTGTTCCGGCAATCATAATCGGATTATTTTATTTCCCAAACTCATACGAAAATAAAGATGAAAAGCAATTTATAAACCAAAACAAAAATTTAAAGTAAAAAAATGGCTGTTTAAATCGCGGCAGGAATCGCAAAACGGCTAAATCTTGGTGATCAACCTGTCATATTGTGCGGCAATTAAATTACGATCGTATAATCTCTCGGCTCTTTCTCTTGCTATCTTTCCTAACTGCATTCTTAAATTTTTATTTTTAATTAGTAATTCTAAATCGAAAATTATATTATTAGAAATTATTCCGGCCTTTCCGATAACTTCGGGTATCGATCCGGACTCGGTAGTAATAATAGGCAAGCCGGACGCCATCGCTTCCACCAAAACCATTCCAAACTGCTCCTGCCAGGTTTTGTTCCCAATCACCGGATGAACAAAAATATCTGCCTCCTGATAAATTTTCGGCATCTCACTATACGGGACACCGCCTCCAATAATTTTTACCTCTACCCCACTTATTTTTTTGGCCAATTCCAAAATTCCTTTTTCTTTAACCAACCTCCCAACCATTAAAACTCGAATACTGTCATTACGGCGAACGCCGGCCTCTATAGGCTTAAATTTTTCCATATCCACACCCATCGGTATAACTGTAATTTTTTGGGGATCGCAAGCCTCCATGATTAACGCCTCTTTGGCTTTTTTGGTCACCGCAATAAAATGATCAACTTCTTTAAAGGCGCGCTGTTTCCACTCTTTTCTGCCGTGAATGCTTTCGTTGTTAAAGGGGATATTTTCCCAAACAGTGGAAATAACTTTTTTGATATGGCCGTTTTTTTTGGCATTTAAACATTGCTGGGTATACCCATAGTATGTCTCCGCACAAACTGCAATATCAAATCCTTTTAATTTTTTTTCAAGTCCTAATAAATAATGTGAATCGACAAATATTCTGTTAAAAATTGCCCTTCCGGTTCGTCCAAAGTAATCGTACGGGCTTGTTAAACTTCTAAACCTTAAACCATTTAGACTTTTAAACTTGCAACCATTACTCACAAAAACCGTAATCTCATGTTTCCCCGCCACCGGCTCCCAATTCTGCAACTCGTATGGGTTCCCAAACGCCCCCCTCACTATTGCGAGTTTCATATTTTTTTAGAAATCAATGCCCAGCCAATAGAATCGGGATTTTTTCTTTTATCCTCGTGTTTAAAAAATAGATAATCTAAGTAATCAAATAATGGACACGACAGTATGAATAATTTTCTAAAAAAATCGGGAAGATTCAACTCAATTACGTGATATAGTACTAAAATTGGTCCACCCATAGACCAAATATCTTCTACACTAAATTTAGACTCATTTAACAAATGTAAAAGCCCTGATTTTGTATATCTATAATAATCGTTAGGGTATTCGTGTGTATGCCAATATTGAACTGTGGTCACAATTAAATAACCACTTTTTTTTAAAACCCTATGACATTCTTTAATTGCAATTAAAGGATCGTGTAGATGTTCTAGAACCATAAGCATAGCAATTACATCAAAAGAATTATTTTCAAAAGGTAAATCGTGTAAATCACCTATTACATCGACGTGGGGTCTTTTTATTAAATCTAATGTTGTAATTAAGCCTAAAGAAGATAAGATTTGAGATCTGTCAACATTCCCCCCACCTGCATCTAAAATTTTTAAGGTCCTCTTTTTAATTCTACTTTTTAACTTATCAACCAATAATTGAATTTGCTTATCAGGTGAATCAAAGGTGTTCTGGGCAACATAATTCCAAATATTCATAATTTGATGATTGACTTGATTATATTAAATACTGTTTAATTAAAAAAGAGTGTTTAATTTTTTGAAAATTTTTGCACTTCTTTCTGTAATCATTGTTTATTATTTCAGTCGACCTTATAATCTTTTTGCTTCATCAAATAATTGGGTTCAAACAGATCTTAAAACCGGAGATGGTCATATTATAAAATTTGCCTTTTCTGATAAAAATATCGGCTACGCAACAAGTCAAAACCCTATCTCTCCACACGTCTACAAAACTTTAAACGGAGGTTTAAATTGGTTTTCTTTTGATAATGGAATAAGTAGTGGTTATGTGGCTGATTCTCTTGTAATTGATTACAGCAACCCCAATCATGCTTACGTCGGATTATATGACGGAGATGTTTATGAAACTTTAGATAGTTCAAGCTGGACAAAAAAAGGCTCACCTGGATCTGAAATTCGTTCTATGGCAATTGATCCTAATAATGCCACTATTTTGTATGCTGGTACTAATGGAGGAATTTATAAATCAATGAATTCGGGGGCTAGTTGGCAAAGAATAGGCGATGCTATTGTTTCAGGAAATGTTATGTATATTTCAGTTAGTAAATCTCCTAATTCTTCAAAAATTATTTGCGCCACTGGCGAAAACGCATACATTAGTAATGACTATGGTTTAACATGGGAAAATATCAGTATATTTGATACTGTAGGGACAAATGGGGCGATTAATATTGATCCCGATAATTACGATAATATTTATTTTGCCGCTGGAAAAAATAAGGGTCTTTGGGGATCGGTTGATGGTGGCGTCAATTGGATTAATTTAATCGGAAGCTATGATCCTTTTGAGATTGCCATTCAAATTATTAATGGAAAAAAATACGTTTTTACTTCATCTAGGTATAGCAATTCAGGAGTTTATAAATACAATACTGCAGATAATACCTACGAAAATATTACGGGAAATTTAGGTTGGGCATATAAATGGGGACTCGATTCTAATGAATTTCGTGTGTGCGTTTTTAATTCAATTTATTACGAAGTTGATGGAGGTATTTGGTGTTTAAACCACGAATTTTCAACACCATCCCCAATCCCTACCCCTACCCCCACACCAACACCAACTCCGGAACCTAAAGTGGTTTTTATTCCCGGTTTTGGGGGAAGTACCAATTGGGACGCGTTGATTAGAAATAAAACAGTAGACCAGAGTGAGTGGTTTTTAACCCCGATAAAGACCGCGGAGTACAAAGCCATTTTGCAAACTTTTAAAAATGCCGGCCTCGTTGAGGGAGACACTCTACTTCCTTTTTACTATGACTGGCGTCAGCCCGTAAAAAAGTCCGGTAAACAGCTTCTGGAATTTTTAAACAATTACCCCGGTGGTAAATTTAATATTCTCGGGCACAGCCTCGGGGGTTTGGTCGCTCGTTCTTGTTTGGAGTTTGAACCCGAATGCAAAGAAAAAATTAATAAAATTATCACAGCCGGTTCACCGCACCGGGGAGCTGTCGGGGCCTACTATTTGTGGAACGGCGTCATCCCATCGGAAGACCCTCTGATTAAAATTTTTGGGGAACTTCTTATCGGTTTAAACCGAAAAAATCTGCGGGTCGTTGCCCCATCAATCGGCAATTTCTTGCCTATATTTGACTACATCAACTGGCACAGTTACTCCGTCATGGATCCAATCAATAAAAATCCTTATCTGGAATCCTTACCCAATAATAACGGAGCGGGAGTATTGACTACTTTTTCCGGCAATCTACCTTCCGTCACGCCGGAAAAACTCGCTGTTTATCCTCCTTCGACACTTCTGCTTAGACAAGACTTGTGGCTTGACGGTGTGCCATTTAAAAAATTTATGGGAACCGGCGACAACACGGTTCTTGACTCCAGCGCCGCAATTCCCGGTCTGGATAATTTTAAATTCAGCTCCTCTCATCCCGGCCTGGTCGGGGATACGCAACCGCAGCAGAAAATTCTTGATTTATTTGAACTTTCGACGCCAGATATCATGACAGGAAAAGAAGGTAATAACCCCTTTACTTGGTTTATCCTAAAACCAAAGGAGGTAACGTCTTTTTTAACCACTTCGCATAACCAACCTTTACCGGCTCCACAAATTTTTAATGTCACCTGTTTTGATAACAAGAATAATCTTGTGTTCCTTAATAAACTCGAAGATAATGTTATTGTTGGTGAAAATCTGACGGTTGGGCGATGCCGAATAACAGTTGACAAAAACTTGGAATCCGATTTTGAAGTCTTTATTGGAGATATAAATCAAAATGACAGTAATTGGCAAATAATTAAAGGGAGCGCCAACAAGGGATTAAGGCGTTGGTACAAGCTAAACCGCCACTTCTTCCATCCCTGCTTCCAATTTGAAAGGGATGAGTAGATTTCTATGGACTTGGGAGGTGCTGCCCCTCCTGCTTCTCGAATGTGAATCGAGCGTTCTGCTGGTGAACTACAAGTCCCTCTTGTTCGATTATACTACAATAGAGTAAGATTATTTTATGAAAATATTTTCCATAATCTGGGAAGGGGTGGAAGCACTGGTTTTCGCGGCAGCAATTTTCGTGGTTTGTTATTTGTTCCTGTTTCAGCCAAATCAGGTTTCCGGTAACTCCATGTCCCCGACGTTTCACGACAAAGAATATATCTTGACTGATAAAATTACTTACCGCTTCAATGATCCCAGGCGGGGAGACGTCGTTGTTTTTAAATCTCCCAAAAATCCTGACGTCGATTTTATTAAAAGGATTATTGCCATACCGGGAGACACGGTTTCGGTACGAAACGGGAGGGTTTATGTCAACGACGAGGAGTTGCCGGAAAAATATCTGGCTGACAGGATGTTCACTCCGGGATCGTATTTTTTGCGGGAAGGTGGCAGTGTCACTGTTCCCGAGGGATCGCTTTTTGTAATGGGTGACAACCGCACCGGATCCTCGGATTCGCGGGAATGGGGACCGGTAAAAAAAGAGGAAATAATTGGGAGAGTTTTTTTTAGGTATTTTCCGTTTGATCGCCTTGGGCCTGATCCCGGGAAAGAACCTCTCTGATTGCCTCGGCGATTTTACGCATCAAATCCGAAGTTTTGTCTATAGAGCCGGGAATTCTTATGTTAATAATGGCTCCTTTACCGGTTTGAATAAATTTTGCTTTGCCGGAAACAAGACCGGCTATTTCCTTTTGAGTTTGGTCCCACTCCGGAGAATAGAACCTCTCGGAGACATTTTGGGTTTGTTTAGCTTTAACCTTAAATTCCCGCGCTACTTCCTCGGCCCTCCTGACACTTCCCTCTTCCTTCAACACCTGACGTAAGGCTTCAACCATCAAATTCGGATCTTCGATGGCGGCCAGAGCCCGGATATGGCCTTCAGTCACGATTCCGGAAATCAAGGCGTCTTTCAAGGCGTCCGGAAGAGTTAGGAGCCTTAAGGAATTGGAAACATATGGCTGGGACTTTCCGACTCGTTGGGCAATCTCTGCTGTTCCGAGTCCGAAATCATCCATCAATTTTTTAAAACCCTGCGCCCGCTCGAGGGGATTTAAATCCACCCGCTGGATGTTTTCCACAATAGCCATCTCCAGCATTCCCCGATGTGAGGACTTCTTGACAATGCATGGTACTTTTGTCAAACCGGCGATTTTAGAAGCCCGCCACCGGCGTTCTCCAGCGATTATTTGATAACCTGACGGTGTTTCCGCAACAACTAATGGTTCCAAAATTCCGTGCTCCCGAATCGAGTCAACAAGGTCAACAAGAGATTCGGGGGTAATCAAGCCGCGCGGCTGTAAAGGGTTCGGGTTCAACAAGTTGATGTCAAGGTTAGTGATTTGTGCATTATCGTCCATATTAAGTCACCGCCACCATTTTTTTGCCAAGTTTTTGAAAAAATTTTACAATCCCCTCTTTCACGGCGAATAAAGTATCGTCTCCGCCGCGGCTAACCCCCGGACCGGGATGAAAATTGGTGCCCCGCTGGCGAACCAAGATTGATCCGGCAGAAACCTTCTCTCCGGCAAATTTTTTGACTCCGAGCCTTTTGGCAACTGAATCGCGGTTACCCTTAGTAACCCCACCCGCTTTAACATGTGCCATATTTTAAAATGCAGATGTGTCTTTTCACAACTGCTTGCGGCCTTGCGTATAAATACGGTCCGCCGACGAGAGTGTATCCCAGACCTTGGGCTTTGTCAAGAACATTTTTCACAAACGGCAGGGCAATGACGATTTTTCCGCCAGGTTTTATAACTTTAATCCAATTGGCAAGACAATCCAGATATAATTTCTCCAGATTCGGCCTTGGCCCAAGATCAGGTTCGGTGACAATCGCGTCAACTCTGAAAACTTTTTCACTTATTCTTGTTGCGTCCCAACAATGTAATTTGAAATTTGAAATTTGAAATTTGAAATTTTGCGCGGCCCACTCAAGATTTTTTTTAGTTTTTTCTATTTGTCGTTGATTAATATCAGACCCGATAATTTTATATCCTAGAGTTGCCGCCTCCATCAAAATCGTCCCTGTACCGCAAAAAGGATCAAGGACTGTTCCCTGTTCACTGCTCATTGCGATATTAACCATCATTCTCCCAACCTTGGGCGGGAGCATCCCAATGTGGCCGGAAGCGCAGGGCCGGCCGTAATCCCGCTTGCCCCAATCCTCGAAATCTTGGACAGCGACAGTTTTGCCCATCCACCCCTCGCCGATAATTATTTCTGTCAATTTTTGTTTTTTAACGACCACCGACGACAAAACGTTATTTTTTTGTGGTAAAACAAATCTTTTTCCAGTTTCTGCTTTAATATCTTTACAAAGCTTTAGTATATTAATCTTTCCTGTCAGATCAGAAATCCCGAAATCGCCGGTGATAATATCCGCTAACCTTACATCTTCCGGAAGCACTTCAGCGATCTTTACCGTCCCGCCTAATAATTTTATTAGTTCTTCAGGCGATTTATCCGCGCCAACCGCCTCCAACTCCGCTTGTGCAAGATCGGGAGTGTTGCCAAAAATAAATTTATAGTTCACGAAGATATTTTAACAACTTTAACTTTTGTTAATCGTGCCCTAAAGCCGGTGTGGCGGCGGTAGCGGGATTTGGCTTTAAATTTAAAAATATCAAGTTTTTTCCCTTTAAATTGTTCGAGAATTTCCAACTGAACTTTTGCTTCCTTAACCGTTGGGGTGCCGATTTCGACTTTATCACCATCAACAACAAGCAGTACTTCGCAGTCTGTTCTATCGGTTTTACCGATCTCAATGATATCACCCTCGACGACTTTATACTGTTTGCCGCTGACGCAAATTACCGCAAATTTCATAAGTGTTTCTCTGATTGTACTATATTGGCCTGGTGTTTAGCAATGCTCTGGACAATCCCCAAGGTTATCATCAAGGCCAACACCGAACTCCCGCCATAGGACACCAAAGGCAATGTGATTCCGGTCACTGGCACCAGACCTATATTCATACCAACGTTAATAAAGATTTGTCCCAACAGCATAAAAAGGACTCCTGTCATATAGAGATTGCCAAATAAATCACAACTATTAGAAATTATTTTTAATAAACGATAAATAATTAGGGCGTAAAAAAATAAAAGAATAGTTCCCCCCAAAAGTCCCAGCTCTTCAACCAGCGAGGCGAAAATGAAATCCGTGTGCTTTTCGGGAAGAAATAACAACTGCGACTGGGTACCATGCCCCAGACCCTTGCCCGTAATCATTCCCGATCCCACGGCAATTACCGCCTGTATGGCGTTATAACTTGCTCCCTGCGGGTCAGAGGCGGGATTGAGGAAAGATAAAATACGGTCTCTTTGGTAATCGTGTAAAAATTTCCACCCGACAGGAAGGGTAAAAGTGAAAAAGAAAAAAGCAGAGAGAATATAAACGAAGGGAATCCGGGCTACAAACACGATGCCGGCAAAAGCGATGGCATAAATTAAGGCGCTGCCAAGATCCGGCTGTTTTAAAACAAGATAAATAGGGGCCAGACAAAATAAACAAATTTTTACCAGGTCTTTAAATTTTTTTGGTGGCGTGTCTGTCAAAAACGAGGCGAAAGATAAAAGAAGGAAGGGTTTTAAAATTTCTGACAATTGCAATCGAAAACCGGCTATCTCAATCCAGCGGACGGCCCCCCGGGATTCAACCCCAAGAACAAAAACCCCAAGCAACAAGAAGCAGGAGACAAAGTAAATAATCAATTTAAACGGCCGGTATATTTCAAAATCGATTTGGGAAAAAACAAAATAAATGGCAAAGCCAATCAGATAAAAAACTAACTGACTAATAAACAAGTTTGGTTGAACGCTTTGAATAATGGCCAAGCTGAACCCACCTAAGATTATTATGGCAATAGTTATTCCCCAATCAAAATTTTTAAAAAAATTCATAAACGTGCCCGTACACACCAGGTGTGTGCTAGATTGACACCTCAGGATTTCTGATTATTTGAAGTGTGTTTTTATCCGTTTTTACCAGTTTCACAGAATATGTTTGTTTCTTAATATAATCTTCAAATTCTACTGGCCAGTCGGGCAACTCCACCACCACCTTCTCGTCCAAGGCCGTTCCGGCGGCCTTACGAGCATCCTGGATATCCCGGATTAAATCCCTAGCTTTTCCCTCGGTAACCAATTCCGGAGTTAAATTCACATCTAACTCCACTTTATCCCCCTTAACCACTTCTTTGACATTCAATTCCTCTTTAATAAGTTGTAATAAATCTTCGGATAAATCTTTATCAATTGTTATTTTTGTCAACGGCTGACGAACTTTTAGATTATTTATTTTTCTTAGCGCATGTCCTTGCTCACAAATAGTTCTAACCTGTTCCATCTGTGCCAATAAACCTGTATTTCTATCTTCCTGTACACCTGGCCAGTTTGTTAAATGAACCGATTCTTCGCCGGTTAAATTTCTATACATTTCTTCAGAGACAAAGGGAACAAAGGGAGCCAGCAGTTTGCAAAGAGTCACTAAAACCTCGTAGCAAGTGGAAAAAAACTCGTCGGTCATCCGGTCGCGCGACCGGCGGATGTACCACGTCGAAAAATCAGAAACAAACGACTCTAATTCTGATGTCGCCTTGTAAGCATCATAATTGTCTAACCTGTCAGTAACAACTGAAACTAAGTCGTCTAAACGCGTCAAAACCCATTTATCTAAAATGTTTTCTGACTTAACCTCTTTCCATTCATGTAAGTTCGAGTAAGTCACAAAAAATGAATAAACATTCCATAATATCAGTAGAAATCGTCTACTTACATCTCTGACTAAGTTAACGGAAAATCTAAAACTTTCGCCTGGAGAAATTACGGAGTAAAAATACCAGCGCATCGCATCGGTTCCTGCGGTTGAGATAACATCCCACGGGCTAACGACATTTCCCTTTGATTTACTCATCTTGTTACCTTTTTCATCAAGAACCAAACCAAGACAGATAACATTTTTATAAGGGCTCTCTTTGTCTAACAAACTAGCAATAGCTTGCAAAGTATAAAACCACCCTCGGGTCTGATCCAGCGCTTCACAAATATAATCAGCCGGAAATTGACTTTCGAAAACATCCTTATTTTCAAAAGGATAATGCCATTGGGCATAAGGCATAGCTCCAGAGTCAAACCAACAATCAAGAACAAATGCTAAACGGTTAAATTCTCCGCCACATTCACACTTCCAACTAATTTCATCAACAAACGGGCGGTGTAAATCTAGATTTTTCAAATCTTTTTGGGCAAATTTTGATAATTCCTCGACACTACCAACCACCTCAGTTTTTGCACATTTATTACAACGCCAAACTGGAAAAGGCGTTCCCCAGTAACGACTGCGAGTTAAAGCCCAGTCTTTATTGTTATTAAGCCACTCCCCCATCCTCCCGTCTTTAATATGCGCCGGCGTCCAGTTAACGCTCTGGTTATTATTAATTAGCCGCTCCTTTACTTCAGTCGTTTTCAGGTACCACGAGGTTAATGCATAATAAAGTAATGGCGTTCCACACCGCCAACAGAATGGATATGTATGTTTTATTTCTTCCGTTTTTAATAATAAATTCCTCTGTTTTAAGTCCTCAATTATTAACGGGTCAGCTTTTTTAACAAACATTCCCGCCCATGGTTTAACATCGGCAACAAACTCACCCTTTTCGTTAACCGCATGTTTTTTTGGCAAACCTATTTTTTGCCCCAAAGTAAAATCTTCTTCACCGTACATTACTGCCGTGTGAACAATCCCCGTGCCATCTCCTTTAGAGACAAAATCAGCCGGTACCACAAAATGGGCTTTCTCATTGTATGTTATAAACGGAAATAAAGGTTCATAATCAATATTTAACAAATCCTCACCTTTAAATTCTTTTGTAACTTTACTTTCTGGAAACAAAATTGATTGCCGGTCTTTACCTAAAATTATTTTTTCGCCTTTTTCTTGAATTTCTACATAATTACCCTTTGGATCAACTGCCAGGGCTACATTACCTGGTAAGGTCCACGGAGTGGTAGTCCATGCTAATAAATAAGAACTATCTTTATCTTTTATTTTAAATTTAACGTAAACTGATGTATCTGCAACATCATCCTTATATCCTAAAGCTAATTCGTGCGAGGAAAGAGAAGTTCCACAACGGGCACAATACGGGACAACTTTATAATCCTCATATAACCGGCCTTTTGCGTGCAATTCTTTTAGAATCCACCAGCAGGACTCGATATATGAATTATGCAGCGTTTCGTAGCTGTCTTGTATATTCATCCAAAAACCAATTCTTTCCGTCACTTTCTCCCAGTCAGAAACATACTCAAAAACATTTTCCCAGCAGAGTTTATTAAATTTTTCCACGCCGTATTCTTCAATTTGAGGCTTCCCGGAAATACCGAGCTTTTTCTCAACCTCTATCTCAACTGGCAATCCATGACAATCCCAACCCCCCTTGCGTTCGCAAAGGAACCCTTGCATATTCTTGTAACGGGGATAGAGATCTTTAAAAACTCTGGCTTCCACATGGTGAACTCCCGGCCTACCATTAGCTGTTGGCGGGCCTTCATACCAAACGTACCGCTTTTTACCCTTATTTTTCGCAACACTTTTTTCAAAGATCTTACTTTCCCGCCAAAAATCGAGAATTTTCTCCTCCATCCCTACAAAATCCATTTTCGGATCAACAGGTTTAAATTTTCTTACTTGACTTTTTGTATTCATATGTTAAAATAGAATCATAACGATGAGAGGACTATCAAAGGGTTTCGTCCCGCGAAAATGCCTCTCTTTTTTTATTGCTTCTCAACTTTTCCCCTAAATAAATTTATATTCACTATATGATTGGCGTATTTTCTAAGTAACGAGGAAAATCTCTCATTGGGAACAATGATTTTCTCGAGCTTTTTCTTTTCGACAAAATACGAAACTAAACAATGAAAATCCCCATCGCCTGACACAATTATAGATTTGTTAAAATTAGGATATTCTATCATCGAATGGAGAACTAATTCTGCATCGACATTTCCTTTTATTTTCTCTTTTCCGTCTCTTTTTATTATCAAAGTGGGTTTAAAAACAATTACATACCCATATTTTTGCAATTCGGTATAAAGTTGCTCATTTCCGGCAACGTAGCCCATAAATAGAAATACTTTCTCGGCTTTGTATTTTTCCTGCAAAAAAACGAAAAACCTTGCATAGTCAAGCCTCCAACCTTGGCTCATAACTCCAAGTTTTAAATTTTGACTGTCTATAAAAGCATAAATTATTTTAGTTTCCGTTTCCATATTTTTATTATTACAAAAAAACCGCCTTTTTAAAAGCGGTCTAAAGTTGAGGTTTATTCAAAAACCCCAACTGTTAGGAAATAACAACTATTTTATTAAAATAAAATTTCACTTTTTCTGATCTCTAATATCAAGAACCTCTTTCCAAATTTGAGTCCCATTTATCCGTAATATTCGAACGACAACTTGCCTAAGATCATCAACTCCAACCCCAAGAACGGTTATTCTACGACCAAGTTGTTTTCTTGCTCTTTTTTCTGCTTGTTCAACAGAATCATCCATATTTTTATGCTAACAATAATCTTAGTCCCAACCCCTGGCGACAATGTCTACAGGTTATTTGATTTGCAACGTCATCAGGGATTTGTCCTTTTGGGACAACCAATATACTTTGTCTAGTACTTGGAACTGAATCTAGTGCAGCCTGATGACTATCATGTTCCGCATGTCAACCATGAACAACATATCCGTCATTTTCAATATCAATTGTTAAATATTTCATATCTTCACCCCCACTATTTCCCCTGTCTTAAAAAGGCGGGGATGTCGAACTCGTCTTCGTATTCCCCGTGGTTATCAGGAAGTATATCACTTTTTGGTGTCTCGTCAATTTTATCCGTTACAATCCCCACCGGCCCGACGTATGGCCGGGTGCTGGCAACCGGTTGCGGGGATACCGGTTGATGGAGCTCCCGCATCCGCCGCCGGTTTTCATCAAACCCGGTGGCAATCACCGTGATTTTTACCTGCCCGACCATCGATTCGTCAATTGTGGCTCCAAAAATAATATTCGCATCGGCATCGGCGGCGGCGGCGATCAGTTTGGCCGCTTCATCTACTTCGGACATGGACAGATCGTTGCCGGCAATAATATTAAACAAAACCCCCTTGGCCCCATCGATCGAGACCTCAAGAAGCGGTGAGGAAATTGCCTGGCGCGCCGCCATGGTCGCCCGATTTTCGCCAGATCCAATCCCGATTCCCATTAACGCCGATCCCGCATTGCTCATGATGGTTTTAACATCGGCAAAGTCGACGTTGATCAGCCCGGGCATAGTAATAATATCTGATAACCCTTGAACTCCCGAAGTCAAAACCGAATCGGCCATGCGAAAGGCCTCCATCAGAGAAACTTTTTTATCCACAATTTCCAAAATGCGCTGGTTAGGAATGGTAATTAGGGTGTCAACTTTGTCTTTAAGGTTCAAAATTCCTTCCTCAGCTGTGACCCGTCGGGCTGTTCCCTCGAAAGCAAACGGTTTAGTGACCACGGCGACAGTAAGAGCTCCCGATTGTTTGGCAATATCGGCAATTATGGGAGAAGCTCCGGTCCCGGTTCCCCCCCCCATGCCCGCGGTCACGAAGATCATATCCGCGTCGCCGATTTTCTCTTTTATTTTCTCTACTGATTCCTCGGCCGCCTTCAAACCAATCTCCGGATTGCCACCCGATCCCAAACCACGAGTCAAATTTTCTCCTATCTGAATTTTGGTCGTCGCCTGGCATTTGAGAAGCGCCTGGGCGTCGGTATTTATACCGATAAAATCCACCCCGTTTATTGTCCCCGCTGAAATCATCGAGGTAACCGCATTGCAGCCTCCGCCGCCAACCCCAACAACTTTAATTTTGGCAAATCTGGCTACATCAGGCTTGATTAACATAAGATAATATAATCGTAAGATGATAGTGAAAAGTCTTAACTATTCATTATTTACTATCATTCTATCTCCTTATTATGGCAGGAAATTTTTTAAAAACCCGACGACCCTGCCGAACAGATTTTTAAGGGGCAGCTTTTGGGCTATACTACCAAATCCCGAAAACTTTGGCAAGGATGAGGTTCCTCCCCGAACAGGGTTTTCCTCTTTCGCATAGAGTATCAATCCGTACGCGGTAGCAAACATCGGCTTTGAAATCTCATCGACCAGTCCGGAAAGGCCGGTGGGGAAGCCAATCCGGCAGGGCATGACGAGACGCGACCGAGCCGTATCTAATAATCCAATCGTTTCTGAGCCTCCGCCGGTTATTACAATCCCGCTCGGAGTCAAGCCGCTCAAATTACTTTTCTGCAGCTCCATACCAACATAGGTAAAAATTTCTGAAAGCCTTGGTTTGATTATACCTTCAATCAAAGTCTTGCGGCTGATTTTTTTGATTTCTTCGGATAAATCCAAGCCGGTAACATCAAGTTCGTCCTCTTCCTTGGTTTTTTCCACCGCAAATTTCGGTTTAGCAGCCAAGGCTAGTTTTATTTTTTCCGCTGACTCCAAGGAGACCCGCAGACCGATAGCCAGATCATTGGTGACATTTTTAGCGCCGACCGGTATGACCGAGGAATAAGACAGGGCCCCGTCAACATAGATAGCCACATCGGTTGTTCCCGCTCCAATGTCCACCAGAATGACGCCCAACTCTTTTTCCGTTTCCGTCAAAACAGAGTAAGAGCTGGCCAAGCCAGAAAAGACGAGGCCGTCAATATCTATACCGATTTCGGAAATGCACTTAGCCAGATTACGGATCGTTGTCGTCGCTCCAGTCACAATCTGCGTTTCCACCTCTAAGCGAACTCCAGTCATTCCCACTGGATCTTTTATCCCCTCCTGACCATCAACCACAAAACCTCGGGGAACAACATGGATTATTTCCCGTGAAGACGGAATAGAGATTGCCCGGGCGGCATCTGTTACCCGCTTAATATCAACAGAGGTAATTTCCCCTTCAGGTTCAGCGACGGCGACGACTCCCTTGCTGTTCTGACTTTGGATATGAGCTCCGCCAACAGAAATAAAAGCCGACCCGATGGAAATTCCCGCCATTCGTTCCGCGGCGTCGACACCCGAGGAAATAGCCGCCACCGCCGCCTCAATGTCCACAACCTGTCCCTTACGCAAGCCGGCCGAAGGGACAGTTGACACCCCAATCACCTGGCCATTATTATCCGCGTCGAGGGTCGCCACGACAGTGGTGACCTTATTGGAGCCTACATCGATACCGGCAATTATCTTGTCACGGGCCATAACTTACAACCGGTTTTTCAAACCGTAAATCAACTGTTTTAATTTTCATTCCCATTGTAGTCCCATTTAAGATAGTTTGTAAAGTCTTAAGGAGTTCGGAGTGATCTTTTACTTTCGGAAATATCACGGTAATTCCGGACACCGACGCCACAATCGGATCATCCGCGGCTTTTTCAAAAAAGTTTTGTGCCGGATCAATAAGTTTATGGGTAATTTTTCCCCTAATTAACTTCGCACCAAAATAACCGCCAAGGCCTAAAAATAATAGCACTAAAGCAATAAATATAATTTTACGCATAATGGTTTATTTTTTCGACGATTTTTCGGGCGGCATCGGTTTCAACTTTAATTACATGTTGATATTTTTTTAGATTTTTAAACATAAAATCTGCCAGTTTTAACAGATTTTTGCCGTTAAGGTCTTTTTGTTCTAAAATTTCGGCGACTCCCGCGTCATTTAACCATTTAGCATTCAGCATTTGCTCGTTTCCCGAAGACCAGGGAATAGGGATCAAGATTGCCGGCTTGCCCAAATAGGCGAGTTCGGCACAGATATTGGCCCCGGCGCGGGAAATAACCAGGTTGGCTTCATTTAAAGCTTTGGCCATTTCCAAAGCGTTTAAAAATTTGTAAGTATGTTTATTTAATTTAAGTAACTCCTCATAATCATGATTTTTAGAATCTCCCGTTTGAATTACGACCTTATATTTTTTAAACAAATCTTTGGAGGCTTGGTTTATCACATGTGATCCCTGATTACCTCCCGTGACAAAAATCCCTGAAGTTTTTACCGGTCGTAAATTCAGAATCTCTTTGCGAAGCGGAATTCCCGTTAGGACTTTTTTCGCAAACTTAGCAATTATTTTATTGGCCAGTCCGGGAACGGGAGTCTGTTCATGGGTTAAAACCGGGATGTCCAAAAGCCAGGCGCAAATAACTACCGGTAAGGCCAAATAACCCCCAAATGACATGACAAGATTCGGCCGGTATCTCACCAGATAATAAAAACTTTGAATAACTCCTATAAAAATTTTGAAGAGAGCTTTCAACGACTGCTTGGTGTTGACAAAAAAGTCTCTCTGCAGCCGCCCGGTGGTCAATTCTAAATACTGTATGCCTGTATACCTGTATAGCTCTCTGTACTCTAACGCCTCGGCAACGTCATCCTCCATCGCATATTTGCGGCCAAGATAAAAAATTTTGTAATCATTATTTTTTACAAGCTCATCAATAACCGCCCTCGCCGGCGTATAATGCCCCCCGGTAATAAAAATTTTTTTCATAATTGAATTCGCAGGAGTTACACCTGCGAATCTAATATTCATCAAAAAGGTATTTTGCCAGATAACTGTCATCCGTGGCAAAACCCATAAAATCATTATAACTGTTTTTGGGATTAGTTTTAGAAAAATAACTAAGAATGTAGTGTTTGGCAATCCAGTTTGTATTTCTTTGCCCTAAATAATCAGGTAATGAAGACGGCTGCTTTTTTCCTTTTGGATTTAAATGAATATAACGTGACAAATGTAAGAGGTGAGCCTCGGACTCAATCATAACCGCCTTATATACATCCTGAAACAATCCTCCGTCACGCTTGTATTTTTTATTAAAATACATGCCATATCTTGTTCCCAAGGAATTCATAAATGAATTTAAAACCAAAGCATTTTGTTTAATTAAAAAATGAAAATGATTAGGCATAAGGACATAGCAAATTAATTCCAGTTGAGAATAATAATTTTTAAGACGCAGTTCCCTTTTAGCAAAATCCTTCTCCTTCCACGTAGAATTTGGGGAATCAAAAACAGCTTTCAAAGCTTTTTCGTCCTTGGGTTCTATATAAGTTTTTAGATAAGACAAAAAAACAGCGTAATCCTGATCATCAAGAAAAATTTTGCGTTTTTCCACGCCCCGATTGTAGACGTGGTAATAAGCATCAGCAACTTGAATTTTTAACGAATTTTTTGCCGGCATATAATTCCCAAATTCGCAGGTGTAACTCCTGCGAATCTACTTTACTCTTAGTAAATTCAAAATCTTTTCATTTTTTGGGAATTGAACACGATTTTTCTTTTTTGAATAATCTATGCCCGTCAACTGTTTTACTTGCTCCGCTAGTTCATAAACATCCATCTCATATTTATCTAGCGGTGTGGAAATCATAATTGATTCTGGTTCAATATGAATTCCCAATCGGGAAAGCAACTTTGCAAAACCCGTGGCAGTATCAAAAATTGGGAAACCTTCATAAAAACCTAATAATTTTACCGCTTCCTTAACTTTATCTAAAAGCTCATCGTCTAGATCTAAATTCTTAGAATTGCTTATTAAAAAATCTACTGCTATACAAATAATAGGCTTTCTCTTGGAAAAATCAATTTGATCTGTTGAAAAGCGGTTGTAAAAGGCGGCAAGTTTCGATGGCTGCCAATAAAAAGAAATATTGTTTTGTGATTCGACAACATTTCTCAAATCAAAATATTTGTTATATGGTAGCGACAATATTCTTAGAGCCGGGATTAAGGTACTGGTATTGGTTGACATTTGCAATGTCACTTTATTCGCTTGTATTTTTTTAGTTTTGTCATAAATGAGAACTCCGTCTTTCCCGGCAAGATATTCAGTCTCTTCAACAACAATCCCATTTATGTCAGAGTCAAAGTCCAACATTTTATTGTTTAAATTAATTTTAAATTTCATACTTTTTGTTTATCAGCAAGATTAGATTCGCCGGAGTTACACCTGCGAATCTAGGCTTCGCATGATTTTGCAATATTCAACAAAATCCCCACTCCGGTTAATTCTACCACGAGAGCGGAGCCGCCGTAAGAAATAAAGGGCAAGGGTACTCCCGTCAAAGGCAAGAGACCAAGCATGGCGCTAATATTTATAATGATCTGTATCGCCAGCCACGAGGTGATACCGGCGGCCAGCAGCCGGCCGAAATTATCCCTGCACCCCATCGCCACTTTAAAACCGGCAAAAATTACAAAGAACAAAGCAGCAACCACTAAAAACGATCCGAAAAACCCAAGTTCTTCTCCGATGATGGCAAAGATAGAATCAGTATTGGCTTCGGGCAAATATGAATATTTCTGCCGGGAATTTCCCAACCCTAAACCAAACAATCCTCCGCTGCCAACGGAAATGAGGGCTTGTCTTATGTGATAAGATGCTCCGAGTGGATCGGTTGCTGAGTCCATAAATGTGGTCAGCCGCTGCAGTCGATAGGGAGCAATTTTTATAAGAATAAAAACCACGGATACCGCAACCGGAGCAAAAGCAAAAAAATGCCGCAAAGGCGCGCCGGAAAGAAAGTACATCACAACCCCAGTGGTCGCAAGAATCATTGCCGTTCCCATATCCGGCTGCAGCATCACCAGCCCCACAACCATCCCCATAAACATCAAAAAAGCTGTCAGCCGGCCTCTTTCCTCGGCTGAAAACCAAGCGGCTAAATAGATTATAACCGCGAGTTTGGCAATTTCGGACGGTTGGACGGTAAACAACCGGAAATCGATCCACCGCGAGGCACCGTAGAGTTTAACCCCCAGACCCGGGATAAAAACCATTCCCAACAATCCCACGGCCCCTAAAAGTAGCCACAGAGATAATTTGTAATAATTTTTATAAGGAAAAAACGAGGCAACCAGCATCCCGCCAAGACCTAATAATACCCACTTTATTTGGTCCTTTAAAAAATAAAATTTATCTGAAAAATCGCGGGCGGCAGCAGCCGAAGATGCATCGTAAACCATCAAAACCCCGAATGCCAAAATCCCCAGAACCGCGAGGATCATTT
This sequence comes from uncultured Gammaproteobacteria bacterium, assembly GCA_964431075.1. Taxonomy (GTDB): domain Bacteria; phylum Patescibacteriota; class Microgenomatia; order JAMCZE01; family JAMCZE01; genus CAYHSW01. Next base: position 42,846 of record CAYSID010000007.1, read on the forward strand.
TATTACCCCAAGCCACAATCCAAATATAGCAAAAAGGACAGCCGCAAGCCAGAAGCGGGTTACAACTTTAGGCTCTTCCCAACCCTTATTCATAAACCACAGGTGCAAAGGCGACACAATAAAAAGTTTTTTGCCGGTATAGTGTTTGGAAAGCATCTGTAAAAGCGAACTTAATACTTCGGCAATGAAAACCCCGCCGATGATCCCCATTGCCAAAATTTTTCCGGTTAAAAGTCCCACCACAGCCAGGGTCGCTCCGAAAGCTAACGCGCCCGTGTCCCCCAACTCCACCCGGGCCGGAAAGACATTAAAATACAAAAAGGCTAAGAGCGACCCGATCCAAATGGCAATAAAGAACGCCAGCGCCGGGTGCAGCAACTGTGAAGCCAAAACCAGAAAAGCCGTCAGGCAAATAATCAAAACTCCGGTGGAAAGGCCGTCAAGACCGTCGGTAATATTGTAAGCATTGGCAAAGGCGACCACAAAAAAAGCGGACATGGGGACAAACAATATCCCTAATCCGACCATTCCGAGCCAGTGGATATTCAAAAAATCGTATCCTAAGACCAGCCAGAAATAAAGGCCAATAAACAGTCCCAGAACCAGCTGGATAGTCAATTTGTGCCGCCACCTTAATCCGAAAAAGCCGGTCTTATCCTTGTTAAAATTTTTCCGCAAATCATCATAAAGCCCAAGTAATCCAAAGGAAACCATCGTAAAAAGTAGAACCGCCAGCTCCGCCGGGTTGGCTTTAATTCCCAGCAAACCGTACGACCAAAGAGAAAGAAGGACAGTAATCGCAATCACCAACAATCCAGCACCGATCGGGCGCCTGTGCTTATAAGCCAGCAGTCTGGCAGTAATCGTCGTCGCCTTATTTTCGGTATCCAGGCGTTTGGTTTCATCAGTTCGGTTCATCCGCAATCTAAAAAGGAAATCAATAAACGGCACCAATAGGACGGAGGTAATAAAGAATGACAACAAAAGCAACCCCAAAAGCTGGGCCATACTACTCTATTGTAATCCGGGCCCCGAGGTTTTGCAAACGGCCGACAAGATTTTCATAACCCCGTTTTATCTGGTCTTTGGGATCAGTTATCGTGGTTTGTCCGGAAGCGGCAAGACCTGCCAGAATAACCGTCGCTCCCCGCCTGATATCATTTATCTCAATCTCACCTCCTGTCAACTGGGCGGGACCAAAAACCTTAACCGCATGAAAATTTCCGGGTTTATCGTCTTTTAGATTAAAATTATAAGTTAGCTCGGGATTATTAACTTCGGGATTAAAAAATTTAAATTTTCCTCCCATTTTTTGCAGATCGCCAATGTGGGCAAATCTCGACTCGTATACCGTTTCGAACACAATTGATTCTCCAACCGCTTGGGTCATAAGGGCAGTCCAAACCGGCTGCCAGTCAGTCATGAACCCGGGATAAAATGTCGCTGTGACGTTTGTGGCCACGAGCGGTCTCTCCCACCAAAAACGGATGCCCCTGGCGTCTTTTTCCCATCGTCCGCCAATTTCGTTGACCTTTTCCAAAAAAGCCGTTAAAACTAACGGATCCGCGCCCAAAACTTTAACATCACCATGGGTAGCAAAGGCCATGCAGGCAAAGGTGGCCGCCTCTAGCCGGTCTTTCATTACGGTATGATTCACCCCCCGCAAATTATCAACCCCAACAATTTGTATGGTTCGAGCATCGAGACGCATGATTTTCGCCCCCATGGAATTCAATAAGGCAATCATGTCATCAACCTCCGGTTCTGCGGC
>CAYSID010000008.1:0-17486 GCA_964431075.1 uncultured Gammaproteobacteria bacterium
TCCACATTAGTTTGTGGAGGAAGACTTTCATTTATGGAAGACATGACCTGATTCTTCTAGGATTGACATATTCTCAATCTAACTAAAAAACCCACACCTCTTACCCTCAATTGGAAGTTATGTAATTTAGGAGTTGAATTCCTGTTTTGCATAGATTATAATCGTAATATGATCCTAAGAACTGCCGAAAAGAAAATAAGAAAGCTGGCTGGCTATTATCCGGTTATTTCCATTACCGGACCTCGTCAATCGGGCAAAACAACCTTGGTGAAAAAATTATTCCCCAAACATTACTATGTTAATTTGGAAAATCCAGACGTTCTTCTTGCGGCACAAAGCGATCCAAAGACTTTTTTAAGGCTTGGTCTAAGAGAAAAAATGATAATAGATGAAATCCTGAGATTCCCCGAGCTTTTGTCTTATATTCAAACAGAAGTGGATGAACAAAAATTAGATGGCCAATTTATTGTTACCGGCTCTCAAAATTTTTCCATTTCTGAAAAGGTGACCCAGTCGCTTGCCGGAAGAGTTGGAAATTTTACTCTCCCACCGTTGACGATAAGAGAACTTATTAAAAATAGCCATAAATTAAAAGATTATAAAATTTTGGCCGTTAAAGGTTTTTACCCGAAAGTTTACGATAAAAATATTCCACCAAAAGAATATTTTCGCGATTATCTTTATACCTACGTGGAACGGGACGTCAGGCAACTAAAAAACATTGGGAGTCTGAGTAATTTTCAAAAATTTCTTCAATTAACAGCCGGTAGAGTGGGTCAGATTGTAAACACTGCTTCTTTGGCCAATGATGTTGGAGTAGACTACAAAACAATTGGGTCGTGGCTAAGTATATTGGAAGCCAGTTTTATTGTTTTTCGCCTTCAACCATACATTAACAATTTTGGAAAGCGGGTTATAAAAAGCCCGAAGGTGTTTTTTTACGATACCGGCCTGCTGTGTTATTTATTAGGAATTGACACGGCCGAAGAGTTAGCAGGACACAATCTGTTGGGATCGGTTTTTGAAAATTTCATTATTGCTGACATCTACAAAAATAATTTAAATAGCCGATCTAGCGATCGGCTTTATTTTTGGAGAGACAGTAACGGGAATGAATTGGATTTAATTATTGATGAGGGGGTTAGATTGGTACCTATTGAAATTAAGGCGGGGGCTACTTACGCAGGCGATATGGCCAAAGGGATAAATTATTGGAATAATATCGTTCCCAACGCATCCGACGGCACGATTATTTATTCCGGTAAAACAGTGGGGAAGATAGGAAACATCAACGTCTTAAATTGGTTTGATTTTCACTAAAAAACTCACACTTATACCCTCAATCGTAATAAATGTGAGTTTTAGTTTCTGGACAAGCCAGAATGACCTACCCTCTTTGAGAACGGAAACAGTCGTTACACATTATTGGCTTGACCGGTTTGCCGTTTTCATCAAGTCTTGGTTGGAAAGGGACCTGGCAGGCTTTGCCACAGTTGGAACAGGTGGCATCGTACATTTGTCTTGGCCCGCTGGAATAACCTCCTCGTCCGCCGCCGTATCCGCCGCCACCTTGCATGGAAGCCTTTTTGGCCGCCCTACAGGCAGGACACCGGACCGGAGAATTGGAAAACCCTTTGTCTTTATAGAACTGCTGTTCCGAAGCCGTCCAGACGAAAGAATTGCCGCAATCGCGGCAGGTTAAAGTTTGATCTTGCATTTAAATTTAATATGTCACCTCCCTTGCGTCGCCGTGGTTAGTCTATTTGGCGACACAAGGTGTCTTTCCAAAACTATTCCCATATGGTCGAACTTGGAGAAGTATAACAGAAAATCAATGCCCCGTCAATTTCCAAAGAATTAGAAGAAGAAGGACAATAATAGCAAGTAACATGAACCCGATGTTAATCTTCATGTTTAAGTTTGCGAATTCAATTGATTGTTTTTTAGACATATTTAGTTTTCATAAAATAAACAGCGATCAGTAGTAAGATAGCAATGGCTAAGTTAAAAATCAAGAGGAGAAGGTTAAATTTTTTGGGGATTTTTGATGTTGCCGGCAAAATTATAGATGCTCCAATCCAGCCAGAAGCTAAATTAATAAATAAATCAGCAATAATTTCCGTCAATATTTTGTCCGTATAATTATTTTATCAAAATTTGACACGAGGAAAATTTATGGTACAATCCAAACAGTTTAATAAAACTTTTGATCCGGAGGGTTGGAACCGGGGAAGTGCGCAAAAATATGTGACGGAAGTTTAACCGTAAAAATAAAACGCCAAGTGTCGCAAACGCGGAGCTTGTCAATCAAAAATTGATACCCCTTTTGTAGGGGATTTTTTTGTTGCTCAGCGTTTGGCTGGGCTTTTTAGTTTTTAGGGATATGGTGTAACGGGAGCACGGTTGCCTCCAAAGCAACTTGTCTGGGTTCAAATCCTAGTATCCCTGCAGGAGGTGTTGTAGAATATAAGAGATATGGTAACTATTGATGATTTTAAAAAATTGGATATCAAAATCGGGAAAGTGATTTCTGTGGAAAAAGTTCCCGATGCTGATAAGTTATTGAAATTTATTTTTGATATTGGCGGGGAGGAGAGGCAAATAATAGCGGGAATGGCGCCCTTTTTTCCGGATCCGTCTGTGCTTGTAGGAGAAGAAATGCCGTTGCTGTTGAATATAGAACCGGCCGTTTTTAAAGGTTACACCAGTTATGGGATGATAATTGCCGCAGACATGAATGGAAAACCGGTCTTGCTTTACCCGCAGGAGGCTGTCCCGCCGGGGAGCGTTGTTAGATAAGATAAATTTATATGAATGAATCAAAAAAGCGGGTTTTTTCGGGAATCAGAGCTAATGCCCGGCCGCATTTGGGCAACTATCTTGGGGCCATCAAGGGAATGTTGGCGCTCCAGAGTGAGTACGACTGTGTCTTCGGGGTAGTGGACCTGCACACGATTACCACTCCCTATGATGTTAACGGTTTGCGGCCAACCGTTCGCGAGGTGGTTTTGGATTATCTGGGCGCTGGTCTTGACCCCAAACAGTGTCATTTGATTATCCAGTCGCATCTGCGGGCGGAGCATCTGGAGCTGGCTTATTATCTTGGGACGATCTATCAGGTCGCGCGATTGGAAGACCTGCCGACCTACAAGGAGAAAAAAGCCGATCACCCCGATTATGTCAACGTGGGCCTGCTTTACTATCCGGTTTTGATGGCCGCAGATATTTTAATTTACAAATCTTTTCTGGTGCCGATCGGACAGGATCAGGAACCGCATCTGGAAGTGACCCGGGAGATGGCGCGCAAGTTTAACGCCATGTTTGGCGACACCTTTCCCGAGCCGCAAAGTTATAAAACGCCGGGCAAACATGTTCCCTCTCTGGTTGGCGAGGGGAAGATGAGCAAGACTTATGGGGGAACAATAATTCTGACTGACTCGCCGGAAGAAATAAAGGCTGTCCTGGCTAAGGCGCCGACCGACGCCGGCTGTGGGGAGAAATTCCCGGAGAGCGGGCCAGTGGCCAATCTTGTGACCATGGTGGAGCTGTTTGAAGGCCGTGACCGGGCAATGCGGTACCGCGAAGAGTATAAGACAACGGGTTTAAAGTATAAAAGTTTAAAAGAGGAATTGGCTAACGCGATTTATAAAGAATTACAGCCAATTCAGGAGCGGAGGAAATATTACGAAGAACATCCGCAGGAAGTGGACCAAATTTTGGAGGATGGCAAAATTTACGCTCAAAAAATTACCAGGGAAACTTTAAAAGAGGTTAGAGAGAAGATGGGATTAGTGGTATAATCACTGCATGGATGATGCACTGTTTAAGCAAGTAATCTGGGACTATAAAATGACCTCGGGGGAATTTATGGAGATTCTTGCGGGGCAAAAACAGAACGGATGGTTCAACCAAGACTGGGCTATTTCTCGGGTTTTAGAAAACCTCAATTATTATGAGGCGATGACTCTTGTCCCCTTTGAAACACTTGCTGATCATTGGGAATCAGTAAAATCAAGAATCTTTGCCCAATCAATAAAAGACGGCTATGAATTCGTATTATACAGACACGCTTTATCCATTGCAGGATAAAGTATTAAAGGCTGTTGCGACAGCGCAAACTTCGTTTTATCTTACGGGCGGGACGGCGTTATCCCGATTTTATTTTAACCATCGTTATTCTGACGATCTTGATTTTTTTGTCAACAAAGATCCGGATTTTTCTGCTAATTTTAATAAAATTATTTCTGCTTTATCTGAATTTAAGGTGGAAATAAAAATAAAAACGGATGATTTTTGTTCTTTATTTGTCGAAAAAATTCTTAACGTTGATTTAGTAAACGATGTTGCTTTTCATTATGGCAGTTTTTTGGAAAATGAAATTTTTTATAAAATTGACAATGTTGAAAACATTCTTTCAAATAAACTTTCGGCTATAATTTCTCGGGAACAAGCAAAAGATGTAGTAGATATTTGGATTATTGCTAAAGATCAAATTATTGATTGGAAACAGATTTATCAATCGGTGAGTTCGAAAGCGGCGGGGATTTTTCCGCCGGTTGTTGCCAAAAAGCTTAATGCTTTCCCTGGAGAATTGTTAAACGAAATTAAGTGGATTGGCGTTCCCCCCAACGCAGAAGAATTTAACGGAGATTTACAAAAGATTATTGACTCGATGCTTCTGGTTTCTTAATAATTAAAAGGGACAAAATAAATAATAAACCAAGTCCAGCAGGCAGGCGGGGTAGACGGGACCGAGGGTTTGCGGTTGAAACAGCTCGCAAAATCGTAATGCGCAGACAATAAACTACGTCAAAGGTGGCGACGCCAAATAACCCCCCTTTCCATTTGATGCCACTCCTTGCTAAAAATTCCACTTTTCAACAAAGATGCTTGATTGTTGGTTACATTGTGGGACTTTTGTGGTAAACTTGGCTCCGCATGGCACAACAACCCCCTAACGGGCATTCCAACGGCAATGGGAAAAAAATGGTTCGGCACTTTGAGATGCGGATGAACATCAATTTAAAGGAAATCATCCTTTGGGCGGTGGTTTTGTTTTTCGGCCTTTCCTTAATGGCGAGTTTTATTGTGCCTCCCCAGATCTATCCCAACAGGGATCTATCCCAAGTTTTTTTGGATATTAAAAATAACAAAGTTTCCCGTATTGAAGTGGAAGAGGATGATTTGACGGTAAAATATAAAGACGGCACTATTATTACTTCTCGCAAAGAAGCCGGCGATGGCTTACTGATGCAGTTGAAAGCAGCCGGCTTAACGACAGATGACGTGGAAATCGCGGTTAAGGACACTCTCGCCCGAGACTCGATGTCTAACATTGTCACTAATTTTTTACCAATTCTTTTGATGGGGCTTTTATTTTTCTGGATCTACCGGCAGGCGCGCGGAGCCCAGGATTCGATGATGTCGTTTGGCAACTCTAAGGCCCGGCTTTATACCAAGGATATGCCTAAGGTGACTTTTGCCGATGTGGCCGGGGTGGACGAGGCCAAAAAAGAGTTGGAAGAAGTTGTCGACTTTTTGAAAAACCCCAAAAAATATTCTGCCGTCGGAGCGCGGACACCCAAGGGGGTATTGCTGGTCGGGCCATCAGGGACCGGTAAAACTTTATTGGCTAAGGCAGTCGCCGGCCAAGCCGGCGTGCCGTTTTTTGCCATGGCGGGATCGGAATTTATGGAAATGCTGGTCGGGGTTGGGGCGAGCCGGGTTCGTGACTTGTTTCAAACCGCCAAACAAAGCAAACCGGCCATTATTTTTATTGATGAAATTGATGCCATCGGTCGGGCCAGGTCGTTTGGGGCGATGGGGGGACACGATGAGCGGGAACAGACTTTGAATCAGATTTTGGTGGAAATGGATGGATTTGATCCCAATGAACAGGTTTGTGTCATTGGGGCGAGCAACCGCGGGGATTTGTTGGATTCGGCTCTGACGCGGCCGGGACGGTTTGACCGCAAAATCGTCCTTGATTTACCTGATAAAGATGGAAGGCTGGCGATTTTAAAAATTCACGCCAAGAACAAGCCTTTCGCCGATGATCTTGATTGGGAAAAAGTGGCCAAACGGACCGTGGGTTTTTCCGGAGCGGATCTTGAGAATATGCTCAACGAGGCGGCGATTTTGGCGGCGCGGGAAGGGAAGCTTAAAATTGAAAATAAAGATATTGAAGAGGCGGCCACCAAGGTAAAATTGGGGCCGGAAAAAAAGCGGCTGCAATCGGATTTGGACCGGAAAATGACGGCTTATCACGAAGCCGGACACGCGGTGGTAACCCATTTACTACCTCATATGGACCCGGTTCATCGAATTTCCATCGTCAGCCGGGGGATGAGCCTTGGCCACACTTTAATTCCACCGGCGGCTGACCGGCTTCATGAAACCAAGTCCCATTTGGAGGAACAAATAGTTTCCATGTTGGGAGGGCGGGCGGCGGAACAATTAGTCTTTAACGAAGTCACAACCGGGGCGGCAAACGATATTCAAAACGCGACTGCAATCGCTCGGGATATGATTGTCGAGTACGGAATGTCCCCGTTGGGTCCGGTGAATCTTGATATTGACTCTCAGCAATTTTTAAACCGCTTTGGGTTTGGCACCAATAAAATTTCGGAAAATATGTCTTCAAAAGTTGACATTCTAACAAACAAAATTATCAAAAGTGCCTTAAAGCGCGCCACGAAAATTTTAAAGGACCATCGCAAAAAACTCGACGCCGTCGCCGAGGCGCTATTAGCTAAAGAAACTTTGGAAAAAGAAGAGTTTGAAGTTATAATGAAATAATGCTTCTGTTAATTGACGGGCACGCGATTTTGCATCGGGCGTTTCATGCTTTACCGCCGTTAACCAATCGCGCCGGAACGCAAACTAATGCTGTTTATGGCTTTACAACCCTGCTTCTGCGGTTATTAGAAACTCAAAAGCCAACCCACCTGGCGGTCGCTTTTGATTTGCCGCAACCCACTTTTAGAATGCAGATTTGGACCCAGTATCAGGAAAAACGGCCGGAGATGCAATCCAATTTAGCCGAACAAATTCCCTTGGTTCATGAACTGTTAGACGCCTTGGGCATCCCATATTTTGAAGTTGGGGGTTACGAAGCGGATGATGTATTGGGGACTCTTTCTACACAACACGAGTCCGTAATAATTGTCACGGGAGATAGAGATATGTTGCAACTTGTTAATGATAAAGTAAGAGTTTTGGTGCCGGTTCGTGGTTTGGCGGAAACTAAGCTCTACGATGAACAAGTCGTCTACCATGAACACGGCGTCTCCCCAACTCAATGGGTAGACGTTAAAGCCCTTAAGGGCGACGCTTCGGACAACTATCCCGGGGTGCGGGGGATTGGGCCAAAAACCGCTCAAGAACTTATTGCTAAATATAAAACTCTGGAAAATGTTTATAAACATATTGACGAGTTGCCGCCGAAAATAAAATTAAAGTTAGCCGAGGGGGCAGAAATGGCCGGGTTGTCCCAAAAACTTGCCAAGATTTCAACGGACGTGCCAATAAAATTAAACTTGGATTTAGCCCATGTTAATAAGATAAACTGGCAAAAAGGAGTGGAGTATATGCGCTCGGTCTTGGGCTTTAGATCAATCGCGGATAAAATTGAGAAAAATTATTTAAAAAAATCAGAAATTAAACCTCAAAAACCAAACCCCGAGCAGATGGAGCTAATTTGATTTTCCTAGATGAATTTCCTTTGCTCTACATCGTCTCCCCAGCAATATGCTTACGCGACACTTCATTGGCAATTTATTTACCGACGGGGCGTATTTCAAGGGAGACTCACTTTCCGCGTCACATAATGCCACGGTTGGGTTACCACTGCCGCTGCGGCCGATTCTTAGTTTGTATCCGCACCCTGAACAAATTTCCATATTTTTTAAACGAGACGGGAGTGTATCAGGAGATGGGGTATAATGCAACAATGAAGATTGCGTTAGTGCATGATTATATAAAAGAGTTTGGGGGGGCGGAGCGGGTGCTTTTGACTCTGCACGAGATGTTTCCGCAGGCGCCGATTTATACGATTTATTATCGTGGCGGGGGATTAAGGAACGCCAAAGTAATTGAGAGCTGGTTCGGAAAGCTACCGTTTTGCGAAAAATTAATAAGCCCGTTGAGATTTTTAATTCCCTTCATTTGGTCAAGCTTTGATTTTTCCGAATATGACCTTGTAATTTCCTCGGCCAGCTGGGCAATTACCAAAGGATTTGCCAGCGGTAAAACTAAGGAAATATGTTACTGCCACACCCCCCCGAGGTATTTATACGGGTACGATACTTCGCATCGGTGGGACAAATGGTACCTAAAACTTTATGCAATGCCAGTTAATCATTTCATGCGTTTGTACGATTTTTTGCGGGCGCAAAAAGTAACGACCTTTATTGCCAACAGCCGGGAAACGCAAAAAAGAATTGAAAAATTTTACCGGCGGAAGGCGGAAGTGGTTTATCCTCCGGTTGCGATGCCAAAAATTGATTCAAAAGTGAAAAGCGGTTATTATTTGGCGGGGGGGCGATTGGAACTGGCAAAAAATTTTGACTTAATAATTAGGGCTTGCAACAAATTAAAATTGCCCCTGAAAATTTTCGGCAAAGGAAGCCAGGAAGCGAATTTGCGGAGAATTGCCGGCCCAACGGTGGAGTTTTTGGGCTGGGTGGAGGGAGACAGAAAAGCGGAAATATATGCTCTTGCCAAGGCTTTTATTATTGCCGCAAAAGATGAGGATTTCGGAATTACTCCGGTGGAGGCGATGGCCGCGGGAACGCCGGTTGTTGCCTATAGAGGCGGGGGGTATTTGGAAACGGTAGTTGAAAACAAGACGGGAGTGTTTTTTGATGAATGTAAGGAGGGAAGTTTAATTGCCGCAGTAGAAAGGTTTAAAAGTTTAAAATTTAGGAGAGAAGATTTGTTAAGGCAAGCGAAGAAGTTTAGTAAAGAGCGATTTATTAAAGAAATCTATGCCCGAGTTGCCTGAAGTGACCACCATTGTTAATCAACTTAGTGAAGTCTTGAAAAACAGGACGATTATGGATGTGGAAGTGAGGCTGCCAAAGCTTTTTATAGGGGATAGGGCAAGGGTCAAAGGGCAAAGAGTGGTTGGGGTTTCAAGACGGGCGAAGATGATAATTATTAAATTGGAAAATAATTTAAATTTGGTGGTGCACTTGAAAATGACGGGACAATTGATTTACTCGGAAGGGGCAATGAGTAGTGAACAGGGAATAGTCTCGTTTCCTAGCCCAATTCCATTTGCTGGAACTGGATTGCCGGGTAAAACTACCCATGTGATTATTGCTTTTGATGATGGGTCAAAATTATTCTTTAATGATATGAGACAGTTTGGGTGGATGAAGATAATGAGCCATGAGCAGTTAACAGTGAACAGTCAAGAACTGGGGCCGGATGCGCTGGGAGATGATTTTACTGTGGATTATTTGGCAAAAATTTGCGCCCGTTGGGGGCGGCCGATAAAATTACTGCTTTTGGACCAGACCAAAATTGCCGGCATCGGCAATATCTATGCCAACGAGGCGCTGTGGTATGCCGGAATAAGCCCGATGAAACGAGGACGAGAGGTGGACAGGAATACAGGTATTAAGGCTTTATACGATGCTATAAAAAAAGTTTTGGAGATGGGGATAAAATACGGCGGATCGTCGGCTTCTGACGAAGCGTTTGTTGACGCCCGCGGGTTGCCGGGAAAGATGCAGGAACACTTTGTGGTTTACCAGAAAAACAACACCCCGTGCCTTCGGTGCGGCAAAAGGATTGTCAGATCAACCCTTGGCGGCCGCGGCACTTTCTTCTGCCCGAAGTGCCAGAAATAAATAGGATTGCATTTTTTTTGCCACCAGGCGGGTCTCTCTCTTGCTAATTTGTCAAGTTTGGGCAAAAATGAGCGGGTGAGAGTGGAGATTGATCAAAGCGGGAGGGTAGAGGACCTCACGATGAACACAGTTGTGGGGTTTTCCAACGACCACGCGGCCTGTGTGTTTGTAAGTGCGGAAATAAAACGCGAAGTCATTAGGTATTTAAAGTCAAAAATAACTTCTGCCAATTTCGCTCCATTGTTCTTTTCAATTTTAGTTTTTTTACTGATAAAAGAAGAAAAATTTAATTACGTCCTAATAGACGAGGAGTATACGGGAAAGGACGAGTATATTTCCGAAACGATTAAAAGGTTTTTTGAGTTTAGTAAAAAACGATGTCCGGAGATAGTCTTTGGAAGAATTGGAAAACACTCAAAAGCTCACACTTTATCCCTTAAGGTTCACAGAGCGAAAGGGAGAGGGGTTATCAAAATTGGTTTTAGACAAATTGTAAGATTGTTTTCCGAAAAAACAGCCGGTACTAAACGGCACACCCACCGAGTCTCACGATGAGGGTCCGTTTTTGCAACCGAGCTTGCGTCCATTTTATCACAATTTGTCAAGATGATTAACAAATTAACTTTACAAAATTTTAGAAATTATTCGGAAAAAACCCTTGAATTTTCTCAAGGGGCGACTTTAATTGTTGGTCCTAATGCCGCGGGGAAAACGAATATTTTGGAAGCTATTTATGCTTTAGCAACAGGCAAGTCGTTTAGGGCGGAAAGAGAACAAGATGTCATTAGTCATGGGTCATTAGTCACTTGTGTGATTAGTAATAATTTGGAAATAATTTGGGATGCGAGAGAAAGATTTCAGAAACTTTATAAAATCAATGGGGTTGGTAAAAGACAAATGGACTTTGTTGGCAATCTTAGAGCCGTTCTCTTTTGTCCGCAGGATATAGAAATTGTCACCGACGGCCCGTCAATTAGGCGTCATTATCTCGATTTAGTTTTATCACAAATTTTTAAAGATTATAGGTTGGCAATCTCAATTTACGAAAAAGCCTTGCGGCAACGGAATAAATTATTGTGGCAATTGCGCGAGCGGCTAGGGGCTAGGGGCGAGCAGTTAGAGTACTGGGATAATTTATTAATAAATAACGGAGAAACAATTCACGAGAGAAGAAAAGATTGTCTAAAATTTTTAAATGTTCAATACGATTATTCCATAATTTCTGCGGAGAGGTTAGAAAAATATGCTCACGAAGAAATTGCCTCGGCCACAACCCTTGTTGGCCCCCACCGGGATGATTTTACGATCGCCAAAGGCACTCACAAAATAAAATCCTTTGGTTCCCGTGGCGAACAGCGCTTGGCAATTTTTGATATTAAATTGAAAGAATTGGAGTACATAGAAAAAATAACGGGAGAAAAGCCTATTCTATTACTGGATGACATTTTTTCCGAGCTGGACCATGTTAACCGCCGCCGGATTCTGGAGGTAATTCCCAAACAGCAAACCATTATGACTACCACCGATTTACACCTTGTCGAAAAAGCCCACTTGAAGGATTTCAACCTCATAACGCTGGGGGTTTAAAGTTTAAGGTTTAACGTTTAAATGGACGAGAGAATTGGATCGCGATGACGAAGACCTTTATAATCTGAAGATTTAATGCTTTCAATAAAATTATAAATAGTTCGCGATTCTTCTTCACAAAATTGAATTAATTTTAAAAACTCTTCTCTGGTAATAAATTCCTGGTCGACAGCAAGATATGCTTGCGACCTTGTTTCTCCGCAGGAACCCTTTGCAATGTATAAAAATCGGATAAGTTCGTCTTTTGTAGCCCTTTCAAAACCTTCAGCTATATTTGAGGAAATAGAAACGGCAGCGCGTTGTACCTGATCTTTTAAGTGAATAATCTTTAAATTTTTGCTGTCTTGTCAGAGAATAGACAAGTTTTGCCAATTCGCGACCCCTTTGTCAACAAATAAGTTCTTCAAAACGCTTAGCCGTCGTTTTGTGTCTTATTTAACTTTACACTTTAAACCTTAAACTCGCAATATTATTTATACCACTTCGCCTGGAGATTATAGAGCTTCGCGTATTTGCCGTTTAGCTCCATGAGTTTTTCGTGGGAGCCTTGCTCCACAATTTGGCCTTTGTCCAAAACAATAATTTCATCGGCCAGCCGGACGGTGGAGAAGCGGTGACTTATCAAAATAAGGGATTTGTGGGTTGTGTGGGATATGAGATTCCTAAAAACATCATATTCCGATTTTGGATCCAAACTTGCTGTCGGTTCATCCATAATTAAAACTGGAGCATCGGAGAAAAACGCTCGAGCCAGGGCAATTTTCTGCCATTGCCCACCGGACAATTCCTCGCCCTTTTGAAAATATTTACCAAGCATGGTGTCATATTTATCGGGAAAAGTTTCAATAAACTCATCCGCCCCCGCAAGTTTTGCCGCCTCAATAATCCCCTTAGTATCGTTGATTTTATCAATTTTTCCAAAACCTATATTTTCTTTAACGGTCATTTCATATTTCATAAAATCCTGAAAAATGGTTCCCAAATTTTGCCGTAAATTTATTAGATCAATTTCTTTAATATCAACTCCATTTATTAAGATTTGTCCAGATGTCACGTCATAAAGCCGCAAAATTAATTTAACTAAAGTGGTTTTACCGGCGCCATTTTCCCCAACAAGAGCAAAGTTTTTGGCGTCAGAAATTTTTAAATTAACATTTTTCAGGATTAATTTTTCCGGCTCGTATCCGAAAGAGACATTTTTAAATTCAATTGTTAGTGGCTTGCTAATATTTATTTTTGTGGGATGAGTTGAATTTGTTATGGTTGGTCTTAATTCAATAAACGAAAAATAATGCTGTAAAAATAAATTATTTTCATAAAACCGCGCCATGTAGGTAAAAATTCCTTGTAAGACGGATTGGTATTGGCGGATAGCCCCGGTAATCATAGTCAAATCACCCAAAGTAAGTTGGCCAAAAATTGTTTGAATTGCGGCAAAAATAGAAAGACCGTAATAGGAAAGATTGCCTAACAAATCCAAAAAAGAGCTATAAATCGTTAATTTTTTCGCCAGAGCCTTATTTTCATTGGCAAATTGGTCGTTTAATTTGTTAAAAATATTTAAGGCAAAATTTTTTAAATTAAAAACTTTTACCTCGGTAGCCGAATCTTTGTGAGTTAGTAAATAAATAATTTGGCCGATTTTCCGGTTGAAGGGGGAGCGGCTGTCGGTTATGGAAAAAGTCCAATAGGCGTGTTTGAGCCGAAAAATAAATCGAGGGATAGAAAGGGCCACCAGAATAATTGGCGCCCAGATTGACAATTGGAACAGGAGGACTGAAAGGGAAATGGCGCCAGCAATCGAGGAGACTGTTTCTACAACCAGATCCATGGCTTGTTGGGGTCGATAAGAAATTTCCCGCTGAACTTTTTCTAATTGATCGTGGAATTTTGGGTTTTCAAAATAAGCTAAATCCAATTCCGCTGATTTTAACAATACTTTTTCGGTCGAATATCTATTCAAATAATCTTTCATAATGTTATAACCAAAGCCGGATAAATTATTAAAAATGGAATTCACGGTATTTATTCCTAACCCAGTTGCAGCGTAGAGTAGAACGAGAGTAATGTCTCGAGCTAAAATAGCATCGATGGTCAATTTACCAAGGTAAAATCCAAAAGTGGGGACAATACTGCTTATTAATGTAGTTCCAAAATAAAAACTTGCCCATTTGGGAGAAGCCTCAAAAACCAATTTTAATACTTTAACCCCAAGAACGAGTTGGGTTTTGATTTCACTAACAGTTTTACGCATAGACAAATTATTATACACTTTGCGGGAATTTTGCGTATAATAGCATTATGTACAATCCAAAATTTCAAATAACCCCGAAGATCTTGAAGAACATCGGGCTAATTGAAGGGGCGAAGGCGGTCATTGAGAGTGCGGCCTTGCTTCCGGCGTGGGAGGCGAAGTTTAAGGAAGAGGCACAAACGAGAGCGGTGCATTATGGGACGCATGTGGAGGGGAATGAATTAAATTTAGATCAAGTTAAACGGGTTATGGAAGGACAGGAAATTGTGGCAAGGGAGCGGGATGTTAAGGAAGTCATTAATTATAGGAAAGTAATTGAGTTTCTTGAATTTAGAATTTTGAATCTTGAATCTAGAATATATTCAGAACAAACACTAAAAAAACTTCATGAGGTCACAGTTGCCGGAGTTATTTCGGATGAAGAACGGGGAACTTACAGAAAAGTCTCGGTTGTTTTGCGAGATGTTTTAACCGGCGAAGTGGTTCACCGGCCGCCGAACGCGGTGGAAGTTCCCTATTTGATGGAGGATTTTTTCAAATGGCTGGAAACCGCGACAGAGGTCCATCCAGTGCTAAAGGCGGGCATAACCCACTATGCTATTGTTCGAATTCATCCCTTCACTGAAGGCAACGGGCGGGTCTCGCGGGCGATGGCCACTCTTATTTTATTGAACGAGGGTTTTGACATTCGGAAACTGTTTTCTCTTGAAGAATATTACGATAAAAATGTCGCGGCCTATTATTATGCCATCAAAACCGCCGATCAAAATCCGGATAACGATATTACTCAATGGCTGGAATTTTTCACGGAGGGAGTGGCTATTGAATTTAACCAAGTTAAAGAAAAAGTCCAGCATTTAAGCGTGGACTTAAAAATAAAAAATCGGGCCGGCGGCCAGATATTTTTAAACGCCCGGCAGATAAAAATTGTGGAAACCATCGAAAACACCGGTTATCTGCAAAACGTAATGTTTAAAAATCTATTCCCTATGATTTCCGAAGATACCGTTCTGCGGGACTTGAAAGATCTGATGAATAAGAAAATTATTAAAAAGGTGGGGCACACCAAGGCGGCCAGATACGTGATGAAATAATGGCTAGCGTGGATAATCAATTGTTTCTGGTTATTTTGATTTTACCGGCGCTGTTTTCTCTGGTTTTTATTGCCGAGGGGGTTCATAAAATCATGGAAGACGAGCCGCCGTGGGTGCCGTTTTCTCTTGGATTTGTCTTTTTGGGGGTAATAATTACCGCCTATTTTTTACTTTTTACCAAATGACTTTTAAAAAATTAGCTCAATATTTTTTGGAACTTGAGAAAACCTCCTCAAGAAATTCTATGGTGGAAATCCTGTCCCGACTTTTTCAAGAGGCGGATGAAAACGAAATTGACAAGGTGGTTTATTTGACCCAAGGGCGGGTGGCGCCGCTTTACGAGCCGGTTGAATTTCAGATGGCGGAGAAGATGGTGATTAGAGCGATAGTTGCGGCTTACAACAAAACCGCCGATCAGGTTACGAAATTGTACAAAGAGAGTGGGGATCTTGGGGTGACTGCCGAAAAAATGAATCTGGAATCTGGAATTTTGAATCTGGGAGTAAATGAGGTATTTAGTAGACTTACAGAAATAACAAAAATAAATGGGGAAGGGTCCGTTGAAAAAAAAGTAATTTTATTGGCTGAAATTCTCAAAGACTGCGATCCGGTTTCGGCAAGAATAATTGCCCGGATTCCGGTTAATAAATTAAGATTGGGTTTTTCGGACATGACGGTTTTGGAAGCCCTGTCCTGGATGATCTGCGGCACCAAAAAACTGAAAGATGAATTGGAAGCAAATTATAATGTCCGTCCGGACTTGGGTGTTATTGCCAAACAAGCCAAGATTCAAGATTCAAGATTTAAAATTCAACCGTTGGTAGGAACGCCGGTTTTGGGAATGCGGGCGGAACGACTAACTTCGCCGGCAGAAATTTTGGAAAAAATGGGTGGTAAATGCGCCGTTGAACCTAAGTTAGATGGGTTGAGAACACAATTACACTTTAAGAATCTAGGGAGTAAAAACCCTAAATACAAGATTCTAGATTCTAGATTCTCTATACAGTTGTATAGCAGGGGACTGGAAAATGTAACTCATATGTATCCTGATTTGGTTGAAGCTGCCAAAAAAGAGCTGGCTTGCGAGGAGATTATGTTGGACGGGGAAGCGATCGGCTTTGATCCTGCGACGGGGAAATATCTGCCGTTTCAGGAAACTGTACAGCGCAAGCGCAAACACGAAATCGGTTTGTTTGCCGAAAATGTCCCGTTAAAATTGATTGTCTTTGATGTTTTGTTTTTGGACGGGAAGAGTTTGATAAGCGAACCGTATGAATCTAGAAGAAAAATTCTTTTGTCTGTCATTGCGAGCGAAGCGCGGCAATCCTCTAAAAAGAAGATTGCTTCGTCGCAGGCTCCTTGCAATGACAATAAAGTTGTTCCGGCGGACATGAGGGTAATAAATAAATCCGAGGATTTAAATAATTATTTTGAAGAATGTGTAAAAAAGGGACTTGAAGGAATTATGGTTAAAAAACTGGACGGGGTATATCAAGCGGGGGCAAGGGGTTGGAATTGGATCAAATATAAAGCGTCGTATGCGAGTGATCTCGTAGACACCATAGACGCTGTTGTAATGGGTATTGATTTTGGACAAGGGAAAAGGAACAAGTTTGGGGTCGGAGCTTTTTTAATTGGGGTGTTTGACCCCAAATCGCAGACTTATAAAACTATTTCCAAAGTAGGGACGGGATTAACCGATGAGGAGTGGCGTGCCTTGGCGGCTAGCGGAAAGGGATTAGGGGTTGGTGAAAAACCGAATGAATATGAGGTTAATAAACTTAATAACTGCGATCTCTGGTTTCGACCGGAAATGGTTGGGGAGTTTAAGGGGGACGAGTTGACAAAATCTCCAATGCATACGGCAGGATACGCCTTGCGCTTCCCCCGCCTTGTTCGTTGGCGCGAGAAAAAGCCGGAGGATACTACCTCTTTACAAGAGATAGTAAAACTTGTTAATCTTAATAAAGAGAAAGAGGGTGATAAGAATGAAAACTAATTTACCCGTTAATGTTGCCGGCGCGTTATGTTACGTTCCGTTCGTGGGTTGGATTGCGGCTATCGTTTTTCTTATTATCGAAAGTGAAAAGACCGTAAGGTATAACGCCGTGCAAGCCTTAATTTTGTCCTTGGCTTTGTGGGTTATCCCGTTTGCCTTGGGCATAACCATAATTTTGGCCATTTTGTCTCCCTTGGTTTGGATCGCCGGGTTGATTTTAGAAGTGGTTGTGGCGGTCAAGACTTATAACGGAGAAAAGGTCGTCTTGCCGGCAATTTCTAAATGGACTGAAAAAGTTTTAGAAAAAATGACCGTCGCAACGGCGAAAAAAGCGTAACCTAGGCTCTAGGTTCCCTGCTTGGTGGCAGGAGGGTGGTGGCTGGTGTCTAGAAAAAGCTCTGCTGTAAAGTGGGGCTTTTTTGGTTTTAATAAATAAATTAACATCTTGACAAGCTGCAGCTACAGTACCATGATAATTTTATGGTAGCGGAGACGGCAACTGACTTGGTTTTATTTTCCATTTATTGCCTTGGGGGTTATTTGAAGCATCCATACAGCGTTAATAATGCTTTGAACGCGGCGGAAGATTGGCTTGAAGAATATAATTTTCAAACCATAAAACGTGCTTTGCAGAACCTTTATCAGAAAAAATTATTAGTTAAAACCAAAAGGGGATTAGCAATTAGTCCTCAGGG
>CAYSID010000008.1:17586-40989 GCA_964431075.1 uncultured Gammaproteobacteria bacterium
GGGGCTGACAGTTATTTTGGAGACAAAACTATCAAAGAATATCTTGGTAAATTTTATAAAATAGAAGAAATAAATAATGAGTACCGGGAATTAATAAAAAAGCCGCCGTCATTCGGGTTAAGTTTTCAATTTAACAGAATTTATAAAGCTGACCCCCATCTTCCCAAAGAGTTTTTACCTGCCGACTGGGCTGGAGATAAAGCCCATAAATTATATTTTGACTTTTTAACATCTTTATCTGCTGCAGCATCACTAACATGATAATTTTTAATATTTTACTGGGAAGATTTGTTATTTTTTCCAAAATTGCCACCATTTTTTCCTACTTCTAATTTCTTGCTCTAACATATTCAGTTGTTTTTGATCAGATTCGGATAATTTTCCGCCCCCCAAGAGGATTTTCTTTAGTTCTTCAGGGCTTCGTTCCTTTCCGAATGTTTTGTAAGAAGCTCTACTTATGTAAGATGTTGCCGTCCTTCCGTCGGGGAGTGTTTGTTTATTTACAATTTTAGAATGCAATAAAAAAGCCCCCCATCCCTTATCTGCCAAAGCATGACCAAGTTCGTGATTGGCGTCTTGCTCCGCAATTTCTGGGGGAATGGAATTTAACAAGGCCCTCTTATAGTATTCAGCTGCTCTACGTTTGTCTTTTGAATTTTTGTAAGCAAAACCATGATAAACCAAATCATCATCAGTTAAGCTTCCTCGATTGGCCCTTTCAATCTTCCTAGCTTTATCAATATAGTCATCTTTGGAATTTTCAGCCATGAAAGCAGTCTCTCTCTCTGCCCTATAAGTCAATAATGAATTTGAGTTATAATTAAATAATGAAATTAATTATTGGGCTGGGGAATCCGGGTTCTAAATATATTCACAACCGGCATAATGCGGGATATATGTTAGTAGACCAAGTTCATAGTTCATTGTTCATAGTAAAAAAAACGAATTGTTTTATGAACGACTCGGGGAAGTTTATTGTAAAGGCCGTTAGGAACATGGGTCTACAGGATTATAGTAATTTATATGTTGCCCATGACGATTTGGATTTAAAACTTGGAACTTACAAAATCCAATTTGGAGTAGGGCCGAAGGTCCATAATGGAATCAGGTCAATTGAGGATGAATTGGGAACCAAGGATTTTTGGAGAATACGCATTGGAATAGAATCTAGAATCTTGAATCAGGAATCCAGCGTTCCTGGAGAAAAATTTGTTTTAGAGGATTTTACAAGTAATGAATTAAAGATTTTGGAGGAAGTGTATGCAAAAATTAGGAAAGATTTTGTCAAATCTTAATTTGGGGAACGAAGATAAATTTTTATCCCGGGAATTTCAAAAATACGGAATTTACTTGGCCCAGCAGTTGGGAGACATGCCCCGCAAGTCTTTGTATATCAAAATGGCTAAAAATTATCCCCGGCAAGTTTTAGCTGACGCCCTGACCTTTGTTTTGGATTCACGGGCCAATCGTCCCGGGGCCTTGTTCATGTGGAAAGTCAAAGATCTTCTTGCAAAACAAAAAAGGGGAGGGTAAGATATGATTGTGAGGAAATTTTATTATCTTCCGATTTACCTTGGTATTTTGTCTTTGGTCCTGTCCGTTCCCCTTGTGGTTTTGAAGATTATGACCAAAACTCCCGCCCATCAGGTCGTAACCAGGGCGGTTGAGGATAAAGTTTCCGCCTCTATCTTTCCCCAAAAAGCCACCTACAAAATCCCCGCGGAGATCCCGATGGGAATCGTTTTTGAATCTGGATCCCAAAAACTCAAACGGGCCGACGTGGTTTTGAATTTTGACCCGACAATGGTCGAGGTTTTGTCCGTTTCCCGGGGCATTTTGATGGACGAGTACCCGATCCTTAAATTTGACAATAAAATCGGCCAAGTGACAATTTTCGCGGAGAATAAGGAAGGGAAAGCGGTTAACGGCATTATAGCCAGCTTAAAATTCCGGCCGCTCAAGACTGGCGTGGTAGTATTCGATTTTGCTTCCCAATCAACGGCCAAAATAACAAACGGAGCTCAATTTATCATTACCGAATAATGGAGGGTGAAACAAAAAAACTAGTCGGACTCCTTCCGGTGGCTTTGGTGGTGGCGTCGGTGGTCATTGGTTTCAACGCCCTATTTCACGGCCTGTCCTGGAACTTATTATTGGTTTTTGCCGGTTTTTTACTGGGACTGCCGATTTTGGACATGGACAAAGTGTTGGCCAAAGCTATCGGAACCCGCGACGATGTCTTTCATCTCTTCACCATTTACCCGATTCTTTTTCTTTTGGGGGTTTTTATTGTCACTGCCACTGACTCCTATTTGGGTCGGGGGATGATTATCTCCATAATGCTTCACGCCGCCTGGGGTTTTCCTGAAAAGTTTCAAAAACGGGTTGCCTTTGGTCTTCTGGGGCTTGTTTGCCTTCTTGCAATTTTTGGCTAAATCTTTTACCATGGGGCGGTTGTGGGAATTGTCGTTACGGACGCCGATTTTGAGTCCAAAATAATAAACTCCAGTCTGCCGGTTCTGGTGGATTTTTGGGCGCCATGGTGTGGGCCGTGCCAGATGGTTGCTCCGTTGATTGAGGAAATCGCCAAAGAATATGAGGGCAAATTAATAGTGGCCAAACTAAATGTTGATGACAGCCCCGCTACTGCTCAAAAATATAATGTCATGGGGATTCCCACCCTTCTATTTTTCAAGAACAAGCAGCCGGTTAAACAGTTGGTGGGGTATCAGGAAAAAGCAGTTCTCCAAAAAGCTGTTGAAGGGGTTCTTTAAACGGAAGATTCCAAATATTTTTCGCAGTCCATGGCCGCTTGGCAGCCGGAAGCGGCGGCGGTAATGGCTTGTTTATATTTTGTATCAATAACATCGCCGGCAATAAAAACACCGGGCTGACCTGCTAAATCTTTAACCAATTGATCGTTTGGGGAATGGCCGATGGCGACGAAAAGACCGTCAAAGTTCATAGTTGATTGTTCATTGTTCATAGTAGAACGGAGAGATAATCCTTCAACTTTTTCTTGTCCCAAAACATCAACAACTTCGGTGTTAAATAAAATTTTAATTTTGGGATTATTCAGGACTCTATCCTGCATAATTTTGGAGGCGCGCAAAGATTCGCGCCTATGGATAATTATTACTTCCGAGGCAAATTTAGTTAAAAATAAAGCTTCTTCGCAGGCGGAGTCGCCGCCGCCCACCACCGCCACTTTTCTATTTTTAAAAAAGAAGGCATCGCATGGGGCGCAGCTGCTGACCCCGCGGCCGATGAATTTTTGTTCGTTGGGAAGGCCCAGCCATTTAGTCTCCGCACCAGTGGCTACGATGACGGCTCTGGCCGTCATAGTGAGTAGTGAGTAGTAAGTAGTGAATAGTCCATTTTTAGACTCAATTTTTGTAACGTTTTCAAAAACGATTTTCGCTCCGAACTTTTCCGCCTGTTTCTTCATGTTTTCCATCAGAACAGGCCCCTCGATTCCCTCGGGGAAGCCGGGGAAATTTTCCACGGTGGTGGTCAACATTAATTGCCCGCCCCACCTGGACCCCGCGAACAGGATTGTTTTAAGATTTGCCCGGGCCGTATAAATCGCCGCCGTCAACCCGGCAGGGCCACTCCCAATTATTGCGACATCAAAAAGTTCTTGGTTCATTTAGAAGGCATTTTCTTTTGATAAATGAGGATGGCAAGAAAAGCTGCCACAAGCAAAAGGCCGGTAGCAATGTTCATCATGACATTAAAATTGGCAAAACTGTTCATTTTACTGAAAATCTTTCCAAGTAAAAACTAAGAATTAGTAAGAATATAGCTGAAATGACGTCTTGAGTCAATATCTTAACTGATTCGCTTATAGGTAAACCAGAAAAATTTGGGGTAATAAAGGCAAAAGTGATATATATTGCCGCTAAATTGATTGCTAAATTCGAAAAAATTTTAAACCAAATTATTCTATTCTTAATTTTTCTCACAATATGATTTTACCCTTATTTTTCCTAAATTGACAACGATGAAGTGTCAAGAGATATTTTATGGTTGGGGCCTATTAAGTCTTAGCCATTCTTTGTGACCAAAATAATCAACTATTTCGTCGGATCGACCAATACCACCTTCTGAAGGGGAATGGGTCCGCTTCACAAGATAGGCTATTGCTACCAAATCGTTACTTTTTATCGACCCCGACCGTTTGTCTAAAACGACGTGTAACCCACATGGGGAGCAATACTCAGAATACACACCAAGACATCTCCCGTTTTTTCAAGGAGCTTCTTGATAATTCCAGGGTGGTCTCCGTGCTTCATACACAAAGTCACTCTTATTTCTGGATTTAGTGGTGTCGTTTCAAAGTTTCCGGGCATAGAAGTATTCTCTCTCTCTCTCTACACTATAAGTCAATAGGCATTTTTGGTGGTTGACAAAGTGAATATTATATAGTATTTTCATACATGTATGAATGTAGGAACATATGTCCAGCCAACAGATAAGGGACAGATTGTTATCCCCGCGGATTACAGGGAGGAGTTGGGGATTACTAAAAACACCCTGTTATTTATTCAACTTTATGGCGGATCAATAAATATCCAACCGGTAACTCCTATTATGCTGGCCCCCGGATCTAATGAGATATACCTAGAATTTCTTGCTAAAAATAGAGGGGCGTGGGGTCCGGAAACCCCGGGGCAAAAGAAATTGACTAAAAAAATGAAGGCAATGGAGCTCGCCAGAAGTGAGAAATTAAAAAACGCATGGTAATTTTTAATACCAGTTTAATAATTGATTATTTACGACGTAAGGGCGAGACAATTACATTGTATGAAAAAATCATCGGAGAAATTGGGCAAAATGAATTTTCCATTTCTGTTTTATCAGTCCAAGAACTTTACCAAGGAAAAAGTTTGGATAGAGAGGAGGAAGAGTGGCGGGTTCAAAAAATAATTTTACCGTTTAATATCCTTGCTTATTCGGTGGAAATTGCCAAAAAAGCAGGGAAAATCGTTCGTGATAGTAACAGTTCAATTATTTTTGCTGATGCGGCTGTTGCCGCTACCGCTATTTTTTATGGCGCCAAACTTGCCACTTTAAACACAAAAGATTTTGAGGATATAAAAGGATTGGAATTATATAAAATCCCAGCTTGAGAAAATCTCCATAAAACCTTAAACTACGAGCCATGATTTCTAAAATTGTTTATTTTGCCAAAAGACGATGGTGGCTTTTGTTAATTATTATTGCCGCTTTGGTTTTTGGGGCGTTTAAAATGTTTGGGCCGAAGGCGGAAACTAAAATTACTTCGTATACAGTAAAACGCGGCACATTAAAAGAAACCTTGTCTTTATCTGGAGAAATAAACGCTTACGAAAAAGCTACATTGAGGTTTCAGACTTCCGGTTATTTAAACTGGGTGGGAGTAAAAGAGGGGGACAAGGTAAATAAATTCCAAGTTTTGGCGAGTTTAGATCAGTCCGAACTGCAAAAGAACCTGCGCAAATACCTCAATACTTACATGAATGAAAGGTGGGATTTTGAATCAACAAAGAATTCTTCCGGTGATGCTTCGGTCATGACAACAGCAGTCCGACGGGTGTTTGAACAAGCCCAGTTTGATCTTAATAACGCCGTTTTGGATGTGGAACTTAGAGATATTGCCGTCAAATATGCTAATTTATGGACCCCAATTGATGGAATCGTTACCCGGGTGGCCGCTCCTAATGCTGGGGTTAATGTCACCCCAACCCAAGCGGAAATTGACGTCGTCAATCCTGATTCCCTTTATTTTTCTGCGACGGCCGATCAAACTGAAGTGGCAAAATTAACCGCTTCGCACTCGGCCGAAATAACACTTGATGCTTTTGATAAAGAGAAAATTACAGGAACAGTTTCCACCATAAGTTACACCCCAAAAGCCGGGGAAACAGGAACGGTTTATGAAGTAAAGATTGATTTTCTCCTAACCCCTAACCCCTATTCCCTTCGTTTGGGCATGACCGGGGATGCTGAATTTATAGTTAAAGAATTGCCGGATGTGTTGTATGTTCCTTCTAAACTTGTTAAAACAGAAAATTCCAAAAAGTATGTTTTAAAACAAAATAAAGAAAAAGTTTTTGTAACAATTGGGGAAGAAATGGATGGAGAGGTAGAAATTAAAGACGGGTTAAAAGAAAATGACATCATTTATTAGACTTCAGAATGTTTTTAAAAAATATGTTCTTGATTCGGAGATTGTGTTCACCGCTCTTGACGATGTTTCCTTGGACATAAAGTCCGGAGAATTTACGGCCATCGTCGGGCCGTCGGGGTCGGGCAAATCAACCCTGATGCACATAATCGGCCTTCTGGACAAAGTCTCCTCCGGAGAGGTTTATTTTGGGGATAAAGCAATCGATAAGTTGAATGATAATCAAATTTCAAGTTTAAGAAACGAATTTATTGGCTTTGTTTTCCAGCAATTTAATTTATTGCCAAAATTAACCGTTTTTGAAAATGTCATGTTGCCGTCAATATATGCCAGGGCCGGTAAAGATCACTTTGAAGAACGGGCAATGAATTTATTAAAAAGATTCGGGATTGATGACAAAGCCAACTCATATCCCAATAAAATTTCCGGCGGGCAGCAGCAGCGGGTGGCTATCGCCCGGGCGTTGATAATGAAACCTCAACTTATTCTGGCGGATGAACCCACCGGCAATCTTGATTCCAAAACCGGAGAGGGGATTTTAAAATTATTGAAAGAACTAAATAAAACCGAGGGAATCACGGTTTTGATCGTTACCCATGATCCAGCCGTTGCGAGCCAATGCCAGAGACGGATTAAAATGGCGGATGGGAGAGTTGTTAAAAAAACATGATTACAAGCATTCATAATCCGTTAATAAAACAGATCAGGCTGTTGCAAAATATGAGGCAGAGGAAAAAGACAGGCCAGACGGTTCTTGAGGGCTTTAGAACTTTAAAACACGCCCAAAATAATGGTTGGCAAATTTTAAATGTTTTATATGTCTCGACAAAATTAACGGATGCGGATCAAAAATTAATTACGCAGTGCAAATCCTCGGGAGCACGTCTTGAAGAAATAAGTGAAGATCTAATGGAAAAACTTTCCCGAAGGGAAGGACCTTTGGGGGTTTTGGCTCTTATTAACTGGCAGGAAAAATATACTCTCGAAACGCTTTCTTTGCCTACAAATCCTCTAATTTTGATAGCTGAAGCGATCGAAAAACCCGGCAATCTTGGGGTTTTGATCAGGTCTGCCTCGGCGGCGGGAGCCGATGCCGTCATACTGTGTAACGCCCTAACCGCGTTTCACGATCCATCCTGCATTCACTCGTCACTTGGGTCGGTTTTTACTTTGCCTTGCGTGACGACCACGACCGCAAAATGTCTTGAATGGCTAAAAAGTCGGGGAATCACTCCGGTTGTGACCACTCCGGACGGAAAAATTAGTTATACCAAACAGGATCTGACCCCACCAACGGCTATTATCATGGGCAATGAGCACAGCGGAGCCTCGGATGAATTCATGAATAGTGGGGAAACCGTCAAGATTGAGATGCACGGGCCGATGGACAGCCTTAATGTTTCCGTCGCCGGCGCCCTGTTTTTATTCGAAGCCGTAAGACAAAGGCAGGAGAAATTAGCTTCGCAGGTGTAACTCCTGCGAATGTGATTTAATGAATTATTTTATTTTTATCATCAAATCAGCCGTTTCGGATTTTTCAAGAAACAAAGGGCGGACGTTTTTGACGAGTTTGGGGATTTTGATCGGGGTCCTGTCCGTGGTTTTGTTGACCGCTTTCGGTTTGGGCCTTAAAAAATATATTCAAAACCAGTTTGAGAGCTTGGGGACAAACCTTCTCTACGTTCTTCCTGGTGGGGCGTTTAACAATGGCGGGTTTAATGCCGACGCCACTTTTGAATCAACTTTTGACAGTAAAGACGTCAAAAATCTTTCCCGGCTTGATTTAGCCAAGCTGGTTGTTCCCGTCTATCAAAAAAACGGCACCGTTAGGGCGGGGGCCGAGTCCAAGTACACCTCTGTCCTTTTGGCGGGGGGCGAGATTTTTGAGATCTTAAATCTTGAGATTGAGACCGGGGAGTTGTTTGCCAAAACCGAAGTGGACAAAAAGACCAAGGGGGCGGTTATCGGTCCGAAACTGGCGGAAAAGTTGTATGGCGGCCCCGAAGGGGCAGTTGGCCGGACGATAAACTTGTTCGATCTTAACTTTAAGGTTTTGGGAGTTTTAAAACCCAAAGGCGGGGGAGCTCTTGGTGGCCCGTCGTTTGATAACTATGTTTATATTCCTCACACCGCGGCACCCAGCTTGAATCCCAATAACAAATTTCTCTCGCTTTATATTCAGGCGCCAACCCGAGAACAAGTCCCGTTTTTGAAGGATGATGTCAGGAAAGAGCTTTTAAAAAGGTACAAAGAGGATGATTTTTCGGTGGTGGAGGCGACGGAAATCTTAAACGCTATCAACTCAATTTTTGGAATTCTAAACATTGTCTTAACCGCCATTGCCGCTATTTCCTTAGTTGTTGGGGGCATTGGAATCATGAATATTATGTATGTGGCGGTGACGGAACGGACAAGAGAGGTGGGAATAAGGCGGGCGGTTGGGGCCAGAAGCTCGGACATTTTGTGGCAATTTTTATCTGAAGCGGTAATCTTATCTTTATTTGGCGGCCTCATCGGCCTCTTATTAGCTTATATCATAACATTACTTATTCAAAGCCTATTTCCAGCCTATATCTCCTTAGAATCGGTTATTCTCGCCCTCGGGGTTTCTTCCGGCATCGGGATTATCTTCGGCGTCTTCCCCGCCCGCAAAGCCGCCAATTTATCACCAATTGAGGCTATAAGATATGAATAAGATTAATGCCCTAGAAGTCTACAAATAATATCATTATATTGAGGATTTTGTGCACAAGTATTATCAAGCATGTACCACAATCTCCAAACTCCCCCAGCTGCGGCCGCGCTTAAAAAAGCCACCGCAAGCCATGGGTGCTTTTCAATAAACCCTTGCTTCTTTGTCTCGTTTTTTTTTCTGTTCAGCCATGATTATAGTATATCCTATAACATTTAAAATGTCAAATTCAGAGTTTTATGATTTTATTATGTTTATGTTAACATAAAGATATGAAGAAAGACAAAAAATTAACAAGGAAGGCTAAAGAAATCAACAGAAAAATTATTCGACATAATGCAAAGGTAATAGACCCTTTTGCCAGCGGGAAATTTAACTCCGGAGATTTTATTGCGGGGGATAGGGAATTCGGTCATTGAATTTAAACTGCCACTTGCATTTATAGATTAATGCTGATATTTTATTCGAACAAATGAACGAAAAGACGACACCGATTTTAGTTGTCCTTTTGATTGTTGCCTCTTTTGCCATTGGGAGCATGTGGACAAAAATCCAGTATTTGCAAACGAGCCCTACCGTACAACCGAATCCTTCTCCTACGGCTGGGCAGCCGACCCAGCCAACAGCGCCAAGTGTTTCCTTAGACAAAATTAAGGCACAATTTGCCGATGGCTTTATTCATTTTGGCGATGCCAACCGGAAAGTTTTATTTACGGAAATTTCCGATCCTTCCTGTCCGTTTTGCCATTTTGCCGCCGGGGGAAACCCGGAACTTGTTGATGAGACAATAAAACAAAATCCAAAAATGATTCGTTTTAAACCTTTGTCCGTTGGTGGAACCTATAATCCACCTGTTCCTGAAATGAAAAAATTGGTTGATGCCGGCAAGGCGTCATTTGTTTGGATTTATGCCAATGGCCATGACAACGGGGAACTGGGAACCCAGGCTTTTTACTGCGCTTTTGAGAAAAACAAATTTTGGGAGGTCCATGATCTTTTAATGAGCAATAAAGGTTATGAGGCTATGAACACGACCAAAGTCGATGCCGCAGGAATGGCCGCCCTTTTAGCTCCGGTGGTGGATATTAAAGACTGTTTAACCTCCGGCAAATATGCCAAGAATTTGACTCGCGATCAGGGAATTGCCCAAACTTTAGGTTTTCAAGGCACCCCGCATTTTCTGATAAATACCACTCCCTTTGGCGGCGCCCAAGACTGGAAGTCCGGTATGGAGCCATTGGTAAAAACTCTTCTTTAGTGATATAAACAGAAAGTGGATAGAAAAATCATGGCTGTTCGCGTGTTTGTTGGGGTTGCCGTGGCTCTAGTCACTTTAGGGTTGGTCGTTTGGAATCTCAAGTCCGGCAAACCCGGGACTTCTAAAAACAACAATGTCAGCATTCCTACCATTATCGGGGGGGAATTGGTTCTGCCGGAGGTTGATTTAAAACTGAATAAGCAAAGTCAGTTAACCGGCGGAGATGTTCTGCTTGAGGATCAAATCTGGGTCATGTCCGCTAATCTTGTGGGGATATTCAAAGAGCAGATAGCTTCGGCGCCGGCTCAACTGGCTTCCCTTCGGGTTTTAGGGGAGATGTACAATCCCGGGAAGGGGCCGATTACTAATTATTTGCCGATCATCAGGTTTTTAGATGGTGAAAACAATTTGTTGACGCAGAAACTTGGCCGTTATTCTTCCAATTATGAACTCTACCTTCTTGAACCTAACACTAAAGGGGTTTATGACATTACCGTTGATGATCCGCCGTTGTCGGATAAGATTGAGGTGGTTTTAAAGCCGCAGGAGGGGGACCGGACTCTTCGGCCGCCGGTGGCTCTCAAAGTTGCCAGCCGCAGCAGCGAGATCCAAACAACGCAGGGCTACGACACTTATCTGGTGAAAGGCGAAATCATAAATACTACTGCGTTTCCGGTGGCGGATATTTTGGTTAATGCTTATGTTTTAGACACGGAAAATAAAGTTTTCGGGGTGGCCCGGGAAAGTTTTAAATCGGATTTAATAAGGCCGGGCGAAACTATTCCGTTCAAAATCCTTGTCCTTCCCGTCAAAACCGACTCCATTTACGAAGAAACTATAGTAGAAGTGTGGGGTCGGGAGTACCGATTGTAAAATGTCCAAGGTAAAAACTTTGCTGTCTTTATTGATCCTTTATTATTTCCGTTTTTGGGCACGGCGGCAATTAAAACGTATCAATTCAAAAGTAATCGGTGTCACCGGCAGCGTCGGCAAGTCCACAACCTGTTGTGCCATATACGCAATTCTCAATTCTAGATTCAAAATTCACTACTCCGAACACGCGAACTCCGAATCGGGAATTTCCCTGGACATTCTGGGGCTGACACCAAAGGATTATTCGCTTGGAGATTGGTCAAGATTAATTCTACTGGCCCCCATTGCGTTATTCAAACCCAAACCGGACTGGGAAATTTATCTGGCGGAGATGGGGATTGACTCTCCAAACTGGCCGAAAAACATGGATTTTTTGCTCTCCATTTTTGAAAATAAAATTGATATCGGCGTTTTTTTGAACGCCCGGCTGGTTCACAGCCAAAATTTTAAAAATCTTGAAGAAATCGCCGCCGAAAAGAAAAAACTGGTTGAACATGCAATTCACAAAATTATTGTTGAAGGCGGAGAGATTGAAAAGATGAACACAAAAGATGTTCAGTGGGAATCGCCGGATTTTATTCTTCCAGATGAGGTTAAGACCAATCTTTTGGCGGCGATGGCGGTGGCTAAAATTTTGGGAATAAGGGAAACCGAAGCCTTGGCCGCCTTGCAAAAAAACTTCCGGCTTCCTCCAGGGCGGTTAAGCAAGATTGCCGGCATCAACGGTTCAACCATTCTTGACTCCTCTTATAACGCCTCAAGGAGCGCGGTGCTGGCGGCGCTTAAGGTTTTGAAAGTTTTTCCCGCCAAAAGGAAAATTGCCGTGTTGGGGGACATGAGAGAACTGGGGAAGTTCGCGGCGACGGAGCATCGGGAGGTGGCTCGGGAAGCCCTAAGGATTGCCGATGCGGTTTTTACCGTTGGGCCGCTGACGAAAAAATATTTTCCCGCAAAAATAAAAAACTTTACCAGTTCCTACGAAGCCGGCCTTTTTTTGAAAGATTTTATCCAAAAAGATGATGTCATTTTAGTCAAGGGCTCCCAAAATACGATTTTTTTAGAAACTGCCGTGGAAATGCTGATGGCTCATCCCGAAGACGCCGAGAAGTTACTGTGCCGGCGGGGTGAGTTTTGGGATAAAAAACGCATTAATTGCCCCCTTGACAAACTGCCGGTTTTGCCCCACAATGTGTGGTGTATTCGATAAAACCATAGATTTTTGTCGAATAGACATCAAAATGATCGATAAAAACGACCTTCTAAACATCCTCTACGATTGGAATTTCTGGTCAAAAGATCAAGAAACCGGCATTTTACGTCCTATTTATGTCTCCAAGATAACTAAACTAATTAATTCCGGTCAAGTAACAATGATAACTGGTATTAGACGAAGCGGAAAATCTTATTTGATGCGTCAAACGATTACCTCGCTAATAAACTCCGGCGTGTCTAAAAATAATATTTTGTTTGTAAATTTTGAAGACGCTCGTTTTCCGGAGGAATTGGGAGTGGCGATTTTAGGAGAAATCTTTGCTCTTTATCAAAAAAATCTTTCGCCCAAAAGGGAGGTTTATGTTTTTCTTGATGAGGTTCAAAAAGTTAAGGGTTGGGAGCGATGGGTGAGAACTATGCATGAGTTAAACAAGGCAAAAATAATTATTTCCGGGTCCAATAGTCAGCTGATGGCTAAAGAATTTGGGACGGTTCTTACCGGGCGGCATCTTGACCTAACGGTTTTTCCTCTCTCTTACAGCGAATATTTGGAGTTTGACAAAAATCCGTCCCGCTCAAAGCTTGAAGATTATTTAACCACGGGGGGGTTTCCGGTGGCGGTCTTACAAAATGACGATGTGGCTGTTTTGTCTTCCTATTTTGAGGATATCTTGACCAAAGACTTAATTAAACGTTTTAAAATAAGAAAAACTGAGGAGATCCGCAATCTAGCCAGATATTATCTTGGTAATCCAGCAGGATCAGTTTCCTTTTCTAAATTAGGGAGAAATTTAAACATGACCACGGATACAGCAATTAAATTCTCCGCTTACCTAGAGACGGTTTATTTAAATTTTTTAGTAAACAGATTTTCCTGGAAATTTACCGAGCAAGAAAAAAGCCCCAAAAAAAGTTATGTAATAGACACCGGACTGGCGGCAAAAATTGGTTTTACCACTGAACGCAATCTTGGTTTTATGTCTGAAAATATTGTCTATTTAGAATTTTTAAGGCGAGGAGTGGGAAATGACGAAGTGTTTTATTATTCTGATGAAAAACGCCGAGAGACGGATTTTGTGGTGAAAAAGTTGGGTGGGTATGAAGCCTTTCAAGTTTGCTGGACTCTCAATCGACCTGAAGTAAAAAATCGGGAAATTAAGGGGCTTCTTTCTTGCCTGAGCAAACTTAAACTTGATGAGGGTGTAATTCTGACTTCCGGAAATAGGGGGGAAGAAAAAATTGACGGGAAATTAATAAAAATTATTCCCTTGGAAGAATGGCTTCTGATGAGGTCTTGATTTTCCCAAAAATTTCTTTTAAGCTGGTATAAAGGATGAAAAGAATTTTGCTTTTGCTGGCGTTTGTTTTCTCGATTGTTGCGATAATAATTCCAGATCAAACAGGTGCGTGGTGCAATGACACCTGTGTTAATGGAACGGTGTGTGGCAGAGATGGATATTTTGGACAGTGTTGCTGGATGGGATTGCCAGGATGCTTTAAAGACGATTTAGGAATTAGCAGTGATGGGTGTTATGTTTGGACACAATGTGACACGGGCGCTTGGGGTCAATGCGGGGGGGGAAATCCGTGTTCTACTCCCACTCCTACCCCAACTCCCACCCCAACTCCCACTCCTACCCCTACCCCAACTCCTACAACAGACCTAAGCAAAGCCATTGGAGTTATCGGCTACCAAACCCCGCCGCTTGTTAACTCTGAGTCCTTAGGTTTTGTCTTGGATAACTTGAAGAAGCCACGGTACCGGGCAGAAACAGGCTCCCCCTCGTGGATAGGTAATTACGACTATGTTTATTGGTCTAACCAATTATTTTCAAAATCAACGCCTGTCGGATCAGTGGATTTGGGGGCTGTGACGGCCGGGATAAAATATATTGCCGGGGACAATACCGTTTCTTCGCAACAGACTTTCAGCTCAACGGACAAGGTTGTTTACCTAATAAACGGGAATTTGACTGTCAACGCCAATATTTCCAGAACAAACAAAAATAGTTTCTTGGGATTTATTGTTAGTGGTAATATAACTTTTGCCAGCAACGTCACGGAGGCGGACGGTTTTTATCTGGCAAACAATCTAATAAATGTTAACGGCCCGGGAACAAATCAGTTCGTTGGTGATGGCATCTTTATTGCCTACAGCGGCTTTAATTTTCAAAGAAATTTAGGAAACGATCCCGATACAGGTAATCCAAAGTTACCGGCCGAGAAGTTTTATTTTGATCCGTCGCTGGTTCTCAACGCTCCGGTGGAGCTGATGAAGTCATCTTATTCCTGGAAAGAAATCGCCCCTTGACGAAGTATAAAAAATTGTATTACTATGGATTGCATATAGTATGACTTTGACTCCAAAGAGAATTCTTGGAACTCTTTTTTCGCTTGTCTTCACGGCTTTTCTTTTGACCGGCTTGTTAGTTCTCGTCAACCTGACCCAAAAGTCCCAAGACGTCAAGCGCGGCCAGGCCGCGGGAGAAACAGTCACTCTCTCTATGTCGCCATCAACAACTGGGCCGATAAATGTTAATGATGAGTTTACGGTGACTTTAAATGCGACTCCCAATAATGGTGCAAAGATTACCGCCATTACCGGAGCTTTTAATTTTTCCTCAAATTTACAATTGGTTTCTGTGACAAGAGGGACATTATTTACTGAACCGGCCTACACCGAGCAGTTATCTTTGGGGACGAACTGTACAACCGCAACAGTGGGAACAGCCTGCCGTACGGCGGCGTCCGGGGTAACTTGCCCCAATAATTACTGTGTTAATTCGACCTACACTTCAAATTCGATGGGGTTTGTCCGGTTTGATGTTGGGGCATCGTGTGACATTACCCATTATGGGTGTATCAACAATCAATGCGCTGTGGTTAGGAGCAATAGCAACAGTACTGCGGATACTGAAGGCTGTTCGGCGTCGGTAACAAGCTGCACCGGAGGATCAGGCAACGTCGCGGCTCAGTGTTATCCCGCGACAGCCGGCGGTGTTGTGGCTATTGTCCGATTTAAAGCCACGGCGGCGGGAACGGCCACGGTTAATTTTGATACGGCAAACACTAAGGCGGCCGCTCTTGATAGTTCAAATCCCCCTCAACCGGCTAACGGCAACCAGGATGTTAAATCAATTTCCGGGAGCGGAGTTTCATTGACGGTCAACGGGACTGGCGGGGGAGTAAGCCTGCCGTTTAAAGTGAAGTTTCAGGGGGTTACTGCCGCCTATTCCGCTAATTGTCCGGCGAGAAATGTCAGAATAATCTTAAAGCCGGCGGGGGGGACAACAGAAGTCGCGCGGCAAACGATAAATGTCACCGCCGACACCCAAACCGGGATTTATTCCGGAACTATGACGGGAATCCCCGCCGGCGAGTATGATGTTTATCTGAAAGGACCGGCCCATATCACCGCTTTTTATCCCGAAGTCAATCTGAATACTACCCCTTCAACTGCGGTTGATTGGTCGGGTATCAGCCAGAGGGCCGGAGATCTGGTCGGGAGCATGATTACAGCCCGCACCAATCCGGATAATGCTATTGACGGAGAGGACTGGAACCGGGTCTTAAACAACATTAACTCCCTGCTGGAGATTGATCCCATGTCTAATTTTATGGACTTAAACTGTGATAAAAGGGTTGAAGCCACGGATCTGATTACGATTTTGAACAATATCATTCTGGAATACGGACCGGGAGGGGCGGAGTAGAAAATATAATGAATAAAAAATATCTATCAGTTGCCGGAGGATTGTTCTTGACCGCTTTTTTGCTGGTTCTGGTTGTGTTCACCTCCCGAACGGCTTCCAAGCCTGGAAATGTTACCCGCGTTGCTCCCAGAGCCACCAGTCCGAGCGGGACTGTCAGGGCGGTTTTTAGTCCAACCTCAAATAATTTAATCAGCGTCGGAGACACAGATATTCCGGTTCAAGTCCAATTGAACCCCCAAGGCACGACTACAACGGTTAGTCTTGTCCAGTTTAAAATTGTTTATAACTATACCGGAGCGACGCCGGAACTTGAGGTCTTGGACCAGGATACAACAACTTTAGCCGGAACCCAAATTCAGTCAAATCTTCCCGGAACGGGTTGGGGAGGGTTTACCGAGTATACAAACAGGGTTGTTACCGATGCCACTGCCAAAACGGTGACGATTGATTTTTCCGCGACCAATAATACCGGCTATATTTTATCGGGAAATTCCCCGGTGACGTTTGCCACGATTTATTTTAGAGCCAAGGCTCTTGGAAGCACGAGCCTGACGTTTAATACGGCGTTTACCAAAGTAATGGAAAAATCAACGTACAACGACGTACTTTCCCCAACTTTGGGGGCGGCGACATTAACCGTGACGAACGACGTTGTCGCTCCGGTGGTGACAATCGGGACCGGGCCCGGGGCGGGGAGTGTTATAAATAGTAGGACTCCGAGTTTTGCCTGGACGGCGACGGACGACCGGGCTCTCAATGCGACTCCTTATGCTTACAGTTTGTCCGGCCCGACACCGACGGCCAAGACGGCGTATTCAACAACAAATACCGCTATCTTTAGTTCTCTGGCCGACGGGGCCTATACCTTTACGGCGTACGCCCGCGATGCCGCTTCTCCTCCCAATGAGGGTAATCAGGCAAGAAGTTTTACGGTTGATGCCACTGCCCCCACGGTTAGCATCAGCACCGGGCCGGCAGCCGGCGGCGTCACCAACGTCAATCCCGTAGTTTTTACTTTTACCGGAACCGATACGCGAACAGCGACGGCTAATTTGGTTTACTCTTATTCTATGACCGGTCAATCGGCAACGGCTTATGGTCCTTCAACAACGGCCTCGTTTTCAAATTTAACTGACGGCAGCAAAACTTTTTCGGTGACGTCGCGGGATGAAGCGGGAAACATTAGTGCGGCGGCAACCAGAACTTTTACTGTTGACAGGACAGCACCGATTGTTTCCTTGGCGGCAACCGGACCGACGGGAGTGATAAATACCAATTCCGGCACCTTTACCTGGACAGGAAGCGATTCCAGAACCGGGGCGACGGTTACTTATGCCACCCGCCTTGATTCCGGTTCATGGTCAACTTATTCCGCGGCCACCACTTACCTCTGGTCGGCGATTCCCGAGGGGGCTCATACTTTCAGCGTGCGGGCGCAGGATGATGCCGGTAACGTCAGTGCTGTTCAGACGAGGTCGTTTACCGTCGATACGACCGCGCCAACGGTGACAATTACCAGCGGGCCGTCGGGAACCGTCAACACAAACACCGCGACCTTTACCTGGTCGGGATCAGACACGAGAACGGGAGCCGTGATTACCTATTCCTACCGTATGGATGGAGGAAGTTGGTCGGCTTACTCGTCTTCCGTGTCCCAGACTTTCAGCGGTTTGACAAACGCCTCCCACACTTTCGAGGTTCGGGCGCAGGATGACGCCGGCAACGTCAGTGCGGTCCAGAGCCGAACATTTACAGTCAGCATCAACGGTCTTTTGTCGTTCAAAATAAAATTTGAGGGGATTACAGCGCCTTATTCCGCAAATTGCCCGACCAGAAACGTCCGTGTGACTCTTAAGAACGCCGATGCCTCGACAGTGGTTTTTGGCCCGTCGATTGTGGTGACAACCGCTGATGCTGCGGGAGTGTACACGGGGACACTGTCAAACATTACCGTCGCTGACGGCGCGTACGATGTTTATTTGAAGGGTCCGGCCCATAAAGCCTCGAAATACACGGTAGGGATTTCTCCGTCAACGGCTTTGCAGGACTGGACGACTGTT
The DNA here is from genome assembly GCA_964431075.1 of uncultured Gammaproteobacteria bacterium. Classification (GTDB taxonomy): domain Bacteria; phylum Patescibacteriota; class Microgenomatia; order JAMCZE01; family JAMCZE01; genus CAYHSW01. The sequence continues at coordinate 35,564 of CAYSID010000008.1, forward strand.
CCGCAAACCGCCGGAGATTTGGTTGGGAGCATGATTACAGCTCGCACCAATCCGGATAATGCTATTGACGGAGAGGACTGGAACCGGGTCTTAAACAACATTAACTCCCTGCTGGAGATTGATCCCATGTCTAATTTTATGGACTTAAACTGTGATAAAAGGGTTGAAGCCACGGATCTGATTACGATTCTGAACAATATCATTCTGGAATACGGGCCGGGAGGTGAGGAGTAATTATGAAGGGTACACGTTACATGGTTGTTGGTTTGTTGGTTATTTACGGAGCGGCGCTGGCGGTGGTAAGTTATTTGGTTTTTAACAGGGGATCAAAACAGATGGAGAGCGTTACTCCCCGGACTCCGGAAGCGGCGGAGATGATGGTGAAAAATGCCCCGAAGGAAGTAGAGATGGCGGTTGACGGTTTGGGAAATCTGGTTTTGGACACCAAGGGTCAGAAGATTGCTGGCTTTGAGGCAAAGATGAACATGCCGTACAGTCCCCAGCTGGCGGGGCTGAAGGCGTTTATTTCCGATCCCGCGGCTAAGATTATTTTGAATAAGACTGATGTGAATAAGAAATCCGGCTTGGTGACCGTCAGTTTAATGGTGACTTGGGAGAACGGTCTTTTGGCGCCTCGGGAAGTTACCTTGGCGACATTTGGGATGCCTGTCCCGTCGGTGACCTTCGATCGTAAATTTACAAAAGTTTTTCCTTTTGGAGACGAAGGGGTTTTGCCCATCAGGGTTTCAATCTAGAAAATGAGAGGTTATATTTTACCAATACTGGCGGGGATATTTGTCTTAGTTGCTGTTCCTTTGACGGTTTACCTGGCCGCCAATCCGGGGATTATCGCGGATATCCGCCGGCGAGCCTCGTCACCGACGGGGACGGCAACGGTGACTTTCGCTCCGGCGAGCCAAACCGTAAGCGTGGGGGACACTTTTGCCGTGGCTATAAAAGTAACCCCTCCCGCGGGAATGGATAACATCGCCCTGGCGCAAATCCAGATGCGTTATAACTATGTTGGGGATGTTCCGGAGATTGAGGTGGTGGACTTTGATCCTTCAGCCGCGGGAATTCAGATAGAGCCGGGAGTTTCGGGGCTGGACTATAGAGAGAACCGTGTCGTGGTGGATGGATCGGGAAAGACCGTTTCCATTGCCGTAACCGGAGCCAATGACAGCGGTTTTGACCCGGGCGGGGAATATACTCAAGGAATAATTCATTTTCGGGCAAACGCCGCCACTTCGGGAACAGTTGTTTCTTTTGAACAGGCATGGTCGAAGTTGTATACCGTTGGCAGTGGTGAGGATTATCTACTTACACCCACTGCCCAAGGAACGTATGTTGTCACCGGAGCCGGCGGGCCGACGCCAACGCCGACCGGAGAACCCACCCCGACCCCCACCCCGACCCCGACGCCAAATCCGGAGTTTCATTACTCTTGTATTTCTAACACCTGCGTCCGGGTGGAAGGCGCGGGAACCAACACCGGCGGCTGTACTGCGGAAGGGCAAACTTGTTCTTTAACCCGGGGATACCATTTTGAGTGCCGTTCCAATGTCTGCGTCCGAATAACCGGAGATTCCAATGATACCGGCGGCTGTTCGGTTGAAGGCCGGGGTTGCTTGTATCAGCACAAAACCTGTTCTAACGGGGCCTGTGTTACCGCTTACTGTTCGCCGGACAGTTCTCCCTGCGCGGATAACTGTTTAACTAATGCTAATTGCACAACCACCACGGCAACCACGCCAACCCCTACCACAACTGTGGCCGCCACGACCCAAGCCTTGCCGGTAACCGGAGCCTTGGAAAATACTTTAGTTATGATGTTCTTCGGCGGCCTGCTTCTTTTCGGCGCCCGCGCTCTTCTTGCCTTATAGCCCAAAAAGTATTATTCTAAATTAAATATGAAATTTAAACGGGGGGCAGTTGATTTTGTCGCTCTGGCTATTTTTGTAGCTATCACGGTCTTGATCCCCGCGACGGTTAAATTAACCCAACAAAGGCAAGAAATAAGAACTAAAGCCGCCTGCGATCCGGCTGAATGTTTTTCAGACGAAGATTGTGGGACCGAAGGTTATCGCTGTCAACTCCGCTGTTGTGTCCCTCCCCCCTGTGTTCCTGACTGTACCGGAGCCGCCTGTGGTGAAGATGATGGTTGTGGAGGAACCTGTAGTAATAATTGTCCGCCGCAAACTTGTGATCCCCGATGTGGAACGTTTCCGGATTGTTACGACTGCCCCCCTCCGCCACCATGTCACTACGACGATTGTATCCAAAATTGTACAGTTTGCGAAGGAATTCCTTACAATGACTGTTATCAGGCGTGTTTCCCAAATACACCCATCTGTGGGGATGGTTACTGTGTCGGTGAAGAGAACTGTTTAAGTTGTGCCGCTGATTGTGGGGTCTGTCCGCCCCCATGTAACCATAGTTGTGAAAATCTATGTTATCCGCAGAAAAATGCTTGCGAGGAAGTCTGCAATAATCCTTGCCCCCCTCCTCTTCCTTTTTGTCCCAGCGGGCCGGGAGATGTCTGCGCCGGTCCGGATTGCCGGGACACCTGCGAGGATTGTCTGTATGGTTTTACCGGCGACCGGTGCAATTCACAAACCAATGCCGACTGCGGTGGTCAACCGGCTGGTTCGGTTTCCTGTATTGGCTCTAAGGTTTCTGTTTGCCTTAATGGCGCTTGGCAGGCTAGCGCCGGCGGTGACTGTTCGGCCCAAAACAAAGTTTGTCAGGATGGGAGATGCGTGGAACCTGCTTCAGGTTCGCCTGCCGGGAGTTGTGAAAGTAGCGGGTTTTGCCCCAACCCCCCATCTCCTCCATCTCCTGAAGACGCGGACGGGAGCGGAGCTGTCGGAGGTGGGGGAGAAGCTGGCGGCGGCCAAAGTTTCGGCGGGTCAGCGATTGTAAAAGAAGCGATCAAATACGCCCGGCTTTTAGGAACCGGAGTAGGTAATGTCGGGGGGATTATTCAATGGAATGGGTATATCGTTGACTTAGACGGGCAAAGGGTGCTGACGGAAAGTCAGGCAAGGGCGATCGGAGAGGAATTGCAGGGATGCGGCGATCCCGGAACCGGGGATTACAATGACTGCAAAAAAGAAATAATTGATCGGATTTTAAATCCCCAAATTGTCAATATTCCTCCTGAAGAAACGGAGACAAAATCAAGTTACGTGAGTGATTTGATCAAGTACGTTTTAAAACAAACCGGCCTTGGTTTTATTCCCGAATTGATAAACGATATCTTCACCGAAAGTCAACAGGAGAGGAAAATCAAAAACCAAATCGCCACCAATCTTCCTGTTGATACGGCGGTTGGTGAGCGGCCTCTGGATGATACGCAAACGTGCGTTTGTGATGCCGCTTGTCAATTTATAATTTTTTTTACATTGGGGGCCATAAACCCGTGTCATGTTCCGAACCCTCCCTCGCCAAAAGATGAATCATCGCCTCAAGTGACCAGTGACAAACCGTCGGGCCTTTGTGAAGATAAAAAAGGCTTTTTGGGGACGTCTTTGGTGACAGATTGTTATCCCTGCGCCCCTGGGGGGATTATAAAGACAGGCGGGCTAAATTGTTATTACAGCTGTGACTGCAACGATTATTGCAAAGGGAGAAGTCTTGCTGATGAGCACTGCCGTGGCAAAGTTGGGGGTACTATTACAGGAGTAGTGAGAGGTCTTTGGTGCCAGTTTCCCGGACAATGTGTGGAGACAAACGTAAGCGATTATTTGGAGTACTTAAAAACCGTGACCGACGAGAAAAGCAAAAATTTAATAAGGAGCAAATGCGAGGGGTCGTTATTTGACAAAAATGCTTGTGTTGAAGAATTGCAAAAATCGTTGGGAAATCAAAATTTGAAAATGAAATTATTTAGAGAACTTGATTGACTGAAAGTAATTCCACTTGAATTTATCCTCAAAATAAATTATACTGAAACTACTAATTTATGCAAAAATTTTCCCGGGGGGCCATTGATTTGGTTCTTGTTTTGGTGTTAACCGTCATTACAGTCTTGATCCCCGCGACGGTTAAACTGGCAACCGGGAGGCAAGAGCTTCGCTCCAAAGCCGCCGAATGTGGTGAATGCCAATTTGAGCAATGCCTTTTGGGCGAGGATCAATGCCACTCCTGTATAAAAAATGAGTGTATTAAAGCGCATGAGGAGTGCAGTTATGAACCGGGAGTGGGTGATGTTTGTGTTTGGGTTCCTGAGACCTGTTACCCGGTGGAGACATTGTGTTGTAACTATGTTTGTCTTAGTTCGCTATGCGTCCCTGATATAGGGAAAAACGATTCCTCTTGCGGTGGTGGCAGTGGGATTTGTCGAGATGGTTATTGCCAAATTAGCTCCCCGCCCCCCGATTGTTTAACCCGAAACAGCGACTGCTCCGGAGGAGGTAAATGTTGCGACCCGTATGTTTGCCGTCAGAATATTTGTCAGATTCCGGATTGCAATAATAGTTGCGCAGGAATAGAGTGCGGAAAAACCAATGAGTGCGGGGCTTTGTGCACAGGAGGAAGTGGATGCACTAAGCCACCGCCCCCGCCACCGGACGTTTGTAAACCAAATGGATCCAGTTGCGGCCAGAATTCTGATTGCTGCTCTGGTTTTTGCGATCCCAATATCGGAATGGTTTGCAATAATCCCAGTCCAGCTTGTCCAACAAGTTGCCCCAATGGGTGTCAGAGCGGAACCGCAACTTGCCGGCCTTATTGCAACAAAACCTGTCCCGATAATCTTTGTCTTGCTGATGAGAATGGGGGAAGTTGTTACCCTGTCCCTCCACCGGCTGTAAATAAATTGGATTGTTCGGCGTTTCCGTGTGAGGGGCCACAGCCGGACGAGAGTTGGGAATGTTTACCGAACCAGCAAAAGGAAAAATGTACTTGGCAACAGAAAACTGATGTTTCGGGATATAAATGTCCGGGAAATGATTGTGATAAGTGCGGGTGCAATAATTTCTGGGGATTGGGTTGTCAGGTGGAATGCGATAAAAACGGTCCGGGTTACGCCTGTTGTCCCAATAAAGATTTTGTTTCCGGGCCCAGTGTTGCCTGCGGACTGGCCGGAAAAATTTGCACGGCCGGAGAATCAGATATTGACACGGGCTGTGTTAACGGAGTCCGCACTATCAAGAAAAACTGCGTTGATGGTTGTTGGCAAACCTATGATCAATTCCGCTGCGACGGTAAACAGATAACCGCGGTTAATGTTACCGATCAATCTTATTTAAACAGTTTGGTTAATTTTTTGGCCCCGCAAGGGTGTGAAAGTCTGTTTCAAGAAGGTGACGAGGCTTACAAGGCCTGTCTTGTCAAGGAAAAAGACCGTTTATCAAAATTTATCTCCGATCAATCAACGGTTGCCAGCAGATATTGCGCCGGAATTTACCATTCAACCGAAGAAT
>CAYSID010000009.1:0-38193 GCA_964431075.1 uncultured Gammaproteobacteria bacterium
CTTTAATCCTGAAGTATTTTTTATACAATATCCCCCCGCACGTCCCTGCCCCCCGCGTTCTTCAATCGTTTCCCATGCCCCAGTATTTGGATTTCTTACTTGAACCGCCGTATTTCCATTTCCCCCGCATCTTCTCTCCCACTCACCACCAGAAGATGGGGGGTCGCAAGGATTTTTGCACACTTCCCCACAAGCATTTGTTCTCCCGCCGCAAAAATTGGCACAACTGTGATCACAAGGCTTGGGACAATCTTGGGGGCAAGTTATATTTTCGTCCCCATGGCATAGACTGTCGCCACAAGATATTTCCGGATATTTACACTGACAATTTGATTTTGTTCCAACACACGATCCCCCATCCTGGACACAAGTTCCACAATCACCCGCGTCGCAAGGTTCCGATGGAGCCGGAGGCTCGGGATGACCATTGTAACAATGACCGCCGGAGCAATGGTTTCCATCGCCACAATCGCTATGCACACTACACTCAGGAACAACCGGGCCGCTTCCAACTTCGACACAACACATTGATTGGGGATTGCCGGCTGCCATGCAGTCAGGATCGCAATCCACATATTCTGCAGCTATTCCCCTCAATTCCTGAGACTGAAGAGCCGACTTAATGGTGGCGGGAATGAAAATCGTGAGGGCGACAAAAAGACCAAGAGCAACTATATTTTTCATGCCATATATAATGTAGAATAACTTTCATGTTAATGCAAGCATCGTTTATTTTTGTTTTCTTGTTTATTTTGATCCTGAATCTTGTTCCCCAACAAACAACCGCTTTTGATCTGGCCAAACAAAGACAGGATCACAAAATGTTGGCGCAAATATTTTTACAAAATAATGACTATGACTTAGCCAAAAAGGAAGATCCCGGATTAATTACCGACCTGGATAAAACTGTCGAGGAAATAAAGCGGTGGGAGAAAATTATCAATAAATATCCTAACTACCGGGATGGCTATATCCAACTGGCCATTCTTAACTGGCGGGTGTTTCGGGAGACGGAGTCTCGGTCTTTTCTGTCCCGGGCTCGGGAGCTTGACCCAAATCACCCTCTGCCGGTGCTTCCGTAACCGGCGGTGGAACTTCGGCCTCCACCACAATCTTGGCAATCTTAGCTACCACCTCGTCTTTTCCGTTTAAGAGTTCTACCCCTTTAATTTGAGTAAAATCAGCCACCACCAGCTGTTGGTCGACAGCGGAAAGCTGGGATATATCAATCTCCATTTTTTCCGGTAAATCCGTCGGAAGAGCCTCGACCTCCACTTCGTTTAGGGTTTGCAACAAATTTCCCAGACCGTCGCGAACCGCCGGCGATTCTCCAATTAATTCCACCGGGACTTTGGCTTTGATTTTTTCGGTTAAAGAAACGGCGTGAAACTCCGCATGGACAGGCAAGCGGGTTAAGGGATGGGTCTGGAGTTTAGAAATCAGGGTGTGATAAGTTTCCTTGTCAACTTTGAGCTCGACCAGTCCGGTTTCCCCGGCTTTTTTATAAACGGTCAAAAAATCCTTAATGGGAATCTGCAAAGACAAAGACTTGACGTTTTTACCGAATAAATTGGCGGGAACCATACCATCTTTTCTTAATTTCTTGACCTTTTTTCCGGTTATGGTTCGTTTTTCTGCAGTTAGGGTTGTTTTTTCCATATTAAATCAAAACTTCGATCCGTTAACAGATCCCCATTATACCGAAAGTCGCCGCCATTAGCAAGCTTCAAGAAAGCCGGAACATTATAAACTACCAGAAGTTTGTCTTTGTCCGTTCCGGCCTGTTTTCGGATAAATATTTTATGGGGAATCTCCTCTTTAGCTAGATCGACTCCGGGCAATTCATAAACAATTTTTACCGCCTTATGACTGTTCGGAGGAACATTAATTAACAGACCGTAATTAACTCTCCCCGAGTCGGTTGCTTTGTAAACCAAAAATTCCTCCGGTTTAATCTTTTTTAAAACCTGCTCTGTCAGTACGGCACTGACAGTGGCTTTTCTGCCATCGGCCTGGCTGACCTCCTGTAAAACCGCCTGCGGCGGAATAAAAAATCTTAGATAATTTTTATACTCTCCTCCCGGCCAGGCATTATTCGGAGATCTATTCTGATAATTAACCGTGGCAGTGGTGATTAAACCGCCGGTTTTGTCCATATCGGAGACAAGGGAAATATCCCGGGTAACAAAATAATTTGATTTATTGGCGCCAAAATTTGCCTCGGCCAGACCAAAGTAATTATCCCCGGAAAAATTTAACTCTCCCGCCCAACCTTGTCTCGCTACCGCCTCCTGGGCCAGCGAATCATTCAGATAGATCTGTAAATGCCGTTCCTCTAGCGACTCTAAAAGAGCGGTTATCAGCTTTGGGGAATTTAACCGACCCAAAAGTTCCTGCCCGACGGCTGTTAAAAAATCTTTTTTTTTCGTTGAGCCGGGGAAAAAATTGATCTCGACCTGATATTCGGCTTTATCAAAAAAGTTTTCCGCCGTCACTTTTTCCCCAAAATCAGGGACTTCCAGTTCGCCGGTTATTTGCAGAATTTTTTGAATCAAAAATAGGTCAATTCCCACCACTCCGTCAACTTTTTGCCCGGTAGATTTTTCTAAAAACCACGCCGCGCGGCGGGCGGAAAGGGGAAAGTCGGCGGAAAAGTTGGCATCTCGTAAAAACCAATCCGGTTGGCCCAAAAAATGCAGTATCTCGTCGGGCGGAGTAACTTTTCCCAACAACTGACCGTCGGCGGTGTAAACATCGTTTATTTGGTAATTCAAAAACCGGCCGTTTTCAAAGTTAATCAGGGCATACGCCCCGATAAACCCGCCGGCAGGGCGAAGCTCGGCATTATTTTGAAGTAAGACCAGATAGGTCTTTTTCCCCGCAACGCCTAATAAGTCCGGCAGTTGCACTACTGTATCTCTAGCCAAGGTTATCAGTTTTCGCGCCGGAAGCAAATACTTTTCATATTGTCCAAAAATCTTCGGTCTTTGTGCCTCAATAAACCCAAGATTTTCTAAAGCCGATTCGAGGTTTTGTCGCGCCGCTTTCGGGTTGGTAAGATAAGACTTGTTTTCCACGACCGCCAGAAGTTGCTCTCCCGCCTCGGCCCCCCGGACCGCGACCGACAAAAAATTATCCATATCGTTTCCGGGAAAAATCGGGGCTAGCCGGCGCCAGATTTGCCGGGTTTCTTCAAACCCCGCCCGGGCGAAATGCAACGAAGAAGCCGCTTTTCCATACTCCCCGATCGTTGCTAAATCAAGCGCTGTCCGGGCAGACTGGACGGCAAAAAAACCTTTAGTCAAAAAAGTTGCTAGGGGTAAAATTAAAAAAATAAAAATTATTAGTAACGAGGTAAGAAAAGCGATTTTTTTGATGGGTCGGGTTGGTCGAATTGGACTAATTTGACTGATTGGACTAATTTGACTGATTTGTTTGGAGATTTCCGGCACCCCAACGGTAATCTCTGCCGGTGGTTCGGCCCCGAACATGGCTTTAGTCAGCTCATAGACGGCGTCACCAACCAGGGCTCCGGGCCGTTCTTCAATTTTGACCAGAAGATAACGGACGTTCTGACTTTTAGCTTTTTCGCGAAGTTCGAGGTCATGAGAAAAATCAAAAACATAGGCCGGCGTTTCTTCCCATGATTTTATGACCCGCAGGTTTTGAAATGCCAGATTTTCCGAAAGGAGGCCGGCAAGGGAAGAAGGGGCGCCAATAATTAAGGCCGCAGGCAAATCCGAGATTTTTTCCAGTTTGGGCAGATTATCCATTTTCGTCCAAAATTTTATTTACTAAGGCATCCGCTTCCGTATTTTGCTCCCTTGGCACGTGGTTCCACGAAACATTTAAATTCCCCGTTGATGCCTTTATTTTTGTGTTTAAAACTTTCAGGTCTTGATCTTTAATCTTCCACAACCCTTTCAGTTGATTAACAACCAATAAGGAGTCAAGATAATAATCAACCCTTTCCAAGCCGCTTAAGCCGCTTAGACAACTTAAGGAACTCAACACTCCCTGATACTCCGCCTCATTATTCGTCGCCACCCCAAGATATTTACCGCGTTTTTCCCGCAAAATCCCCTCGCTGTAAATCACAAAGGCGCAGGCCGCCGGACCGGGGTTGCCTCTTGAACCGCCGTCAGTGTAAATCTTTAAGTTCATGCCTGATTAAAACGTAACTTATGATAACAATTAAACCTTCGGTTAAAAAGGTGGTAAACGCGGCGGCGTTGTAGGAATATATTGGAATTAACCACAAATTCAAAATAATGTTAACCGCCAGAGCGATAACCGCAACCCCAAATGACCACCACTGCTTCCCCATGGCAATCAAGGTAAAACCACCAAGATGGTTGAAGTAGGAAACAATCAGGGCCAAGGATAAAATCCGCAGCGGTTCAACTGACGCGGCAAATTCTTCTCCGCCGATTATCTTTATGCCCAACGGGGCAAAAATAAAATTACCCCCGGCTACCCCTAATCCCATCACTAATAAAACCAAAAAGCTGCGCTGAAAAACTTTTTTTAACTCAGCTCGGTTCTTTACTGCCAGATTGGATATAACCGGTAAAACAGAGTTGGCAAAATAAGCCGCCCCGAGAACCAATATGTCAAATATTTTGTAAGCCGCTCCGTAAATCGCCACGGCGGCACTGCCGTGGTAATAATTAAGTATCAACGTATCGATCCGATTGTAGACAGTAAATAAGACCATCAAAGCTCCCATCGGAAAGGACTCAATCAGCAGGTATTTAGAGTTTAAAGTAATAAGTTTCAAATTTAATGGCAAAAGCCTGTATGCCAACCCCCCGGCAATCAAGGCGGCGACTAAGTGACCCACATTAAACGCCCATAAAATTTCCGTCAACCCGGCGTTGAGGCCGACCAGCATGACGATAAAAATTAAGGCGGTAAGGTTGGCCGCCACTTCCGAAACAGCCCAGTTTTCCATTTTTAATTTAATGTTAAAAACGATCTGGAACGAAGTTTTTAAGGAAATGGCCAGCAGGTATATCGAGGCGATGGCCACCCATAGTCTGACATCCTGGTTATAACCGGTAATGTTAACCGCCACGATGGATAAAATCGCCGCCGCCGCCGCCAAAAACATTCTGATAACCAAGACATTACCGATAAGGCTACCGGCTTCCCCAAGATTTTTACTCGCCTCCCGGACAGTAATTAGGTTTAGGCCCCAATCGCCAATTACCCCGAATAAAGACACAAAAACCAAAACAAAGGTATACTGACCGTAACCCTCAAGACCCAGATAACGGGTTAAAATAACGGTAATAACCAATCCCAGACCGGCGGAAATTATTTTACCAATAATTTGGGCGAGGGTATTTTTAGCGATGGAACGGGCAATTTTTGGCACGACAAAATTATACCAAGAACCAAACTTAATAGTAACTGTCCCTGCTGAACAGTTAAAAAATAATGATCAAAAAAACCCAAGAACAAAACAGCTAGGGCATAGGGGCCCGGGGATAGTTTCCGCATTAAAAAATAAATAACAATCAGGAGACCGAAAATTCCTGTCTCAGATAAAATTAACAAATAAATATTGTGGACCGGTTGAAGAAAAGCCAACGGTTGGGAGTTAAAAAACAAATCCTTTGAGTAGCTCTGCAATGCTAGGATATTGGTCCCTAAGCCGGTGCCGAAAATAAAATTTTTGCCGATAATATCAATGGTTGCTAGGTTTAAACTTTCCCGTATCGAAAGAGATGGCTCGTTAACCGATAAAAAAATTGCCGCCGAAACGAAAAGCAAAAATAGGCCTATAAGCTTCGCAGAAACTTTGGGGAGAAAGTTTTGAGTAAAAAACAGCGCGAACGCAAGCCCCGGAAGACGTGAAATTGTTAAGAGCATACCAAAGCCACAAACGACCCCCGTCGCTAAATTCCTGGCTAGCAAATAATATATTAATAAAAATCCGGCCAAAATATTGGGGTGAGGCAACGTCCCATAGGGTCTCAATAACTGCTCTCCCCAATAGTTGCCAATTGCTATTCCGGGGGTCGCGGCATTGAAACTTCTTTCCCCTAAAAAGTAAAGGATGTTTCCCGGTGATTTTTGATTTATAAACTGGGCTAAGGCCAATAAGGTTTGAAAAATCATGGTAAACAAAATTATCTTTTTAAAATCTGGCCACCAATCGGTTTTAAAATTATTCTTAATCCAGACTGTTAAGAGAAAAAGTTCAAAAAATTTTAACCACTTATAAACGGACAATATTGGGGAGATAGAAAAATAGATATTTATTAATATCCCCAGCGTCACTGCGAGCGACCATGGGCAACGAAGCAATCTTTTAAGACCCTTGAGAAAATTGCTTGGTCGTTGCTCTCCTCGCAATGACAATAAAAGCATCACTAAAACAATTACATCAGTAAAATAAATTGTGGGGGCAAAATAGTCGATACGAATGCCGTTAATGAAGGCCCAGTCGGGCCAGAGATGGAGGCCGAGTTGAGTGGGAAGAAAGAAGACAAAGACTAAAAATAAAGACTTCACACCGGTTTTATGACAATATGCCTCATCGAGCCCTCGCCGTCCGACACCGTTTCAACATCGGATCGGCCGGTAAGCGCCATATGCACGGCCCGGCGTTCAAAAGGCGACATTGGCGCCAAGGCGATCGGGACTTTCTGTGAAGCGACACGGTCGGCATAATCATTGGCCATGACCGCCAGAGATTCCATTTTTTTGGCCCGGTAATCCCCGACCTCCACGATAACCTTAACCCACTCTCCCAACCGCCGATAAACCATCAGTCCCACAATCAGTTGTAAGGAAGATAAGGTTTCGCCGTGATACCCGATTAACAAACCGGACTCTTCGGTTTCAAGGTTAATCTGAAAGACTCCCTCCTGCTCCAGGACTACTACCGTCGCCGAAATCTGCAAAGTGTTTAAAAGCTTTTCGGTGACTTCTTTAATTACTTGCGTTTTGTCCATACTTTTTTAATTTTATCACGTATTCTTCAAGTTGGCCAAGTCCAGAAATTTTGTATTGCTGATAAATAGCCAAGACCGAAGAGACGGACCAGTAGAGAGCTAAGCCCGACGGCCACTGGGTTCCGAACCACAAAAACATTAAGGGAAACATCCAGATCATGGAGCTTTGGGCCGAAGCAAATTCCGTGGCAAAATCCTCTTTCCTGTTCTCATCTTTTTTGACTATTCCCTGTTCCTTACTCACTGCCCCTTGCGCAGGCATCATCATTTTAGACTGAAGAAACTGGGTTGCCGCTGCAATAACAACTAACACTCCCGGCAAGGCAAAATTAATCCCCTCAATTTGAAAAACGTCCGGCTTAGCCATATTCCAAATTAAAAAACCGGTATTGTAATTGCCGGCCAAAATACTGTTTAAGGCGTTAAATAAACCGATTAAGACCACAAGTTGAACAATGGTCGGGAGACAGCCGGCGGCCGGATTAAAACCGTGTTCTTTGTATAGCTCCATCTGCGCCCGGGCAAAAGCCTGCTGATCTTTACCGTGTTTTTCTTTGAGGGCAGATATGTGAGGTTGCAACTCCCCCATTTTTTTAGAATAGGTCAGTTGTTGTTTAATAAACGGATAAAAAACCACCCGGGACAAAACGGCAATTTCAATAATTGAAATCCCCAGATTCTGCATTCCGATGGTGTTGTATATTAACAAAACCGCTTGTAAAAATATGTCACCCATAACAACTTAAGATTCTAACAATCCCCCTCCTTAACCCGGCGATTGTACCATACTTTTTTATTTGTGAAACAGTGTAAACACTACAGGTGGGGCTATACCGGCACTGGCCGGGAATCAAAAACCACAGATGTTTTTGGTATATCTTAATTAACAACAAGATTATTGATTTCATCTTTCACCGCCATTCCGGCCACCTTCAAAATCTCTTTTTTAGTAATAAAAATATAATCATTGGCTGGTAGTTTTAAAGAAGTAATTGCCGTCGCAATTTTTCTTTTAATTTTATGCCGGGTAAACGATAATTTAAAATTTTTCTTGCCCACTATAATTGCAAAGCGGGGGTAGCCATAATTATTTTTGGCAAAAATAACATTGAACAGGGGGGTTGCAATAAATTTTCCCTCCTTTTGTACCTTCAAAAACTCCTTTTTAAGAGGAATCAAATACTTTCTCGCAATCATTCTAAATTGAAAGTTTTTTGCGGCCTTTGGCTATGCGGCGTTTGATAACCCGGCGGCCGTCATGGGTAGCCATGCGGGAACGGAATCCGTGTTTGCGGGCGCGTTTTAATTTCTTCGGCTGCCAAACTCTCTTAGGCATAGCTTCTTTATTATCGCAAATAATTCAATAAACACAATACTCCAATAATTCTAATTGCCAATCAACCGATATCCAATAACCAATAAATGGGTCTTGAGGATTGGACATTGAGGAATTGTGTATTGGCGTTATTGGTTTTATTGAAATTGTATGTCTTGATTTATGGCAAAAAGTTTTGCATACTAAGTGTACTGCCCATGCCGCTAGACACTAATAAAATTGCCATCCGGGGATCAACACAGGAACATCTGGAAATTGAAGACATCCGCGATAATCTGATTTTATTAAAGGACGGTTCGTGTGCCCTGGTTATTCAAACCTCGGCCGTTAATTTCGGTCTGCTTTCCGCCGCCGAACAGGAGGCCATTATTTACGCTTATGCCGGGTTGTTAAACTCTCTAACCTTTGCCGTTCAGATTGTCATTCGCAGTAAAAGAAAGGATATCTCTTCCTATGTAGCCAAACTTGAGGTGGCCGAGCAAAAGCAGGATAACCCGTTACTAAAGAACCAAATTGCCATCTATCGGGACTTTATCATCAAGACAGTGAAAGATAACAATGTCTTGGATAAAAAATTTTATATTATTATCCCTTTTTCCTCACTGGAACTGGGGGTGGGGAGTTCGGCTAAATCATTATTCAAACAACGGGAATTGCCGATGGCCAAAGAGCTTATTTTAGAAAAGGCCAAGGTCTCGCTGGCCCCGAAGGCGGAACATCTTTACCGGTTAATGGGGAGTCTCGGGCTGAAGGGAAGACAGATGACCACCCCGGAACTGATCGAATTGTTTTTTGATGCTTATAATCCCGACACCGACCGGCCGAATGTTGGAGAAATAACCAGTTATACAACCCCAATCGTGACGAAGAAATAGAATTATATGAATTTACCATTTTTAAAAAAGCCGGAAACTAAAGAGGAAAGCGTTAACCCAAAATTGACCACCGGTCTGGTGTCGGTGAAAGATGTCATTTCGCCGCCGGCCATTGAAGTGGATTTCAATCACATAAAGATCGGTAACACTTATTTTCGCAGCATGTTTATTGCCGGCTACCCCCGGTTTGTCAGCGCCAACTGGCTGGCTCCGCTTATCAATTTTAACCACTCGCTGGACATTTCCATGTTCGTTTACCCCGTGGAAAGTAAGGAAATCTTGAATGATTTAAAGAGGAAAATTGCGGAAATGGAGGCGACGATTGAGAGCGATATCAAACGGGGAAAAGTCATCGATCCCGGGGTTCAGGTTGCCCTTGATGACGCTCTTGCATTGCAGGAACAACTGGCTAAAGGGGCGGAAAAGTTTTTTCAGTTCGGACTATACGTCACCATTTCATCAGACTCACTGGATGAACTTGATCAGGTGACCAAGGAAGTCAACTCTACCTTGGGAGCATTATTAATAATCAGCAAGCCGGCGACGCTGCAAATGGAAGACGGGTTTAAAACCACTTTACCGACCTGCTTGGATAAACTGATGATCACCAGAAACATGGATACCACCTCTTTGGCAACCACTTTCCCTTTTACTTCTTCGGAGTTGACCGCCAACGAAGGGGTTTTGTACGGCATCAACGAACATAACGACTCCCTGATTATTTTTGACCGGTTTACCCTGGAAAACGCTAATGAAGTGGTTCTGGGAAAGTCCGGGTCGGGAAAAAGTTTTCTTGTTAAACTTGAAGCTTTGCGGTCCTTGATGTTTGGCACCGACGTCATAATAATTGATCCGGAAGAAGAGTATAAAGCTCTTTCCAAAGCCGTAGGCGGCGATTACATTTCTTTTGGTTTTTCCAGTAATACTTACATTAATCCCTTCGAAATTTCCGGGGCCGCTGAAGGGGAAGGGACAGAAAACGAATTACAGATAAAAATCGGCTTCACTCTTGCGAGGTTATTGAAAATTATGGTGGAAACAAAGTCCGCCGAAGAAGACGCTGTTATCCATAACGCCTTGGAAATGACTTATAAGCAAAAGGGGATCACCTATGATTCTTCAACTCATAAAAACGAGCCGCCGCTTCTTGAGGACCTGTATAAAGTTTTAATCGGGATGGAAAACCCCATGGCGCAAAATATTGCCCTGCGTCTGGAAAAATTTGTGAAAGGCAGTTTTGGCCAGATTTTCAATCGGAAGTCAACAATTAAACTCACAAATAATTTCACCGTTTTCAGTTTTAGAGACCTCGAGGATCAGATGCGGTCGCTGGCTATTTTTGTCATCGTCGACTACATCTGGAACCAAATCCGACGCAATATGAAACGGCGGATCTTAATCGTTGATGAAGCGTGGTACTTAATGAAAAATCAAAACTCGGCGGAGTTTTTATGGTCGTTTGCTAAACGGGCAAGAAAATATTATCTCGGTCTGACAACCATAACCCAAGATGTCGAGGATTTTATGGCCACGGATCTGGGAAAAACCATCGTTACCAACTCTTCAATTCAAATGTTAATGAAGCAATCACCAGCCTCTATTGACCACCTGGCGGGGGTCTTTTATCTGTCCGAGGGAGAGAAAAGTTTTCTACTGTCCACCAACGTCGGTGAAGGATTGTTTTTTGCCGGTTCCTCTCATGTGGCCATGCGCGTTGTCTCTTCCCCTGACGAATACAAATTAATTTCCACTAAACCAAGTGAGCAGATACAACAACAAGAAGAAAAGGTTCTACGGGAGGATAGGGATACAGGTATACAGGCGCCAACGGTAGATGATTTGTTAAAAACCGTCAACAACCAACTAAATACCTCTGAAGCTACACCTCCCGAATCACGTCAAAGCCCTTGAAACTGC
The DNA here is from genome assembly GCA_964431075.1 of uncultured Gammaproteobacteria bacterium. Classification (GTDB taxonomy): domain Bacteria; phylum Patescibacteriota; class Microgenomatia; order JAMCZE01; family JAMCZE01; genus CAYHSW01. The sequence continues at coordinate 11,094 of CAYSID010000009.1, forward strand.
CGACAATAGCAAAACCAATAATTTTACTGTCTGACGGTAATAAGACTTTTAATTTTTTAGCGGTTTCATTAAGACTCGCCCCTGAGCCAACAGCATCATCAATTATTAGAACATTTTTAAACGGTATATTCACATCTTTAATAAAAATTGTGTCCCGAGCATTTATGACACGCTCATCAATTTTTTCAAGCGTTTTTTGAGCCACAATAACATCACCAGCTCGTGATTTTTTTAAATTTATTCGTGCCAACGGTAAATTAAGTGAATCTTCAAATTCGGTCATAAATTGAATAATTCGTGGAACGCTCGGCGGAATAAAAGCCACAGCATCAATTTCAAATTTAGATATAATCTGTAAGAGCAAGGGCTTAATTTCTAAAGCCACCTGTTTTATTAAATCTAAATTTTGTGCTTGTTTAGCATATAACATTAAAGCACCAAGTCTGGTTTTACCAAACTGTGAAATTGTATAAAAATCACCATATAAAACTTTGTCTAAGGCTTTAGTCTCTGGAAAGGAAGTTCTTACTTTGGAAGTTGCATCAATCCATCCTTCGTTTGTGCGTTCTTGATTAGTCAGATTTCGATTCCGAACATATGTTTCTGCCAAATGAATCTCTTGAGAAATTTGTTTAGTATTTTCTAACCATACCAAGAATCCGTCATATCCATAAACAATCTTACCCTGAGGGGTAATGTACATGTAATCTTTGTTAATAAATTCTTTTATTTCTGCCGGAACTTGACTTAAAGCCACAACTGGTTTTGGTGGAATATATGTATAAAAAACAATTGGAGCTTTACCATTTTTGAGGATAATACCCTCGTCAGTAAGTTTTTTAAGGTTCCGATGAACAGCGGCACGACCAAACGGCAGATTTCGAGACAGCTCATGCGCCCGCGCTCGACCATTAGTTTTTATATAGGCAATAATTTTTTCTCTCAGGCTCGTCTGGTCATTCATAGTACACAGTATACTGTATACTGTATACTGCGTCAAGTTGTGAATTTGGATGATTTTTTGGCTAAATTCACGCGAATTTGACAAAAAGGCGTGAATATAGTATGATTGCGGGGAATATGATCTACCGTAATTTGATCCAAAATCTCAAACAAAAATATGACCTACTGGCTCCCAAAAATACAGATTTATTAAAAATAATTCTCGAAGCGGAACTTGCGGAAACAGTTTATAACTCTAACGCCATTGAAAATTCCCCTCTAACTTTGAGAGAAACCGAGCGAATCATTGCTCAAGAAATGGTTAAACGGCCAACGTTGAGGGAAGTTTACGAAGCTAGAAATTTAGCTGTGGTTATGAATAACATGGCTTCAAAAGGGGAATTATGTAAAGAATTGGTTTTAAGCTGGCACAAACTCCTTTTGACCGGAATTGACGATTTTATTGCCGGCCGATTTCGGGCCAATGATGAATATGTCCGGGTTGGTTATTATATTGCTCCGGCACCCCAACATCTTGATCTAGCTTTTGATTCATTATTAAGGGATTACCAAAACGATTTTGATGGTTATTTTCTGGACAAAATAACCAAGTTTCATTTGGAATTTGAAAATCTCCATCCGTTTAACGATGGTAACGGCCGGATCGGCCGGGTAATTATCAATTATCAGCTGGCACAACTTGGTTTTCCCCCCATCATTATTCGCGGTAAAGAAAAGGTCATTTATGGTAAAACTTTTGAAGTTTACCGCGAGACTAAAAATATTAAACCATTATTAAAAATTATCACTTTGGCTTTATTAGAGTCATTTCACAAAAGACTGGCTTATTCGGAAAACAAAAAAATAATTACTTTGTCTGATTATGTCAAAACACAAGATAGGTCCGCCCCAGCTGTCTTTAACGCCGCCAAACGGCAATCTATTCCCGCTTTTCGAGAAAGAAATATCTGGAAAATTGGGGTTTAGTTTTTAACAACTTTATAATGCAGTTGGACGGTTTGGGAACTTAATTTATTAACTTCCAAAATTTAAACCCCGCCCAGTCTTCTTGAGAAGTAAAATCAGTACTGCCATCCAATTTTGCTATCATGCCGTTGGCGGTTATGGCCATGTATAAAATCGTTTTCATATGCTGTGTTTTTGTTTTGTTTGTTGGTACCGATTAAAAGCGTCTATTGAAGAAAGCCAGTTTCGACCGATTTTATGAGCCTCAAGCTTACCAGATCTGGCTAAAAGATTAAGATATTTATCAGAAAATGGAGTTTGTTTTGCCAACTCAGAAAGTGATATGAATACTTCTTTGGATGGTGTTAGAACTTTAATATAAATATCTAAAGTTCTTTCTACCGCTTGGGCAATAAAATTAACAAAGGATTTGTAGTCTCCAACATCTGCCTTTTGTAAATCCTTGTAATATATTTTACGATCGTTTTTTAAGATAATAACCAATGGGTATCCTTTTGACATTAATAAAAGATTCATAACTAAACGTGAAGTTCTTCCATTGCCATCAAAAAATGGGTGAATGTACACAAGCTTATGATGAAATATTGCCGCCAATTCAACCGGATGAAGTTTATCTTTATTTTCTTCAAACCACTCCATAAGCTCGTGCATTAAAGCCGGAACTTCAAAAAAATCCGGTGGCTGATGTACCGCGCCACCAATATACACTTTTCCGTTTCGATACTTTCCTGCCCATTGCCTTTCCGTCTCCAAAACTACAATTTTATGCAAGTTTCTTATTGCCATTTCCGAAAAAGTTTGAGGGCGATCCTTCTCTACTAAGCTGTATAAATAATCTAATGCCTCATAATGATCTTTTGCTTCAAGGTGATCTTTTAATGGTTTATTCTTGATTGTAATTCCTTCATTAATTACTAAAAATGTTTCCCTAAGAGTTAGACTGTTCCCTTCTATGGCATTAGAATTGTATGTCATGTCTATCTTAAACTGTTCTTGAAGTTTTTCAACTTTTGACGGAGGTAGGGGTCTTAACTTATTAATAATTGATAATTTTTTATCAATTCTTTGTGAAATTATTTTATCAATAAAACTTCCCATCTTTATAGATTCTAAACCATACACTTTGACATTGTCAACAAACAAATAGTTATTATTTGAGCACGAAGTATATGGTTTAGATTAATTCTAGAGCTATACCATACTTTACAATTAATTTTGCACCCTAACTGGCATGATGAGATGAAGGAAGTCTTTGTTACCCACAACTTCAAATAGGCCGGCGGCAAGGGGAGTAGAATAAGCAAACTTAAGCTCGCTGTCACCAACAGCGTTTAATAAATCCATTAAATAATGAAAATTGAAGGCAATGACAAATTCTTCGTCTTGAGGTTTCTCATTTTTTATCTCAATTTCATTCTCGTTTTCTCCCGTCTGTTGCGCCTGCGATTTTACTATCAACGATGAACCATGAACTACAAACTTTACGATGTTTGCGCTGTCACGAGCAAAAATTCCGGCTAATTTTACAGCTTTTAACAGTTCAGGCGCGTCGATTGTAATGGAATTATCCAAAGACCGGGGAATAATTTTTTCGTAAGGGGGAAAGTTACCGGCAATCAGGCGAGCCACCAGAATCGTCTCTTCAAGATAAAAGGTCACGCTGTTTGGGGAAACAGATATCTTTAAGTTTTTACCCTCCATCCGGGCAATTTCAGCAATGGCTTTGGCCGGAATTACGGCTGCAAACTCGTCAGTTTTAATCCCCGTTATTATTTGTGATAATCTAAACCCGTCAGTTGTCACCAAGGTTAGGTTGTTTCCCCCTTTAACCAAAACTCCGGTTAACGCCGGCCGGGATTCGTCGATCCCTACGGCAATTATTATTTTGCCGACAATTTCTTTAAATTTTAAAAAGTCCAACGCAAATTTTATTTCCTTATCATTATCCTTCAGTTCCAGTGTCGGCCAATCCGAGGCGGGGATGCCGTTTATTTTAGCTGTGAAATTTCCGGAAGTTACAACCAACTGCCCTTCTTTCCGTTCAAGAACAACCTTACCCGCGGGAAGACTGCCGACAATTTCCGTCAACGTCCGGGCGGGGACAGTGAAACTTCCGTCAACCAAGATTTTGGCCCCAATCATGGTTTCCAAGGAAATTTCCAGATTGGTTCCGGTAAGTTTTAACTGGCCATCAATCGTTTCTAGTAAGACATTACCCAAAATAGGCAACTGAATTTTTCCCGCTATAATTCTGGAAACAGTCGTCAATCCTTTTATCAGGTTTTCCTGCAAAATTTCTATTTTCATCGGTGATAAGTAATAATAATGATAGATTAGTTGATATGTTGACAATTGTCCATGCTCAGGATCAATTGTTATGTGGATAAGTTATCCACTTATCCCCAAATTTCTCTTTTTATCAACAATATATTCTCATTGAGTTGTGGATTTTGTGCTAATAACTCCCTAATTTTACGCTCGGCGTGGATAACCGTCGTGTGGTCTTTACGGTTTAGGGCATTGGCAATTTCCACGTATCCCATCCGGCTTTCGGTCCGTAAAATATACATCGCAATTTGGCGTGGTAAAACAAGCTCGGCGTTTCTTTTGTCTGAAAGGATTTCCGGGGTTTTTATTCCGGTTATTTTTGATACGGCGGATATGACCGCCCTGGGGGAAACAAAGCCCTTTTTGATTTCCCTCACTTCGTTACCATTGACTTTTATAACCGTTTGGACAAATTCAAGGTTGATAACCTCTTTTTCTGTCAGACTGCGGGCAATGATAAGCTGGATACCGCCCTCAATTTCCCGGATATTACTTTGGTAATGCTGGGCCAGATATTCAATAATGTCGTCATCCCATTTTTGGTTTCTCATCTCTAATTTTTGTTTGATAATAGCCATACGCATTTCCAGATCTGGCGGCTGGATGTCCACAGCCAGTCCTCCCATCAGTCGCGACAACAACCGATCCTCTACTTTAATTTCCTCCGGCGGACGGTCTGATGTCAGGACAATCTGTTTTTCGTTCATAAATAGGGTGTTGAAACAATGAAAAAACTCCTCCTGCATTGCCTCTTTGGAGGACATAAACTGTATGTCGTCCATGAGGAGCAAATCCACGTCGCGGTATTTTTTTTTGAAAGTGGGAGTAGATTTTTCTCGAAAACTGGCAACCAGATCGTTTAAAAATAATTCCGCCGGGGTATAAAGTATCCGCCAGTCCGGGTGATTAGCGTAAATCTCGTTGCCGATAGCCTGCATGAGATGGGTTTTGCCGATTCCTACCCCTCCGTAAATAAAAAACGGGTTGTAGTCCTTTCCGGGATTTTGGCAGATGCGAAAAGCCGCGGCATGGGCAAAATTGTTACTTGATCCGACAACCAAAGTGGAAAATTTGTATCTTGGATTAAGTTGGGTTTTGGTGTAAGAAGGGTCTGACGCCGGCGATCTGGAATCTGGGGTCTGGAACAACGGCAGATTTGCCTCGGTTTTTTTCTCCGGGGCTTTAATTTCGAATAGTAACGAGATTTTAGCTTTTAACTGTTTTTCTAAAGAGTTTTGAATCAAGGTGTAATACCGGCCTTCCAGGCTCGATTTTGAAGGGGTGTTAGGAGTAATTATTTTTGCCACATTGTTATCTAAGGACTGCAGGGAAGTGTTGGAAAAAAATAATTTGGTCTGCAGTTTTCCTAAATCGACTTCAATCTCGGCGACGACAGTTTTCCACAATTTTTGAAGCTGTTCCTGGTCCATACAGAAAACACTATACAAGTTATCCACAAAATTTCAACTGGATACAAATAGGTCAAATGATTATCATTTGCGAATAATGTTTTATTTTGTGGACGGAGAAAGGGTAGTTTTTCTTGATATTGGAACCCACGAAATATATAAATAAAATTACTTTGCCTTAATCTCAATTGGGGGTAAAGTGGCGCCGGTAAGATCCACTTTGGTTTCGTCAAAAACATAACCCTCCTTTTCCAGTTCGATAATATAGGTGCCGTTTTCCAGGGGAGTGGAAGCTAGAAACTGACCCAATTTATTGGTGCGCAGGGCCCGAACCGGTGCCCCGGCGGTGTTTTTGACAAGGACAATGACTCCGGCGATAGCCAGCCCATTTTGGTCGTCAACCAGGCCATGAATGGTATTGGGTGGCAGCTTGCCGTCGGCTACCTTGTCAACCGGTAACTTATCCGCAAATTTAACCCGAGTTTCCCGGGGAACAGCCGGCGGGGGAGGCGGCATTTTAGCGAGAATCAGGTCCTGCTTGAGTCTCTCCCGGTCTTCCTTGGCCATTTCTAAAATCTTTTTCAAGTCGGTGAGTTGCTTTTGGTATTGATTATTGGTTAAAGCATGTTCCTCATTTTTCCGTGTTAATTCGGCGATCTTGACATTTAGTTCGTCAATTTGCTCAAGAAGTTTGCGGTTGATCGCTTCGACTTCGGCAATTTTCTGCTGTTTGTCCAAAATGGCGTACTCAATACCCGGCTCCTGATCCTCAACGGGAGCAGCTCCGGCGGCCTTAGCTAAATCATCAATTGTTGGTGCTCGCAGCGCCTCCATTTTAATTTCCTTCCGGACCCTTTTTATTCTCTGGTCATAGAAGGCTTTAGTTGTCTGCCTGTCTTCGATAAGATCGTCGACGGTGACCGGCGGGGGCTCGGGCGGGGATTGGTTGTTAGTTAAGAGGTCGTCAATGGTGGGAGCGCCGGAAACCGTTGCCAAATAATCCCGGAGCTTAGTTTTGTCGGTGACCGGAGCAAAAGTTGGTTCCACTATTGTTTGGTCAACCAGAGATTGGTCAAGAAAGTCGAGTTTAACGGCGGATTTTTTCCAAAGATATTGCGTCGGTTTATAAACCGATCGAAAAAAATTGACAATCCAGGTTTCCAAGGGGCGTTCTTGAATAGGCAAAAAAGCCAGAGCAACGCCGGAAATGAAAGCGAAAAAGGTCAAAGGCATTTTGACGATGGGATTCCAGTTGGTAATATAAAAAACCCAGGCAATAATGGCCCCGGCGGCCAGATAGCCAAACTGTTTGAGGGTCATGTCCCCCACCAGTTTAAACTGGAACCCCGTAATGTCCTGCGGTACCGGATGTTGATCCATGGTAATACAATAGCAAAAATTATGTCTTTGGCCAAGGGGAGACAATGAGGGGTAAATTGTTTTGGCGGGGCAGAAGACTCCAAATTTCTTCGGTCACAAAAGGCATGAAGGGGTGTAATAACTTTAATAAAGTTTCAAGTGCAAAGTTTAAAGTTGAATAAGACACAAGACCTTTCTTATAATCTTCCAAGTATTTGTCCGCAAATTCGTGCCAGATAAATTGGTATAAATCATCACTAGCTTGCCCAAACTTAAACCCCTCAATGTTTTTTGTGGTTGATTTAACTAGTAATTGTATTTTATTATTAAGCTCTTCGTCATTTTGGGCGATTCCAGAATCCGTTTTATTGGTTTCAAGTACGAATCTCCCAATATTCCACACTTTATTGGCAAAATTTCTCATCCCCTTAATTTTTTCCTCGGAGATGGCGATGTCTGAGGCGGGGGCCACCCCAATAACCAAAGCCATGCGCAGAGCGTCGGCACCGTATTTCTCTACCATGGGAATGGGGTCCATGACATTTCCTTTGCTCTTGCTCATTTTTTGGCCGAATTTGTCTACCACCCGGGCGTGCATGTGAACCACCTCAAACGGGACTTTACCGGTTAAATAAAGGCCAAACATCATCATCCGGCCGACCCAGAAAAATAAAATGTCCCACATGGTGTCCAGAACGGAAGTGGGGTAGAAGCGTTCCAAATCGCCGGAGCGGCATTTCAGGGTGTTCACCGGCCACTGACCGGACAAAAACCAGGTGTCAAAGGTGTCCGATTCTTGAATTAAATTTTTCCCTCCGCAAGTTTTGCAAACATCGGCTTCTAATTGATAGGTTGCGTCTTTCTCCGCAATAATACTTTGTCCGCTAATGTCAATTTTATTACAATCCAAACAATACCAAACCGGAATCCGCGGGCCCCAGACGATACTGCGGGAAATATTCCAGTCGCGGATATTTTCCATCCAGTCGAAGTACAATTTCTCAAACCTTTTTTTAGGAAATATTTTTGTTTGACCTTTTTTGACGGCCGCAACGGCCTTCTCGGCCAGCGGTTTTACTTTGACAAACCATTGGGGAATAACCATCGGCTCGATAGTGTTTTTACAACGGTAACAGATCCCGACAGTATGGATTAAGGGCTCTTCCTTAGCTAGTTTTCCGGCCGCTTTTAATAATTCAATCGTTTTTATGCGGGCTTGTTTAACATTTAACCCCACTAATTCTTTTGGGACTCTCGGGCTGTCAACCATTCGCCCTTGCCGATTAATTATTATTAGGGTTTCAAGGTTGTTATTTTGACCTATCTCAAAATCAACCGGATCGTAACCGGGGGTAACTTTTAAGGCTCCGGTGCCAAAATCAGTCTCAATATTTTCATCAGTAATAATAGGGATTTCGATATTAATAAGCGGAATTATGGCGTTATTCTTGACTAGACTCTTATATCTTTTATCTTTTGGATTAACCGCCACGGCCGCATCGGCAAAAATTGTTTCCGGTCGGGTAGTGGCAATCTGGATAGCGCCGTAATCCAAATAATACAGGAAATCCTGCCGTTCTTCGTGATCCACTTCCAGTTCGGAAAACCCTGTCCCGCATTTGGGGCAGTAATTGACGATTTTTTCCCCGCGGTAAATTAAGCCGTCGTTAAATAATTTCCTAAAAGTTTCTAAGACCATTTCCACAATCTGCGGTTCGAGGGAATAATGGTAGCGGGACCAATCGAGGGAAAACCCCATCCGTTTCATCTGATCGCGGTTCAAGTTTTTATTCTTGTCGCAAAAATCCCAGATCATTTGATACAGAGTATCCCGATCAAAATCAAACCGCGATTTGCCCCCTTTAGCTAAGTGTTTTTCAAAAACATACTGAGTCTCAATGCCGGCATGATCGCCCCCGGGGAGCCAAAGAGCAGGCTCGCCCTTCATGCGATGGTACCGGATCATAATGTCCTCGACGGTAAACAGGCAGTGGCCCATGTGCATGGGGTCGTTGGCATTGGGGAGCGGAAGCATGATTACAAAGGGTTTTTTATCAGAATCAGAAGGCTTGAAATACTCCCCGTCTTCCCACATCTGATAAATTTTCCCCTCTACCGCTTGGTGATTATACTTTGGGTCCATGAAGGAATTGTACCAATTTATCCTTGACAAATAAAGGATTGACCTATAACATCGGCGTTAAGGATGAAAAAAGTAATTGCACTTCTGTTTTTGATTGTTCATTGTTTGTTGTTCCTTGCAAATCCTGTCCACGCGGAAAGTAATTTCGTGGTTTTAAACAAGGGAACGGTAATTGAATCGGATTATTTGAAAGCGGGGGAGACGGTTCTTATTGAAGGTGAGATTAAAGGGGATGCTTTCCTTGCCGGCGGGGTGGTCACGGTCAACGGCGCAATTGACGGCGATTTGTTTGTTTTTGGAGGTAAAGTCAGTGTCAACGGGCCGGTTAACAATAATATCCGGATTTTTGGCGGGGATGTTACTTTGACCGGTCCGGTGGGACGCAACGTCTTGCTTATCGGTGGTAATTTATCCGTTAATAAATCCGCTGCTCTTGGGGGCAGTTTGATCGCCGCCGGCGGCAATCTGGACCTCTCGGCTTCCCGGCTGGGACGGGGTTTTCGGTTTTTTGGCGGCCGGCTTTATCTGAATACGCTGGTGGCTAACGAAGCCTTTGTGGTGGCCGAAAGGGAATTTTTTCTGGGGCCGGCGGCTTCTATTGCCGGTAACTTAAAATATACCGGCAGAAGCGAAGCGGTTTTGGATCCGGGGGCAACGGTTTCCGGAGAAATTTTATACGAGCCAAAAATAAAAGAAGCGGATTACCCGGGTTTTTTCTCGGCGAAAAAATATTTTGACGGGTTTTCCAAATTAAGACCGTTTTTAGAAGTAATCAGTCTGGCGGTGTCGTTTATTATTGGTTTCGTTTTGTTGGGACTTTTCCCTAAAATTTTTGAAAAAACCACCATGGCCATTGAAACCCGCCCTTACGCCGCTTTCGGGACGGGAATAATCTCGTTTTTACTAATTGGTCTGGTCATTGTTTTGTTAACCGTAACTTTAGTGGGAATCCCGTTAGCGGTCATGACCTTTTTATTATCTTTGCTTTTAGCTTATGTCGCCCGGTTTTTAATCGCTTTTTTTATCGGCCGCAAAATAATGCTTAGTAAATTTGGGGAACGGCGCGGCTGGTCAATTGTCCTGGGTCTGACCGTTTATGCTTTCTTGAGTTTTATTCCCGTTGTTGGAGAATTGTTGCGCTGGATCTTATTGACTTTTGCCCTCGGCGGCCTGGTTCTCTCTTACCGTCAACCCGCTATCTACGAGCAGCAACCAATACCATTCGAATCTGTTCCAGTGACACCGGCCCGGCACGCAAAACGACCGGGGCGTCCCCGGTCACGTCCACGACGGTAGAGGGAGGATTTTCTGGCAATTTTCCGCTGTCAAGAATAAAATCTACCCCGGGTAAATTTATTTCGGAAACAGAATAAGGATTTTTTCCGCCGGAAATATTAGCGGAAGTGGTAGTAAACGGGAAATCGCAAAGCTTTAATAATTCTAAAACTACAGGGTGATTTGGAGTGCGAACACCAACAGTTCCCGAACCGTCGTTTTTATTTAAAACAAGGGTCAACGGCCCGGGAAAGAATTTCTGAAATAAAATTTTCCCCATTTCCGTTAGATCAGCAATTTCTAACAACTGATCAATATCCCTAACGGCTAAAATTAAGGGTTTGTTAAAATCTCTTCCTTTAATTTCATAAATTTTTTGAATCGCCTTTTGGTCATAAGCATTAGCCGCCAGGCCGTAGCAGGTGTCGGTGGGATGAACAACCACCCCGCCATTTTTTAAAATTTCGGTTGCTTTTTGAATGTTAGTCATATGGCAAGGGAAGGATCGGCCTGAACTTTTTCCCAAGGCACGGGTTTGTAATTAAAATATGCCGCGCTGGCAATATAGGCGGCGTTATCAGTACATAACGAAAAATCCGGAACATAAATTTTGAATTTGGAATCTAGAATTTGGAATTTTTCGCGGAGGCGCTTATTAGCTGCCACACCTCCCGCTAGAAGAATATTATTTATTTGATATTTTTCGGCCGCTTTTCTGGTTTTAGTCACTAAAACATCGGTAATGGCTTCTTGCAATTCGTAAGCCAGATAACCGGAATCTTGAATTTTGAATCTAGAATCTAGGGAGAGACGGCTAACAGCGGTTTTTAAGCCGGAAAAACTAAAATCAAAAGATTTATCATCAATCATTGGGCGGGGGAGTTTATATAAATCATTTTTTATGGCAGCCTTTTCAATTGCTAATCCGCCCGGATACCCAAGATTTAAAAGTCGCGCGCATTTGTCAAAACATTCTCCGGCGGCGTCGTCACGAGTGCCACCAAGATATTTAAATTTTCCATGATCAGTCATTAGTATTAATTCGCTGTGGCCCCCGCTGACAAGCAATACTAACGCGGGGAATTGGGGTTTAGAAACAAGCCAATTAGCGTAAATGTGGCCCACGAGATGATTAACGGGAATCAAGGGCACTTTCCAAACGTAAGCCAAGGTTTTTGCCGTCTCGACGCCAACAAGTAACGAACCAATTAACCCCGGCCCAATCGTGACAGCGATGGCGTCAATTGCCTGTAGGCCTGTATTCCTGTCTGCCTGTATGGCTTCGTTTATTACTGGGATGATGGATTTAATCTGTTCACGGGCGGCTTTTTCGGGAATAATCCCGCCGTATTTGGCGTGGATCGCCTGCGAACTGGCTACAATATTACTCATTAATGTAATGCCGTCCTTGACCACCGCCGCCGCCGTTTCATCACAACTGGTTTCAATGCCCAAAATTAACACATCTGGATTTTATCAGATACGATTAGATTTATCAGATAGTTGATTTTCGAGGATGGCTATTATATTATAGGATACAATGAGTTTATCTCCTGATCAGAAAACAGCAGTTCAGGGTATTTACCAGCAAATTTGTACATATAGAAAGATTGTTTGTGATTCAAATACCCCAAGGTCCGCTCGTTTGCAAGCCATAAGTCAAGCGCGAAATTTATTGGGAGAAGTAGATAAAATGGGGACCGAAGCTCAAAATTACTTTCTTTCTTTCGATGGAATAAAAGTTGTCCAAATGGGTAATGGGAGGGTAGCCTTCGTTAAAACAGAGTAATATAATCAGAAGTTATTTGTTTTGTGCACTCTACGCCCCCCATTTTCTAAGATTTATTTATAATACGTATTTTTACCTTTGCCGCGGCGGGTGATAAGTTTAAGTTTCAGGAGTTTATTAAAGTCCAAAACCCTTGTGGCTTTGGCTCGTGGGGTTATTTTGGCGTAGTCGCGATCTTGGATTTGGCCATGGTCTCTAATATAATTCATTATTATTTGTTCGTGGGGCAAAAGTTTGGTTTCTTCCAAAAGATTTTGGACCCGTAATAATTCGTCAATTACTCCTTCGGTAAAATATTCAAGCCAGCTTGTGTGGTCAACCTCTTTTAAATCGTAATAATTACCAACCAGTCCCACGGTTTGAAAATACCGGCTAACGTTTTTGTTGTAATAATTTTCAAAACTAAAAAGATTAAAAGTGTTTAATCCCATTCTGGCGAGCAAGACTTTCGTTAGCAAGCGGCAAGTGCGGCCGTTGCCGTCAATAAAAGGATGAATAATCACAAACTGGCGATGAAATAACCCGGCTAAAATCAGCGGGTCAATTTTTGTTTTGTTGGTTTCAACAAAATCAAGTAGATTGGTCATCAAGGGCTTAACATCGGCAATATCCGGCGGTAAGTAAATAGTGTCTCCGGTTTGAGGGTTATTGACAACCACTGGTTCGACCCGATATTTGCCGGTTTGATAAGGAGCCAGAAGTTTATCCATAACTAGCCCGTGAATTTTTAAAACTAAATTATGATTAAAAGCCTCAGGTTCTTTTTCTAATAATTTCAAGGCGGTGTTATAGTTGGTAACCTCGCGCTCGCTTTGGCGCAGATTTTCCGGCCGGTTTTTAAGAATTCGCTTGACTTCGGTCAATGGTAGTTGATTACCTTCAATAGCCGTGCTGGAATGAGACGAAGCTTCTCTGGCGTTGCGGGCCATTTCAAATAAAACCACTTGCGGGAACCGTTTATTATTTTGGCTTATTACAAGCTCGGTTATTCGCTTAATATTAGTCAATAACTGCGAAGTTATACTATATTTCATTAGTCGAATAATAGTCGAATATTGGTCGAATGTCAAATGAGAGGGACAATAACTGTTTGTTTTTTAAAATTGTCAAAATTGATGGAAAATAAATCCCAAAAATCAAGCCTGCCTAAGAGGGGGTCAATATTGCTTTCTAAAAGATAACTCCGTAAAGAAAAATTGCGGTTGCCAAGTTTTGCTGCTATTTGAGCGGGAAAGGCTCCTACTCCCTTGCCTTCAACCCCATCAATTGTAACCTTCTGATTTTTTTGCGGTTTGACCCCGAGCAATTTTGCGTATGGTTCCAATGGTAAGCTGGTAATATCCGCTCCCGAATCCAGAAGAAAAGGAATATTTTTAATCCCTAACAAAGTTTTTACTTCAAGATGAAGCTCGGGCGCCACCAGATTTTCCCCAGCGATCCCTTTGGTAATATAGGGAAATATAAACATTCACCGCCCCGAATTTGGCAATCGGCCCCCGAGTTACAAAATTTGTTTTTTCGACTTTTTTTGTTTTAATTGAGAGATTAATTGTTCGAATTTTTTTCCAACGGCCAAAATTTTCTTTTCCGCTTTATCTAAAATAACAACTTTCCCCGGATATTTTTTTTGTAAAAAAGTATAGGAAATTTTGCTCATGCTTTTATTAGAACACTTTTGTTCCCCGCAAAAACCTTGCGGGCCAGGGGATATAGCTTGTGGAAACGGTTTCGTTGATTAATTCCTGGCCGTCGCGGGTAACCAGCCGGCGGAAATAGACATGAGCCCCCCAATGGGCGGAATCAACTTGGCGCATTTGGCCAATCGGACTTGTCGGGTCGTCCTCGTAAACAGGATCGGGCGGAGGAGTCGTAGAGAGAAAGAACGGTCCTTCAATTTTGGCTACCCGGCCATCGGAAGCGCCGAAAATATCAAAGGTTAACTGCGACCGTTTCTCATCAAAGGTGGCTTGCAATAACAGCCAGGAACTCGTGTCATTTTTAAATCTGAAATCCGGATTCGGGGGGTAGACGGTGGCGTCAAGGCCGGGTTTAAACCCGCCCTGTTCATAAAATGGCACCCGGTAAGCGTGCCCCACCCGCTCCTCGATTGGCAGCCCCGAATTCAAAGCCGCCCGGTACAAGGTGGTGGAAACCTGACAGACCCCGCCGCCGTCCTCCAAAACCGTCCGATTTTCCCGGATCACGTAGGCTTTGGAAAAACCGAAAACCGCCGAGACTGTCCCGATTGCTTCGTTGAAGGAAAAAATTTCCCCGGGGGCAAGTAAGGAGCCGGAAATTTTTTCCGTCCCGATCTTGATATTGGCTACCCGGCCGGGGATGGAGTCGTAAAAATATGAGGTTCCGCTTCCCAATAAATCTTTTATCCCCAATAAATTGATTTTATCGGTTGTTATCCCCGGATAAATAATTTTGGTGGGCAAGATGAAAAAATCCTCATGGTCAATAATTATTTTTTTCAACTGTTCTTTAAATTGAGACCGATCAATCTCTAAACCGTTTTTTGATTGGGAAAAAGCCACCACTCGTCCCTTTTGATCCGGTCCGGCCGAAGGATCAAAACGAAATTGACCTTCTACCGCCGGCAGTTCCACTGTTTTGGCCGTCTCATTTAAAAACCGATCCAACGCAACCCCGTCATAACTTATTTCCACCGGCAGATTGATGCCGCCGGAAATTGCGGCCAGTTTTTGCAAAAAGTTGTAGTACCAGCTGTCGGTTTGCCGGCCAATGGATAGGGCCCGGTCGCCCATCAGAGCAACATCATACTCAAGTCCCAAATCCGCCGGCCGGGCAGAAAAAGTCGCTGTTTTTGTTTCCCAAACGACTTTTGACGGTAACTCCAATTTATTGTTAAAATAATTGGCAACGTCCTTTTTTGTCAAACCGCCGAAGTTAATCTCGTTTATTTTAACCCCGGGATAAATTTTATTTTCAAACTGCAGATCGAATAAAAAATTGCCAAGCATGGCCAATAAGGCCGACAGCAGGAGGCTGACAAATATCGTTAGAAATAAGTCCTTTAAAAAAATTTTCATTTGATGTATCGTTTATTATAAAGCATGAATAAGTTAATTTTGGGACTGGTTATCCTGTTGGCTTTGGCGTTGGCGGGGGTTTATTTTTTGGCTAAATATTTTTTCGGCGGGTTTGGCAGCTCCACAATCGAGTACTGGGGTTTGTGGGAGCCGGAAGCGGTTTATGCCACGGTTATCGCCGATTTTCAAAAACTTCATCCTAACGTCACCGTTAATTACAAAAAGAAATCCCATTTACAGTACAAAGACACTTTGGTTGCCGCTTTGAAAAGTCAGACGCCCCCGGATATTTTCCGGTTTCACAACACCTGGGTACCGATGTTAAAAGGTTATATGAGTCCGATGCCGTCTTCGGTTTACTCGGTCGCGGATTTCAAAGCCACTTTTTACCCCGTCGCCCAGAAAGATTTGTTTTTCGGCAACAGTTATTATGGGATCCCTCTGGAAATTGACACTCTCGCCTTGTATGTCAATGAGGATATTTTTAATCAGGCGGGATTGTCTTATCCCAGTTCTTGGCCGCAGGAATTTCTGGACACGGCGCGCAGTTTGACGGTACGAAATGGCGGGCGGATTGAGCGGGCGGGAGCCGCTCTGGGCAATGCCGGCAATGTTACCCATTGGCAGGACGTAGTGTCATTATTGCTGTTGCAAAGCGGCGTGGATGTTAATGAGCCGTCGGGAACAAAAGCCAAAGACGCTTTTGATTACTATACGGCGTTTCAGAATCAGGATTTTATTTGGGACGAAACGATGGATGAAGCTAAACTGGCTTTTGCCAAAGGTAATTTGGCCATGTTTTTCGGGTTTTCTTGGGATTATTTTGACATCAAGGTTATCGCTCCCGCTCTTAATTTTAAAATAATTCCTGTCCCACAATTGCCGGATAAAACGGTTAACCTTGCTTCCTACTGGGTCGAGGGAGTGGCAAAAAATTCCAAAAACCAAAAAACCGCCTGGGAATTTTTGAAATTTATTTCCTCCAAAGAGGAATTGACAAAATTATATACGGCTCAAGCTAAGTACCGGGGATTTGGCGAACCGTACGGGCGGGTGGATATGGCCAATCTTTTAACAGCCGATCCCGTCGTGGGGGTTTTTATCAAGCAGGCAAAGACAGCTCAAAGTTCCTATCTGGCCTCGTTAACCTGGGATGGGGCCGGGGGCATAAATTCACGAATCAGTAGTTATTACGCCGACGTTATTAATACCTTTAAAAACTCCGGCTACGCCGACCCGGCTTTCGAGACCTTAATTTTAGGCATCAATCAAGTCCTCTCCGGCTATGGTCTTGTTGCCCCGATGCCAGTGAAATAATACCTTGATAAAAAGTAGACCTATTAAATTCTGTCATAATACTTTCATGGCAAAAATTGTTTCTACAAATCCCTCTAAAAATTATGAAGTGATTGGGGAAGTCGAAGTTTCTTCGGAGCAGGAAATTATTGATAAAGTTAAAAAAGCGAGAGAAGCAACTGAAGTTTGGCTGATCTGGTAATTAAAGAAAGGTGCGTTTTCTTGGAAAAAGTTTACCAAAAATTTGAAAAGCAGCGGGAAGAAATGGCAAAATTAACTGCCGCGGAAATGGGAATACCAATCTCTGTTATTGATGCTATGGAAATTGGATCGGGGTTAGATTATTTCAAATGGTATTTAGAAAATTCAGAACAGGCACTTGCTCCGGATGTGACTTTTGAAGACGAAACTCAAAAACACACCGTTTATTATGAACCAATGGGAGTGGCGGCCGTCATTGCTCCGTGGAATTTTCCATTTTCCAATTTTATTTGGGCTGTAATTCCTAATTTAGTTGCCGGAAACACGGTAATTTTTAAGCACTCCGAAGAATGCCCGCTTTTTGGAAAAATGATTGAATAAATAATAAACGGAAGCGGATTGCCGGACGGAGTTTTTTCAGAGACTTATGGCGACGACGAAACAGGCGATTTTCTTGCACATCAAGATGTAGATTTAATTTCTTTTATCGGCAGTACAAAAGTTGGCCTGTACCTTTACCAAGTAGCTGCGAAAAAATTTATCCCTATTCGACTTGAGCTTGGTGGTTCTGCCCCAGGAATTGTTTTTGAGGACGCAGATTTAGATAAAGTTATTGAATCTATTTATTTTAACCGATTTTATAATTCCGGTCAGGTTTGTGACGGTTTAAAAAGATTAATTGTTTATGAGAGGAAATTTGAAGGAACAGTCAAAAAACTTGCAGAAATTTTAGATAAGAAAAGGATTGGCGACCCGACCGATCCAACAATAGATATTGGCCCGTTAGTAGCAAAACGCCAATTAGATTTATTAAAATCACAAGTTGATGAATCGGTAAAAAAAGGGGCAAAAGTTGCGTTTAAAAGCAAAATATCAATGGATTTAAAAGGAGCGTTTTATCCGCCGACAATTTTAACAAACATCAAAACTGATATGCGAGTTTGGAAAGAAGAAGTTTTTGGACCGGTTTTACCAATTGTTATTTTTAAAACAGAAGAAGAAGCAATTGCTCTAGCAAACGATACAGAGTATGGGCTTGGCGGTTATTTATTTACCGAGGACAAAGAAAAAGCTGACAAGGTGGCTAAAAAAATAAAAACGGGGATGATTTCTGTTAACAACACAATGTATTTAAATCCTGCAGATCCGTGGGGGGGGTTTAAAAAATCCAGCGTGGGTCGTGGTAATGGCAAATTTGGTCTTCGTGAAGTTTCACAAATAAAAGTAGTGGCAACTGAAAAATAAATTAACCACAATCACCCCGGGGCGGGGGAATGAATGTGGGTTTGTCAAGCCATAAAAAAGCCCCCGAACGGGGGCTTGCTTCCCAGAATCTAGCACCTAGTCCCTAGGCCTTTATTTCTTTACGGTAACCGTGATTTGTTTCGGTTTTGATTCCGGCGCGATAGGTGCGGTTATTACCAAAACTCCGTCTTCAAGCTCTGCCTTTAGCTTGTCTCCTGCGACGGCGCGGGGAAGAGTTGTCTCGTAATCAAACGAACTGAAGGAATATTTTTCCTTGTTTTCCCCGCTGATTCGCAACACACCATCCTCAAAAGTTACCTTTATCTGGTCCTGCTTTAAACCGGGAACCGGGGCTTTTACAACAACCGAATCGTCGGTTGTGGAAACGTCCAAAACCGGTTCATCTTTGTCCTCGTCTTCCCAAAAGCTCGGCCAGGCCGGTTGATATCTGATTATTGCCACTATTATTCACCTCCAATCTTCTGTTATCACTCTACCACTTCGACTGCTAACTTGTCAAGGGGGAGTTAGGTCTTAAACACTTTCAAAAAAATATCTCCGGGTAATTCGACATGACCTATGGTTTTGAGCTTTTTCTTACCCTTTTTCTGGGCTTCCAGAAGTTTATCTTTGCGGGTGCGGTCGCCGCCGTAGAGTTTGGCTGTAACATCTTTTCTGAAAGCAGCCACATCGGCCCGGGCAATAATTTCTCCATTTACTGCGGCTTGAATCGGAAACGGAAATTGAGCCCTTGGAATCGCCTCTTTTAGTTTTTCCACAATTTTTCTCCCGTAAATTTGGGCCCGGGATTTTTCCATTATTTGAGACATGGCGTCAACCGGTTCGTGATTTATTAAAATATCTAAATTTACCGGTTCAAAGGGTCGGTATTCTAATAATTCGTAATCAATGCTGGCGTAGCCGGAGGATTTAGATTTTAGTTGGTCAAAAAAATCGGTAATAATTTCCGCCATTGGTAGTTCGTAAGCAACCGTCACATGATTGCCGTGATATTCCATATTTTTGGAAACCCCCCTGCGTTCCTCGCATAATTGAATGATGGTTCCCAAATAAGTTTGGGGGACAATTATGGTTGCCAAAACCCACGGCTCGCAATTATTTTGGTAGTCAACGGTTGGGCTGGTGGAAATCAGGGACAAATCAAAATCTTTCTCTAATCTCTCCTGAGACACTTCGGCGTGAAGATGCCCGAGAAAGCCGCATTTAAAGCCACGGCCTAAAGCTTTGGATGAGGTGGTGGTAAAAGAAATCGCGGCATCGTTTAATTTTAATTTTTTTAACGCCTCCTCTAACAAATAATAATCATTCTGGTCAACGGGGAAGATGCTCACAAACACCATCGGCCTTGGATCTTTATAGCCGGGAAGACTGTTCACTGTTCCTTGCTCATTGCTCACGGTATCCCCGATTTTTACAAGTGATGGGTCTTTGATATTTGTCATGATATACCCCACTTCTCCGGCGGACAATTTTTCGCAGGCCATCATTTGGGGTATAAAATGGCCCAATTGCAGGGCCGAGCCTCGCAATTTTGTGGCCATAAGGTATAGGGGGTCAGACTTTTTAATTTCTCCGTCGACAACTCGAATATAGGCAATTGTTCCCCGTTGAGGATCGTACTGTGATGAGAAGATTAAAGCCCGAGCTGCTTCGATTCCGGAGGAGACGGGAGCGGGTATGTCAGAAATTATTTTTTCTAATAGTTCCTTGGTCCCAACCCCGGTTTTTGCCGAAAGTTGCAAGATGTCATCCTGTAACGTCAGGTCTCGAAGCTCGGAAAGAGTTTCCTCAATCTGGGCGTTTGGCATATCAATTTTATTAATCACCGGGATTATTTTTAAGCCCAATTTTTTGGCTTTGTGGAAATGGGATAAGGTTTGAGCTTGAACTCCCTGGGTGGCGTCAACAAGTAAAATTGCTCCCTCACAAGCGGCTAGCGACCGTTCCACTTCATAACTAAAATCCACATGACCGGGAGTATCAATTAAATTTAGAATATAGAATTTAGAATCTAGAATATAGGACATAGTGACGGGAGCGAGGCGAATAGTGATACCGCGTTCACGGGAAATGGGGTGGGAATCGAGTTCCTGTTCGTGGGTCACGTGACCCTTGACTGTTCCGGTAATCTCCATTAACCGGTCGGCGAGAGTGGACTTTCCGTGGTCGACGTGGGCGATAATGGCAAAGTTTCGGATGTTTTCCATCTCAGGATTCTGGTAATTATACCAGTAAATGCCTCTAACTCCTTAATTTCCAGCAGCCAGGTGAAAAATAAGTAGACAGACAGGCCGGCGAAACTTGCCACTCCGGTGAGTCCAATTAAGGGAACAACTCGGGTGGTATCAAATACCAGCTGGTCTAAAAGCTTCATTGGGACATAAAGACAAATACCGGAGATAACGGCGGCAAAAATCATTTTTGCTGCGGGGACTAAAAGATCAACGAGATTAAACTTTATTTTTCGATAAAGAAATAAAAGCAACAACCCGGCGTTAAATAAATCTCCAACCGAAGCGGCAATGGCCAGCCCCCAAACCGGAAGTTTGAGGATGATGATGGCGGTAATACTTAAAACAATATTAGTTGCAAAAGCTGCAACCCCGATTTTTACCGGAGTTTTGGAGTCGCGCAGGGCGTAGAAACCGCGGACCAAAAGTTGAATAATGGCTTGAGCCACGATTCCCAACCCCAAAAAAGCCAGAACCCGGCCGGTCAAAACGGTGGCTTCCCAAGGAAAGGTGGCACTGCCAAACACCAAGCGAACAACGGGAATGCGAAGAACAATTAATATTGCCGTGGCGGGCAGGGTCAAGAACAAAATTTGATGAAAAGAGTTCAATAAAGTGGTCTTAAAATTTTCTAAATTATCTCTGGCCTGTTCTTCGGAAAGGGTGGGTAAGGTTGCTTGGGCGATGGTCGCCCCGAACAACCCAATAGGAAGTTGGGATAGGTGAGAGGCAAAATTAAAAACAGTAATCGAAGAAGCTGAAATCAGTGAAGCCAAGATTGTGTCTATTGTGAAATTGAGTTGAGCCACAGCCAATCCCAGGGTTCGGGGAGCCATCAGCCGGCCTATTTCTTTTGCTTGGGGATCTGAAAGATCAATTTCCGGTCGATACTTAATTTTTAAATGAACGGTCGCGGGTAACTGGACGATAAAATGCAGAAAGGTGCCGATGACTACCCCCCAGGCCGGCCCGTAAATGCCCATGGCAGGAGATAAAAAGACAATGCCGAAGATAATTCCCAAATTATAAACTACTGGGGCAATGGCCGGAAGAAAAAAACGTTTGCTTGACTGAATAATAGCGGAAAGAAAGTTGGAAAGGATAAAAAATAATTGGGCCAGAAGCATGATTCTTGTCAGTCGGGTCATGACCGTAATTTGCTCTAAATTAAAACCCGGAGCGATGAGCTGCGATAAGGGCTGGGCCAGGATAAAAATCAGCAGACCAATTATCAAAAAAGCCAGGAGAGCGGTGTTCAAGACGGTGGAAGCCACCCGCCAGGCCTCCTCCTCCCGATCGCGGGTCAAAAGCCCAGTCACGACTGGAATGAAAGCGGTGGAAAGGGCCCCCATGACCAGAATCTGAAAAATAAAATCCGGAAGGCGAAAGGCGGCAAAATAAATATCTAAAATTTCTACAGGGAACGTGGTTAAAAGCCGATCACGAAAAAGTCCCAAAACCCGGGAGGCCAAAACGGCGGCGGCGATGACTGTTGCGGCGGACAGAATACTGGCCTGTCTTTTGAAGAGAAAATTTTTCATAGCTGTTGTGTAATTAGATTGTAGATGGTAAAATCAAAATATGCCAGTTATCAAATCAGCCATTAAAAAGTTGCGTCAGGCCAAAGTTAGAACGGTTAGAAACCGAGGGGTTAAGGCTGTGTTGCGGGAACTTATTAATAAGTTCCGCAAAACTCCGGGGCAAAAATTATATTCAGAATTGACGGCTTCTTTAGACAAAGCCGCCAAAACCAATGTTATCCATAAAAACAAAGCGAGCCGATTAAAATCACGGCTATCGAAGTTGTTACCGAAGACTACCCCCAAACCCGTTGCCGCTAAAAAACTACGAAGAAGAAAAAATAACCCTGTCATTCTGACTGGAGCCCAGAATCTAGAAACCCATCAGACCTTGAACATTTTTAAAATATAACTTATTTCCGCATTTGTCCCGTGCTCCGGGCACTTGATTATTTGCAAGGGCGATGGTTCCTTGGGTAGTTGTTGAACCCAAACTATACGGACAACATGGCCACCATCCTCTCCTTCTGGACAAAGATACGGTACACTCCATCGGTCTTCGTTGCTAAATTTTTCTTGGCTTCCGCTCATTTGGTTTATTCTCTCTCTCTGCTTCAAAAGTCAAGTAGAAAAATTATAGCCCTAAACCCGACTCGGTTTCACAATCGCGTTTGTCGGTAGAAAGCTTATATTGAAAGGCTAACGGAATTGGGGGCTTGACAGGGTAAGCAGTTTATAGTATTTTCATACATATATGAATATAGGAACTTATGTTCAGCCTACGGCGCGGGGACAAGTTGTTATCCCTGTAGACTATCGGAAAATGTACGGAATTGATGAGAACACTCTTCTAAATATTTTTCCTTATGGTGATGGGATTTATATACGGCCGGTTACGGTTCTTCCGGCACGGACAAATGACGACGCGGCTTTTATTGCTTTTCTCAAAAAAAACCAAGGAGCCTGGGAGCCGGAAACCCCTAAAGATAAAAAGAAAAGTAAAACCCAGAGAGAAACTGAACTTGTCGAAAGTGATAAAAACAGAAACGCATGGTAATAATTGACACAAGTGTTATTATTAACTTTCTTCACCAGAAAGACAAAAAAACGACCCTTCTTAGATTGGTTGAGAATTTGGGAAAGAAAAATCTTGCGATTTCCATAATTACTGTTCAGGAGATATATAGCGGGAGAAGTGCTGGTTTAGTAAAAGAGGAAGATATTATTAGAGCCCTTTTTGGGTCATTGGAAATATTGCCTTATAATTTTGAGACGGCAAAATTGGCGGGAGAAATTGTCAGAAATAACCAAATAAGCTTTGCTGATGCCGCTATTGCCGCGACATCTTTATTTTATGGCGCCCAACTTGCCACTTTAAACCCCAAAGATTTTGAAAAGATCGCTGGTTTGGAACTACAAAAAAGTTGCGAAGAAGAAGTTGTGCTATAATTCCTGCGTGGAAACGGTCTGCACACTACTTGCTCAAGACCAAGTGGGAGCTAATCTTTCATTGGCCCTCTTGGGACTATCTCTTATTCTTGGTTTAATTGGTCTTTTTTATTTCTTTCACAAACGCAAAATTCGTGGAATTAAACTCTTTGTTGGTCTTCCAGCGAGTATTGTAAGTTTACTGTTTGCTTCATTTTTTATTTTTCTGTCGATGATAACTTTCCAAGAAACCTTTAACCAGCCCATAGGAAGCAAATATTTTGCTATTAATGGAGAAATCAAGTTAGCATGTCTATATCCCGGAGATACAAACCAAAGGGTTTGTCCAAAAACAAAAGAGCAGGTTTTAGCTCTCGACCCGGGTTTTAAGCAGTTACTTTCTCAAAAAGAATGGGACTACAAATATTTTCCTGACAGTAATGAATATACTTTAATTATCAAACATGATTGGTTTAGGGGAGTAATTTTCGACCAGCTTTTAAAAAAACTTGGATACCTGGATCTTGTGGAGACAAAGTACACTTGTGCCGGAAATATTGTTGCTTATTCTGTGGGGGAATCAACCTGGAACCAGTATAAAAAACTGCGGGACGACGCGTTTCCCAGCCTTAGATCTTCTTCTGTAATGCCTGCCACGAATTGGTGAATGGCGCAAAAAATAATCCCGCCATTCTGACCGCAACTCTGAAGCCATTAAAAAAACATTTGCCAGACCCTGTTCCGGGTTAAGATGTGAATACAAGCATAATTGCAAGTTAATAAGGAAAACTACCACTTGACAAAAACGGTCAGGATTTGTATAGTTATGGTATGCATATTATACAGCGGCCAATAATAAATGAGCTTGTGAATGAGTGTCAGAGAAAAGAAATAGTCGTTTTAACCGGTATGCGCCGGGTGGGCAAGACGACGGTTTTAAAGTATATTTTTGAAAAAATTGAGTCGGCAAATAAAGTTTTCCTTGATTTTGAAAGCCCGTTACACCGCAAGTTATTTGAGGAAGAAAATTACGACGCTGTTTGGCAAAATTTACTGCCGTTTGGTGTAAACAATAAAGAAAAGGCTTATATTTTTCTTGATGAGATTCAGAATTCTCCGGGGATATCTTCGCTTGTAAAATATCTTTACGACCATTATGATGTAAAGTTTTTTCTTACCGGGTCGAGCAGTTTTTATTTAAAAAATCTTTTTCCGGAAAGCATGGCTGGGAGAAAAACAATTTTTGAAATATTTCCATTAACTTTTCGAGAATTTCTTAACTTCAAAAAAGTAGAACATCCGGTTTTAGACAAAAACAAAATTGGTTATGAACTGTTAATTCCTTACTATCGTGAGTATATGGAATTCGGGGGTTTCCCGGGGGTGGTGTTAGAAGAAAACGCAGCGCGCAAAAAAGATAATTTAGAGGATATATTTAAATCGTATTTTGAAAAAGACGTCAAAAATTTATCTGATTTTCGGGAAATTACTAAAGTGCGTGATCTTATTTTGCTTTTGGCTTCAAGGGTTGGTCAGAAACTTGATGTTTCCAAACTGGCATCTGAACTCGAACTCACGAGAATTACAGTAAATAATTACCTTAATTTTTTGGAACAAACTTATTTTATTACTTTATTACCAAGATTTAGCAAAAGTATTGATGTAGTTACCACCGGACGAAAAAAAGTTTACCTTTGTGATTGTGGGATGAGTAATTTACTTGGAAAAATTGATGAGGGGTCTCTTTTTGAGCAATCTGTATTTCAAAATCTGCGGGTGGGTAAAAAGTTAGCCTATTTTGACAGAGAGGGTCAATTAGAAATTGATTTCATTGCCAACGGAGATACTGCTTACGAAGTAAAAGTAAGTCCCACTAATCGTGATGCAGGAAATTTAGAGTTGCGCGGGGAGGTTGCCGGAATAAAAAATAAATTTCTCATCTCCCTAAATTATTCTCCAATTAAAAACGATCTTCCCGCAACCAGTCTTTAATTTTGAAACTACCTCTTTATTAATCATCAAAAGATGGTGTATGCTGAGTGTATGAAAGTTACCGGGACACCGGAGATTAATTTATTGCCGACGGATGAGATCGAAA
This sequence comes from uncultured Gammaproteobacteria bacterium, assembly GCA_964431075.1. GTDB lineage: Bacteria > Patescibacteriota > Microgenomatia > JAMCZE01 > JAMCZE01 > CAYHSW01. The sequence goes on from CAYSID010000009.1 coordinate 36,422, forward strand.
AGGCTCCCCTGGGTAAGTTTTTGAAGTGGGCCTTAACTTACGGCCGGTACATTGTGGTGATCACGGAATTAATCGTCCTGCTGGCTTTTCTGTCCCGTTTTAAACTTGACCGGGATATTACCGATCTGTCCGAGGAAATAATGCGCAAAAAAAATATCATTGTCAATGCCGAACCATTCGAAAATAAGGTGCGTCAATTACAGAACAGACTGGAAAAGATCTCTTTGGCCGTTGACGCCACCAATCATCCGGACCGGATGTTTAGTTATCTAACAACCATCCTGCCCCAGGAGACAGTTTTAGACTCGGTGACAATTTCCGGCTCTCAAGCAATTTTAACAGGTAAGACGCCTTCAGAAACCGGACTGTCTACTCTGGTATCCAACTTGCGGAAAAATAAAGACGTCACCAGCATCGCCGTGGATAAGATCGTTCGGGATGAGGGTGGGGTGGTCAGTTTCAGTTTGACTTTAAATTTATGGCTCTAGATTACCGATCAGAATATCAGCGTTACCGCAGGTATTACACCTACCTCGGGCCGATTATCAAGAACCCGATTTTTCGGGCTTATTTCTCCGTGGTTATGTCCATTTTTACGGTGGCGATTTTTATCGCTTTTGCAATCCGTCCGACACTGGCGACGATTGTCGGGTTACAGAAACAGATTGAGGATAAGCAAAATTATAACCGACGGCTGGATGAAAAAATAAACTCTCTTTCTCAACTACAGTCGGATTATCAGGCGGTGGAACGCGATCTTCCGTTGGTGTTTACCGCTTTACCTCAAGACCCGGCGGTTTCCGAAGCGGTGATTTTATTGGAAAAAACCGCTACTGCTGCCGGAGTTGTCCTGACTAATCTTTCCATTCCCAAAGCTGATTATTCCCAGATGCCGCTAGCTTCCGGCGCGGCCATTGCCTCGACCTCTTCCCAGGCAGTTAAGGTTTCCGTTAAAATAAGCGGGGGGTTTGATAATCTAAAGAATTTTTTTGAACGTTTGGGGAATCTGCCCAGGATTTTTTTCCCGGACGATACCGGGGTAAATAAACAGACACAGGAGCAAGGTTTGGACTCGCAATCAACGGTTAGTGTTTATTATTTACCATGAAGGATAAAGATGTTCTGTTTATTTCAGTAGCCACTTTAATTACCGCCTTGGCGTGGATGGTTTTTGACGCTTACCATGCCTATACTACTTACACTATTTCTCAAGAGTTGACGGAGATTGCCTTACCGATTACTCCCAAAATTGACCTGACAATAATTGCTGATTTGAAAAAGAGAGCGGAACCATGACCAAAAGAATTCCCACTCTGCTGGCTTTATTGATCTTGGGTTTTGCTGTCGGTCTGACGGTACTGGCGACCCGGTCGGTTAAAACTCTTTTTATCAAAGCAGCTGCCGGAACGACGCCGAAAAATATCCGGGTGACTAACATCACCGAAAACTCTTTTACAGTTTCCTATCTTACCGACACGGCGGTTAAAGGGTCGGCAGGAATTGACGGCCAAACATTTTTCCCTGACGACCGGGACACCGCCTTGGCTGCCTCTAAAGCGTACAGTACCCATTACATCACGATAAAAAACTTGTCGCCGAGCACCAAGTACGGTTACAAAATTGAGAACTCGCTGACGACTTATCAAGTCACAACCGCGCCGAAGGTGGCGAGTCCCATGTCTTCGGCCGAGCCAATTTACGGGACGGTATTAAGAGCTGATGGCAAGCCAGCCGCCGGGGCCATAGTTTATTTTTCCCCTTTTGGCGGCTCG
>CAYSID010000010.1:0-9217 GCA_964431075.1 uncultured Gammaproteobacteria bacterium
AAGGCAGAAGACCCCAAACTGGTATTGGGATCTTTGGGAATCAAGACAGCCAAATAATTGTTCAACACTTTTGCTGTTCCTTCCACCCCCGCAAAAGAGGTTTTAACTGCTTGGGCCATCTCCGTAAATTTGGATTCAACAATTTTTAAAGCAACGGCAATTGGTGTAGGTTTTTCAGGGGTTGGTGTGAGGGTGGCGATTGGGGTTGGTTGCTGCTCAACTATGGTCGGTGTGGCTGGCGCCACTGGTGTCATGTTCGGACCAAAAACCGGAGTTCTTGAGGGTGGCGGGGGGAGAGTTTTTGTTTCCGTAGGTGGTAATGGAATCATACACTTTACAGCCACTCCAGCAACACTTACGCCAAGAATCTTTAAAAACTCCCTTCGCGTTAATCCCATATCGTTATCAAAGTGTATCATATCCTATAGTCAAAGTCAAGAGATGCTTGGACTCTTGACAAAATTAGCTTTTGGCATATAATAAACCTAGCAACAGTCTCCCGAGGTCAAACTCGGGAGTTATTTTTTTACCGAATTCTAAATTTTCTTTAAAATCATCAAGAAGCAAATATTTCCCGCTCTTTATTTCAAAAGCGATGTTCCCCCGAAAGGCTAGGAAGATGATTTTTTTCTTATTTTCTAGAACAAAATTTCTAAGTTCAAGGTAATCACTATCGCCTCCAATTATTATTACTACGTCAATTTTTCCAAGATTTCGAAACACATCAACGGCAATCTCCAAATCAACATCTCCTTTTTTCGTTACCCCGGCAGGGGTTTTTATATATTTTAAGGGCTTTGATTTAATAATTATTTTTTTATTCTTTGAAATGTTGTTTAAATAATTAATTGATCCTTTGTAATCAGCATCCCATTTAGCCGGAATGGCAACGTGATAGTTGACGGAAACAACCTCAAATTCTTTCCCGAATGCCGCGGACAATTTCGAAAGATCGACACGCCAGCCACCGGCTTTTTGAGCATAATAGAAGTTTGCATCATCCACAAAAATAATGGTTTTTAATTTTTTATCCATATTTTCAAAAAAATCCCCCGTTTCCGTCGGGGGTAATGGTTCCTATGGCTTCGCCCCCTTAGGGGCGATAAAGTAAACCAAAATCAAAGATTTGTTCAAAACATTCATGACTATTTATATTATAGCCTATTTGTCAACCATCGATTACACTCGACGATTGTTAGAAAAGTTAGTATAATGCCACAAAGATGAAGTTTTTAAATCTAAACAGAATTGGGGGCTTGTTAATAATTATTGGGCTTGGGTTATTTGCCTATATCTTTTTTCCGGCGGCTCAAGCCGAAGTTGAGTATACGGCAAAAAAGGTACTAACCCCTACCCCCTATCCCCTAACCCCTCTAAGTCTGGAGTTTGGCATTGTCATTCCTAAAATCGGAGCTAATGCCCCAGTTATTGTTAATGTTGACCCCTATAACCCGTTGGAGTATCAAGTTGCCCTGACAAAAGGGATTGCTCATGCCAAAGGGACAAAATGGTTTTTGTTTGCCCACTCGGCCGGCAATCCTCTTGAGGCTAACCGGTATAACGCCGTGTTTTATTTGATAAATAAATTGATGCCGGGGGATGAAATTGATCTTTATGTCAAAGGCCAAAAGTATAATTATAAAGCGACTGAAAATAAGATTGTTGAAGCAAAAGAAGTCCAGTACATGACGGAAAATAAAGACGGCCGGACTTTGACCTTGATGACTTGCTGGCCTCCGGGAACCACCTTAAAAAGACTGCTTGTTATCGCCAAACTCTAAGTGTTATTATTTAGGTGATGGCTATAGTTGAAAATTTGCTTCATTTTTTCACTCCCCGGCACACGAATAACCACCGGCCGGCGGCCTTGTCTTTTTCAGCCATCTCCGTTTATGTGATGTTTCTGCTTGTTTTTCAGATTGCCCTGACGCTGGCCGCCAAGTATAACCCCGATATTTTGGGGTACGCGACTAATATTTCCGTTAACGACCTTTTAAGAATCAGTAACGAAAAAAGAATGGAGGCGGGAGTGCCGGTTTTGGCCTTAAATAACAAGCTTTCCGACGCGGCGCGGCGCAAAGCGGCGGATATGTTTGCCAGCCAATATTGGGCGCACACGTCGCCTGAAGGGCGCGACCCCTGGAGCTTTGTGACTTCTTCCGGTTACTCTTATCTTTATGCCGGAGAAAATTTGGCCCGGGACTTTGCCGAAAGCCGAGGGGTGGTTGAAGCCTGGATGAATTCGGCGACGCATAAAGAAAATTTGGTCAATCCCAAATATAAAGAAGTGGGGTTTGCTGTGGTCGACGGCAAATACGGCAGTTATGAGACGACTTTGGTTGTCCAGATGTTCGGAACCCCGGCCCAAGGCGCGCCAACGGTAGAAGCGCCTCCCGTTGCCCAAAAACCTCTCGAACCGGTTTTGGAAATTAATCCCGCACCGCAGGTTCTGCCGGCGGTGGTTAACCCGGTACCTGTTCGTAAAACCGACACTTTCGGCCTGACAAAATCCGTTTCCATGGCCTTGACTTTTATGCTGATGGCGGTTTTAGCCCTTGACGCCCTGCTTATTTACCGGCGCCGCGTCATTCGCGTTTCCGGCCACAGCTTGGCCCATTTGATGGTGCTTTTCGTTTTGCTGGTTGTGCTAAACTTAATCAATAGGGGAGTAGTGTTATGAAAAATGAATTAGTTAAACACCTGGTTGACTTTACCGCCCTTGGGGTGATTCTTGGGTTATCTCTTTTTGGTCTGTATTTCTTTCGAAGTCAGGTAAATAAGCAAATAATAGTTACTGCCCTTTTGGGGGTTTCCTATATCATCTGGGGCGTCTTTCACCACCTCCATCTTAGCAACTTGAAATGGCAGGTTGTTTTTGAATACGTCTCCATCTCCGCTCTCGTGGTTTTCATTTTAACCCTGTTTTTATTGAGGGTTTGAAAATAATCAAAAAAGGCCTATAATACGCGAGTGAAAGAGGCGGTTCTTTTCACTCAGCATAGATATGCTTCAGAGTCAGTTTTTCGAACATTAAAATTGGGTTTACCCGGAGTTTTATCTTTCGGGGCGGATTGGTTAACAAGAAATAAAACTTTTGGCAGTATTCCGCATTTGGGAGCAAGGATTATTTCTAGTGAGTTGAGAGCAAGGGGTTATAGAGTTAGAATAGCGGATTTGTTTGACGATAGAGTATTAAAAGATTCAATTAATTTACAAGCGTTAGTATGTATATCAGCTATGGATATTGCAACTGATAGAGTTGTAAATATGTTGGGTCAAGTTCATGGAAAATCTCCAGTACTGCTTGGCGGTTATGGAATAACTGCAAGTGCAGAAAGATTTTCAAATTTCCCGAGGACTTCGATAATTAAAGGCGAAGGAGAAGAACTTGTTGGACAAGCAGTAGAAGATATTGAGGGTCACGGGTATGGAGAACTTTTTTACCAAAGAACTTCAAGATGGGAAATGGCTAATTTTGAGACTCATCCATCAATGGATCAAAAATTTTCTTGCCTTGATTACCCAATGTTTCAAAGTACTCCACTAAAAGTTATTGAGGTCTCAAGGGGATGTTTTGAAAGTTGTGACTTTTGCCCAACTGCGGGTTATAAACCTCGGATTATGCCTTTATCTATTGTTCAAAAACAGATTGAGCAAATGAAATTAAAGCCATGGGATATTTTATTTTTTGTGGATCAAAATTTAATGGTTTGCCCCCAAGATTATTTACTCGAATTGTTTAAATTTACTAATAAAAAAGGGATAAAATGGATTGGAGAAGGGACAATCTCTCGTTGTTTATCGAACCCAAAATTACTTGAAGAAATGGCAAAAAACTGTTTAACATTTTTGGTTGGAATCGAGGATTTATTTTATCCAACAAGAGGATCTGCAACAAAAAACGAATTAAGAAGGCATGTTAATGAAATGGTAAAAACTTGCAGAGAAAATAAACTTCCTGTTGTTTACTCGATGATTTTTGGGACTGATAACCAGAAAAGTGATGTTTTTTGTCGAGCTGCTGACGAAATCAACAGAATGGGGTTAACTGTTTCGGCCCACATTGCAACCCCAAGACCTGGAACTCCATATTATTCACGCGTTGTATCCGAAGGGCGTTTAATAAATCCTGCAAGTATTGACAGAAATATGCGTACTGACGCAGTCCACAATCCAAAATTTATGTCAAGAGATACATTACTTAAAGGTTTCGCCGAATTCCAGAAAAAAGTTTACTCTATTAATGGTGTAGGAAAAAGATTTGCCAAAAATTTTATTGATTGTGGGCTTAAATATGCTTTAGGATTATTGGTAACGGATTTGGTTTATATGACAAGTACTTGGAAATATTTAAAAAGGCACGAGCACCTTCTTAAATAAAAAAAATTAGTCATAGAATTTAGTTCATGGCGGGAGATTGTTGATAAATTAGTAGAACAAGGGATGTAAGAAATGGTATAATCAGAACATGGTACCGAAGTTTTTACAGGGAGTTTTGTGGAGCCTATCCGTTGATAATTTAGATATAGAGCAAGACAAATAAAGATTGTTTTTCATCTCGTTTAAAATTTGCAAAAAATATCCTGCTTGGGCTTGGAGAAGTTCGGGTAAATAAGAATTTGTATTTAAAATATTGTCCGAGAGATCTTAATGCTTATTCCCATCGCGCCATTTATTTATTTCTCGATGATTCCCAGATAGTAGAACTTCGGGAACTTTCCAGCCGTTAAAATCATCAGGTCTAGTATATTGTGGATATTCTAAATACCTATCTTCCTGTAAACCTGTATTCCTAAATGACTCTTGTTCAATTGCTTCTTCTTTTGACAACACCCCGGGAATCAGGCGGGTGACGGCGTCAACAATAACCATGGCCGGGATTTCTCCGCCGGTTAAAACAAAGTCTCCAACCGAAACGGCCTCGTCAACCAAGTGCTCATGGACCCTTTCGTCCACCCCTTCGTAATGCCCGCAAATAATTATTAACTGGTCTAATTTTGCATAATCTCTCGCCGTTTTTTGATCAAATTTTTTCCCTCGTGGATCCATTAAAATTATTTTAGACTTTTTGGATTTTTGGATCTCTCTCAACCCGTTAAATATAGGCTCTATGCGAAGAATCATCCCCGCGCCGCCGCCGTAGGGTCGGTCGTCAACCGAACCGCGTTTGTCTACCGCCCACCGGCGCAGATTATGAAGGTTTATTGTCACCAGCCCTTTGTCCTTGGCTCTTTGCACTATGCTCTCATCAAACGGCCCTTTGAACATATCTGGAAATAAAGTCAAAATATCAAAAATCATAAGATTTGTAATATTAATCCAATTATTCTTTCTTTGTCCTTTGGATTACTTCCAGCAACTAAAATTGTTAAAGCGGTTAGCGCTGCAGGAGTGATCTTGTTTAGATGTAAATTACCAAATCTTTTTAGAAACCAAATAAACGAATACGCCCCACAGCGCTTATTACCGTCAATAAACGGATGGTTTTTAACCATAAAATATAAAAGATGGGCGGCTTTTTCTTCAATCGTAGGATAAAGATCTTTGCCGGCAAATGATTGCAAAACATTACCTATGATGGACTCAATATTCCCACTTTTCCGCTCAATTCCAAAAAAGTTTTCTCCGTTTATTTCCTTTTTGAGGTTCATCAGGACTCCTGACAGTTGATCAGCAGTAAGGGTAACAGTTTTTCTTGTGGCGCCGGTTGTTTTGAGTCTATCTTTGTCATAGGCGTCAAGAGAAAGCCAGGTGTCGGCGAACAACTTAATAAGTTCTAACGCCCCACCCGTGTCAACTTTTATGTTCGGTGGGAGCATGCCCCGCACTTCGTCAACCGTTTTAATAAATTTATCGTAATTTTTAGCGATTCTCGAACGGTTAATGGTGTAACCATAAGTGATATGTCTTTTTAGGATTTTGGTTGCCCATTTACGAAATTCAATAGCAATTTTTGAGTTTGTCCGGTACCCAAGAGCCAAAATAATATCCAGAGGGTATAGTTTTGTTGGCCTGTCAGAATTTGCAATGTGCAAAAAATGCACATTGCTTTTTTGATCGATTTCCCCGTCATTGATAATATTGTTAAGGTGACGGGTAATTACCGTCCGGTCGACGCCAAATAATTTTGTAATTTGAGCTTGGGTCGCCCAGATCGTTTCGGTTTTAAAATCCCCGCGCAATTCAATTGCTCCGGATTTTGCTTGATAAATAACAGCAGTAGAAATTGTTTTCATACTTCTATATTTTACTCTTTAACTTTGTTATACTCAATTTATGAATAAACCTCGAATTGTTGTGGGGATGGTGACTTATAACGAAGCAAAAAATATCGGGCGGATGATTGACGTTTTAGTTGGCGAGGAGTTTCCGCAAATTAAAGATCACGAAATGATGCTTCTGGTTATTGATGATTACTCTCCTGATGGAACCGGAAAAATTGTTCGGGAAAAAATGAAGATGTTTAAAAATGTTTATATTTCCGAAGCCCGTAAAATCGGATTGGGGGCGGCTTACGCCAGAGGGTTCAGGTACGCTATTGATAAACTTAAGGCTGATGGAGTCATGGAAATGGATGCGGATTTTCAACACGACCCGCGTGACGTCAAAAGGTTTGTGGCGGAATTTGATAAAGGCGCGGACTATATCATCGGTTCGCGTTATATCTCCACGGGGTCAATCCCTAAAGAATGGAGTTTTGACCGGAAATTTTTGTCCATTGTCGGCAATTTAATTTACCGGATTGGGCTTATGTCCTGGGATATTCATGATTTTACAACGGGTTTCCGGCTGGCCAGAATTAAAGGATTGCTTGGAACCATTGATTTTGACAAAGTTTTTTCTAAAAAATCATTTACTTACAAAACCCGTCTTATTTATGAAATGAAAAAAAGAGGAGCTAAAATTGTGGAAATTCCCATTAAGTTCGGGCTTCGGGAAACCGGGGACAGTAAAATGACAACCAACACTTTTTTTGACAGCTTTAAAGTCATTTTTGATATATGGAAAGAAAGATTGTCGTTGTAGCCCCAACATACAATGAGGAAGAAAATATCGCCGCCTTTATTGAGGCGGTGTCTAAATATCCGGTAACTTTATTAATTTCGGATTCGCATTCATCGGATAAAACAAAACAAATTGTTCAAAGTTTAAAAAGTTTAAAGTTTAAAGAGACTCTTTTTTATCTTGATGTCAAAAAGCGCGGTCTTGGCTTAGGTCTTTCAGAGGGTTTAAACTATGCGGTAGATAAATTAGGAGCGGATGTTTTGATAACCATGGAGGCGGATTTATCCAACGACGTCTCAAGGCTCCCCGAATTTATAAAAAAGGTAAAAAATTATGACTTGGTGGTTGGGAGCCGGTATGCCAGGGGCGGGGGAGTGGAAAATTGGTCATGGTGGCGCCGGTTATTGTCCCGGACGGCGAATTTAACTTTATCGCTTATTTCTCTGACTTTTGGCATAAGCGAGTTTACCAACCTTTACCGGGCTTTTGACAAAAAGGTTTGGGAGGGAATAAAAAATAAAGTTTCCGCCCATAGGGGCTGGCTTTTCGTCCCCGCCTTTATTTTCGAAGCGTTGGGGGCGCAGTTTAAAATTGTTGAGATTCCCTATATTTTTAGAGATCGGTTTGGGGGAAGATCCAAAATGAAAACTGTTTCTTATACATTGGATTTATTGCGCTACGCCATCCGCTACCGGTTGAAAAAATCCGCTTCGTTTTTGAAGTTTTTAGTGGTTGGAGGATTGGGTTTTGTAATTAATACCGCAGTTTTGGTTGTCGGTGTCAACTTTGGTATGGTTCCCGCCAACGCTGGGGCGCTTGGCGCCGAGTTCGCCATAATTTCCAATTTTATTTTAAATAATTTGTGGACTTTTAACGACAGGACAATTAATTCGTGGAAGACGATTCCGTTTAAATTTTTTCAATTTAATTTTTTATCTTTTGGATCCGCTGTTATTCAATTTTTATTTCTGAAGGCGGGGGAATTGATATTTGGTTTGGACAGTTATAAGGGCCCAATTATTGACATACCTTATGTAAATTTTTTTAGCTGGTATTTGCTTTTTTACATCGCCGGCGTGGGGGTGGGGTTGGTTTGGAATTATTTTATGTACAGCAGAGTGATATGGCGAAAAAAGTCAACGTCTGGCTAATTTTGGTTCTTCTTTTTGCGGCAATTTTGAGATTTTATAAACTGCCGGAGTATCTACAGTTTCTGGGGGATCAGGGGCGGGATTTGCTGGTGGTCAAACAAATGATTATAGACCACAAATTCACCTTGCTGGGTCCGACCGCTTCCGTTGGGGGCTTTTATACCGGCCCGATTTATTATTATTTTATGCTGCCGTTTTTGGCCCTGTTTCAGCTTGATCCGGTTGGCCCGGCGGTAATGGCCGTTTTATTTGGTTTGGCAACTATAATCTTAGTTTATTTTTTAACCAAGGATTGGTTTGGGGAAAGGGCCGGGCTGATTGCCGCGTTTTTGGCGGCCGTTTCTCCCAAGATGGTTGATATCTCCCGGTTTTCCTGGAACCCCAACCCGGTGCCGTTTTTTTCTTTGGCCGCGGTCTATGCGGCTGTAAAGAGAAAAGCTTTTTTTACCGGCTTGTTTCTGGGAATTCTTGTTCAGCTGCACTACATCAATTTAGTCATGATTCCGGTCGCGGGATTAATGACCAGAGTAAAAGACTGGGGGAAGCTGCTGGCTGGTTTTTTGGGTGGGATATCGCTGTTTTTAATTTTCGAACTGCGGCACGGTTTCCCCAACACCCGGAGCGTTATAGAGTTTATTTTTCGCGGCGGGCAAACCGTGGCCCCGAGAACTTTGAATTTTGCGGAATTGTTCATCGAAATTTACCGTCGTACATTTGAAAACGTTTTTCAAACTTCAAATAATTTAGCTTTTAACATTGTAATTTATATCGCTTTAATAATATTTATTTGGCAGAAAAAATGGCCTTTAATAATCTGGTTAATTCTTGGCTGTTTGGGTTTAGGTTTTTACCGCGGCACGCTTTATGAACACTATTTCAATTTCCTTTACCCTCTGCCGTTTATTATTTTGGGAATTGTCTTGTCAAAACGTTTGTTTTTTGTTCCCCTGGTTTTATTTTTTCTGTATTTTGCCGTGGTTAAGTGGTATCTGTGGGGCGATCCTAACAATTTAGTTGGTCAAACGCGGGGGGTAGTCCGGGCAGTTACGGACATGCTGGGG
>CAYSID010000010.1:9227-35998 GCA_964431075.1 uncultured Gammaproteobacteria bacterium
CCCCCCCCCCCCCCCCCCCCCCCCCCCCCCCCCCCCCCCCCCCCGGATTTTAATTTCGCCTTGATTACTCCCGGCAACTCCGATCATGCCTATCGCTACTTTTTGGAGCTTGCGGACAAAAAACCTAAAGTGATTTACAATCCGGACATCGATCCGGACCGTAAAAGTGTCACTAATCAGCTGATTGTGGTTTGTGAAGGTCCGTGCGCCCCGCTTGGCAATCCTTTATGGGAGGTGGCCGGCTTCGGCCGGGCGGAGATTGCAGAAGTCAAACAGGTCCCCGTTGGAATTACTGTGTACAAACTGCTACACTATAAGAGTGAATAATATTTATCTTTCCGTTGTTGTCCCGTGCTATAACGAAAAAGAGAATCTTCAAAGAGGGGCTCTCGCGGGGATAAGGGATTATTTAGAGAAACAAGCATACGTTTGGGAGGTAATCATCGTTAATGACGAGTCAACCGACGGTTCAGAGATGCTGATTCGGGAGTTTTGTCAAAAAAATCCGGGTTTCAAGTTGGTTAGTATTCAGCACGGTGGTAAGGCAGTGGCAGTATATCGGGGGGTAGAGGAAGCCCGGGGAGAACTGACGCTGTTTACTGATATGGACCAATCAACTCCGATTTCAGAACTGGACAAGCTAATACCGAAGATTAAAGAGGGGAGTGATATCGCCATCGGCAGCCGGGGATTGGAAAGAAAAAATTTTACGTTATTTAGAAAACTCGCCTCGTTTGTTTTTCGCAGAATTCGTTTAGCAATTCTTTCATCGCATATTATTGACACCCAAGCCGGTTTTAAAATTTTTAGGTCAAGTGTAGCCAAGGAATTGTTTCCCCTACTTTCTGTTATTAGGAAAGCCGGAATCGCGAAAGGTTGGAAGGTAAGCGCCTTCGACGTGGAATTGCTGACGATTGCCGAGGTAAGGGGCTACAAAGTGTCCGAGGTCCCGATTTTATGGGAAGATCGTGATGAGTCAACGGGAAAAGCCCGTAGCCCCAATAAATTCGTCCGGGAATCTCTCGACATGATTCGCGAAGTTTTGCGGGTAAAATACAACAAAACGATGGGACATTATAAAAAATGATTTTTGCGTATTTATTTGTTCTGTTTTCATTATCCATCTACTCTTATTCCCAGATTGATCTTAATTTGACTCTTCTTCAAACCCCCTGGTTTCTAGCCTTTAAAGATTTGGTGATTAATTTGGGTTATTATAATCGTCCCTTATCAACTATATTTTTTTTAATTATTTTATTATTGATGTATTGGTTTTATTGGAAATTGGTAATTGGTAATTGGAAATTGGTAATTGGCGTTATTGGGGTATTGGCTTTATTGAGTTACCCGTTTCTTTCTCACGATCTCTTTAATTATATTTTTGACGCCAGAATAATAACAACTTACCACTTAAATCCTTATTTCTATAAGGCCCTTGATTTTCCGGCTGATGACTGGGTCCGGTTTATGCACTGGACGCACCGGACCTATCCCTACGGCCCGGTTTGGCTTTTGATAACCATAATTCCCTCATTTTTGGGCTTCGGGAAATTTATTTTGACTTTACTAAACTTCAAACTTTTGTTTACCGGAGCGTATTTACTCAACTGCTATTTGGTAAGTAAAATAAATCCCCAAAATCTAAAATTTTTTGCCCTAAACCCGTTAATAATTTTGGAGACTCTCTACTCTCCTCATAATGAGGCTTTAATGTTAACCTTTTTCCTTTTAGGGGTTTACTTTTCTAAAAACAAAGTTTTAATGCTGGTAAGTTTATTGCTTTCCGGCGGGGTTAAATTCATCACCTGGCTGGCAATCCCCCCGCTATTGTCGATTGATAAAGTTAATGCACGTGCTATGTCTTTATCAATAGTGTTGATTTCTCTGGGTTTGGTGCCGGTTATTCTTGGGCGGGAAATGTATCCCTGGTATTTGGTGACCATAATTGGCTTGGCGGCCCTTACCGATAATAAAAATCTGCAAAAATTTCTCGGGATCTTTTCTTTTGGTCTGCTTTTGCGCTATGTCCTGTATTTATACACCGGCCTTTATTCATCCGAAACAATCCTTGCTCAAAACACGATTACCGTTACTTTTATTTTTATTGCTCTTTTAACTGCTTTACATCGCTCTTTTACTGCGGGAAGGAATTAATATAACCCAGCTCCTGAAGTTTTTGGAAATAGACCGGGGCGACTTCCTTGCGGAAATTAAAATCGTCGTCAAAATTAAAGTCTTTTTGTTTTGGGTCATTAAATTTATATCCGGTTAGGCGGGTGTAGTTCTCATCAAGAAATCTTACAAAAAACTCGTTGAAGGCCGAAGACTGGCCGAAGGCGGAGTAATCACGGCGAAAGACGATAATATCAGGTTTTTTAGTGATAAAATCAGTCAAAATTTCACTCTTAATTTTATCAATCCCGCCGAATTGGGGAAGAATCCAATGATAAATGGAGGGGAATTTACAGTTGGAGTAATACATTTCTTCAAATTCAAACGGGCCGACCCAACAGTAGTCGTCTTTAGTAAACAGCTTATTAAAAATCGGAGCGACGACCGGCCGGTCGTAAATTAAGGGAGCTTCTCCCATATACCGAGTGTAATTCAAGCGCCAGAAATCGGAAACTAAAAACATGCCAGCGAAAAACCAAAAGAACCCAAGGATAAATATTAGAACCGGATAAGTCTTTTGTTTAAAGAGAAAGAAAGCATTAAATAGAGTTAAGACGAAATAAACGGCCATTTGGTAATCAGTGACCCGGACATCGCCGATGTTCCCGCGGGCGTTGACATACACAATAACCAAGAAACAAGAAACAAGTAACAAAAACTTTCGTTTTAATAATAAATATAACCAAAAGATGGTGTTGGTTACTGCTAGAGTGGCGGTAATAGGAAAACGAAAATCAGTTCCTTTAAGGCCGGCTAAAAGCGGCTGGTATTGGTTAATAAAATTATTCATGATGACGACCATATAACGGATCGGGTTAAAAGATGACGACCCGATCGGACGGGGGTAGTTATAAATGTAGTAACTTTTGTTATAGTTAATTTCCTGATATAAAAAGTTGGGAATCGAGCCGGTAATAAGCAAATAAAAACCAAAAATTAAATAGGGAACGGAAAATATTATTAAAAAATTTCTGACTTTTTTAGAGTAAATCAGGGTAAACAAAGCCAAGAACCCGACGGCGTACAAATAAGTTGGCGAGTTTAAAACGGTTAGAGAGGAAAAAATAGAAATTATCCATAAATCTTTATTCTCAAGTTTCTCGTTTTGAAAACTTTTATATAAAAACAATCCGTAAGCTGGGAGTAAAAAGAGAGCACTTAAAGTGTCCGCCAAAAGCATCTGACCCCAGAAAAAAGGCATGCAAATTGCCAAAGCCAAAACAAAGATTGGGGAAACATATTTTTTCAGGATTTTTTGAATAATAAAAAGCAAAATAAAATAAACGATGGCTAAAACGAGGCGAAATTTAACAAACGACGTCCCGCTGAAAATATTTATGAGTGCCGCCAGAAAGTAGGAAATGGGCCCGTGGTGAGAGAAAAAACCGCTGTAAGGAAAAAGCCCTTGCAAAATCAATTTGCCGCCCAAAATATTATCAAACTCGTCGGGGTAGGATGCATAGAGAGCATTAGTTATGAGGGTAATAAATAATGCCGCAAGTAGAAAAATGCGAGTCCGCATATTGCCGTTATGCTTATTATAGCACCGATTTTTAAGGATAGCGGGTCGTACTTGAAAATAACGGTATAATTTCCGGCAGGAACGGGTATGACCCGAAAACTATAGTTCGCCCGGTAAATTTTAGTTTCTGTGTTATTGACAAAAGCTTTCTGGCCCGGACAATAATTCTTTGATGACGGTGCGGGCAATGATGACTGCTTCCCGGGACCGGGTAATTACAAATCCGGAGAAATCGAAGGCGAAAGCCCTGAATAATTGGGCGATTGAGCCAAATTTTTGTGATTTTAAGTACAAAAAACAAAAAAAAAGATCCCAATAATGGGGGAAGAATTATTAAAAAATTCCAGGGCAGATGAGTTGCGGGATAAAAAATTGGCGAGCCGGGGAATTTTTATGTTGGCCGGGGAGAGTAAAAATGGGCCAGATAATTAGTCGGCAGAGCAATTTTATTATCAAAAATTACGCCTTTGTAAATAACGGCTAAAAAGAGGATAATAAATGCAATAAAAAAATGAAAAAGTGCCGGTTTTGCCATAGTGAACTTGTTGAACTATTATGTCTCGCAACGGCAAAAAAAACCGCCAGATCTTCGTCTGAATTTACCTGCACGAACTGCGGGTTTGGAATTCATGGCCCAATTGTCAGGTGCCCCGAATGTGAGATTATTTATGTGGATGAGCGAAACGACCAAAAAGAAATCAGCGCTTATTACGAAATCGCCGAAGATCCGTTGTATTTTTTGGAGCAACCTGCCCGGAGAAGGACGTTTGAGCGGTATCTAACACAGTTAAAATTGACTTTTTCCAAAAAAGGCAAGTTATTGGATGTGGGGACTAACACCGGGTTATTCGTTAAGGTGGCCAAAGATGACGGATGGGACGCTCACGGAGTAGAACCTAACCGGTGGGCGGTCGAATACGCCCGGAAAAATTACGGGCTTAAAATAATCAACCGGCCGTTTGAGGAAAAGAATTTTGAAAAAGAAAGTTTTGATGTCATTACTATGTGGGACGTTATCGAACATTTTACCGATCCGGTAGCGGAAATGCAAAAAATTTTTAATTTACTAAAACCCGGCGGGGTGTTTGCCTTTTCGACGGTTGATCCCCGGTCGCAGATGGCAAGATTTTTTGGAACGAAATGGTCGTGGTACATGGAGATGCACAAAGTTTTTTTCTCCCGTCCCGCGGCAAAATATTATCTTGAAAAAACCGGGTTTACAAAAATAATCTTCAAGCGCCACTTCCGGTATCTTTCTCTCGGCTACCTTGCCACCCGGGCAGCTGCCATCAATCCGAAATTATCCTCTTTTTTGTCATTGGTAATTGGAAACTTGTCTTTAGCAAAACTGGTGGTTCCCTACTGGGCCAACGATCTCTATGATTGTTATGCTTTTAAATAAATTAAAAGACCATTGGCGGGCGATGGCGGTGTTTGCCGTTGCCAATATGGTCATGTTTTGGCCGGTCTATTTCAAAGGCCTGATTCCGTTTCCCGGCGACCTTTTGGTTTCCTTTTTCTTTCCCTGGTCAAGCGGGGGATTTGCCGGTTTTGATCCCTGGACGACCCATAAAGAATATCTGGCGGCGGACGCTGTAAGACAAATGTTTGTCTGGAAATCCTTGGGGTTTTCTCTTTGGAACCCTTACAATTTTTCCGGATCGTTTTTATTCGCCAATCTCCAATCATCACTCCTGTTTCCCGGTCTTTGGATTCCTAACGTGGTAGTCGTAATGACAATCTTTGGTTTTTTTACTTATTTATTTTTAAGATCTTTAAAACTTTCCTCCCCTGCCGCCATTTTTGGAGGACTGGCGGCCGCCAATATTTCTTACCTTACCGGCTGGCAGGAAATATTGGTGAATTGTCAATCGGCTTTATTTCTTCCTCTGATTTTACTTCTAATTAATAAAAACAAAATTGTGTGGTCGAGTATTTTCCTAGCTTTTTCAATTTTCGGTGGTCATGTCCAAACAACGGTTTATGTTTATTTAATTGCCGGGCTGTTTGCGATTTATAAGAAAAATTTATTTAGTTTTTTAGTTACTTGTTTGTTGTCAGTTGGATTAGCAGCTGTGCAACTTATCCCGACAATAGAAGCTTATTTTTATTCTGCCCGGGAAGCTGCGGCAAATACCACTTTGATTACCAGAACGCTTTTCCCGTTACAAGGACTAATAACTTATTTTGCCTCTGATTTTTTTGGCAATACGGCAACAAATAATTTGCAGCAAATAATTTTTAATTATGCCGATGCTCGGTCATATATTGGTTTAGTTGCGGGGGCATTTTCATTATTTTCTCTTTATCGACTTCGCGAATCATCGGTTAGGTTTTTTATATTTTTAGCGGGTTTGGGATTATTATTTGCCACCTGGCCTTTAGGACTAGTTTTTAATTTTTTACATGTCCCGGTTTTATCCTCTGTTATCCCGGCAAGAATGATAATGGTCGCTTTATTTGCCTGTGCAATTCTTTCCGCCTATGGGTATGAATATTTAGTAAAAAACAAATTAAAAGTAAAGCCTTTAATTTTTACCGCCCTTGTTTTCGCCGGTTTATGGCTTTATGTTTTAATTTTCAGAACCCCCGAAACTCTGGTCTCAAGAAATAATCTAATAATTCCGTCACTGACATTTTTTTGCCTGTGTTTCCTATTTTTTTTAAAAGATAAATGGCCAAAGCTCGTTTTAATTGGTATTTTTGCTCTTGCTATTTTTGAACCCGGCTATTATTTTGTCAAACACCAGCCGTTTTCTAGCCCGAAGTTTATTTTTCCGTCTCACCCCGTTTTTAATTTTTTAAAGAGAGTTGCCCCGGACCGGTTTTTTGGTTATGGAACGGCCCGAATTGATACGAATTTCGCCACTTACTACCGGGTTTTTGATCCGAACGGGTATGACCCTTTGTACATTAAGAGATACGGAGAAATAATTTATTCTGTCAAAGACGGTAAATACCACCCCCAAAGCATTCCCCGATCCGACGCCAGTTTTACAGATGAGGATAGTTTTTATCGCAACCGGTTATTCGATTTATTAGGGGTTAAATATATCTTAGACAAAGAGGATATGCCGGCTGATGATTGGAAACCGGATCTTGGTAAATTTTCTCCTGATAAATATAGAGTCGCCTGGCATGTCAATAAATGGTCAGCTTTTGAACGGCTTTCCGTTTTACCCCGGGCGTTTTTAGCTAATGATTATATTGTCGAAACCGACCCGCAGAAAATCTTGGATAAAATTTACGATCCCAATTTTGATTTACGAAAAACTTTGATTCTTGAAGAATCTGTTGTAGGATCGAACCCTGCACAGTTGCAGGGTTCGACCCTGTCGAAATCAAAAATTATTTCTTACGAACCCAATCGCGTGGTCATTCAAACTCAATCCGACTCTCCAAAACTTTTATTTTTATCGGACAATTATTATGTTGGCTGGAAGGCATTTGTCAATGGCGTGGAAACAAAAATCTACCGTGCTAATTATTCTTTCCGTGCCGTCCCTGTCCCCGCCGGCGCCAACGAAGTTATCTTTATCTACGACCCCTTGTCATTTAAAGTTGGAGTAGGGATTTCTATTATTTCTGTCCTAATTTTGCTGGGTTTTACTATAAAAAATCTAACCAAAAATCCGCACGTGCGAAAAATTGGTTAGAATGAGAAATGAGAAATAGATTCGCAGGAGTTACACCTGCGAATTCACCTGCGAATTTAACTCAATAGAAGAATTTTAAAAAAGTAGTAGAATAGTTTGATGATTAGAAAGTTCTTTGAGAATTCTTGGCCGTACTTATTAATTTTGGTTTTGTTGATACCGCTGTTGTGGCCACTTATTACCCCCGGGTTTTTTAGGAGCGATGATGGGGAATGGATGGTTATAAGGTTAGTAGCGTTTTTTGATACTTTGCGGACAGGGCAATTCCCTGTCAGGTTTTTATGGAATTTAAATCACGGATTTGGTTATCCGGTGACTAACTTTTTATATCCATTACCATTTTATTTTGGATCCTTAATTCATCTATTAGGTTTTGGATTCGTTGATTCTATAAAAATTTTGTTTACTTTAAGTTTTATCTTGGGGAGTTGGTTTATGTATTTGCTAGTCAATAAAGAATGGGGTAAATGGGCGGGGATTGCTGCTGGAATATTTTATTCGTACGCCCCGTACCGGATTTTTGATGTCTATTCCCGTGGTTCCCTTGGTGAATCCGTTGCTTTTGTCTTTATTCCCTTAATTTTTTATTTTATTAATCAAAAAAAGACGGCCGCAACAGCTTTAAGTACCGCCGCCCTTATTTGTTCTCACAATGTGATTGCTTTTTTGTTTGTACCTATTATCCTTGTTTATTTAATAATTAAGAAATTTCCCTTGATACTTGCTTCTAAATACATGCTTCTAGCCGCCGCGGTGGCGGCGTGGTTTTGGTTTCCCGCCCTTTATGATTTGCAATACACTCGCGCCTCTATAACCGCAGTTTCAAATTATAAAGACTATTTTCTAAATTTTAATTTATTAGGTATTATAGTCCCAATAATAATTTTCACTACAATAATACGTAATATTGTAGTAAAAAAATTTAATACAAATTTCGCGATTATTGTTTGTCTGGTATCAATATTTTTTACTTTACCAATTTCTGAAATTTTTTGGCAAATATTGCCGTTACCAAAACTCGTTCAATTTCCCTGGCGGTTTTTATCAGTAACCATATTCTTCTCATCAATCTTGATTGGATCGTTAATTAAAAATATAAAATTATTTTTGGCATTTATCGCTGTTTTAATGCTGACTACTCGATTTACTGTTGATAAAATTTATTTTGAAGATAACTATTATGTGGCAAACGATGGTACAACGACAGTTAAAAATGAATATATGCCCAAGTGGGTAAAATTCGATCCAACACAACGGGCAACTCAAAAATCGGCAGTATATTTTCCGGGTATCAAGCCGGAAGTTTATAATGAGAATGGTATTGTAATAAGTGATACTGTTTCATTTAGTGAAACTAACCCAAGATTAATTGCAAATATAATATCTGTTATCGCCATAGTCATATGCGTCGTGTTATTAATTTAATTTTTTCTATCTCCTATTTTTACTTTGCCTTTTTATTTTTGCGAAGTATTTTATGGGGCGGGATCCCTTTCTGGTCCGACCCGGCAAGAGATTTGCTTTTAGCTTGGGATAACCTGAATAAAATTACTTTGATCGGTCCTCCCGGCGGCATTCCCGGAGTTTTTTACGGTCCTTATTGGATTTGGGCGAACAGTTTGGTTTTAATTTTTACCAAAGATCCGCGCTTTTGCGCGTTGTTCGTAATTTTTATTCCTTACTTCACAATTTTTCCGGTACTTCTTTGGAAACTTGGAAAATACATTGGTCATGCCACCGCAATTGCCATCTGGCTTATTTTTATGTCAATTTACGGCTCGTCCTACGCCACTTTTATTTGGCAGCCATATTTGGTTCCAATTTTTATAACAGCCCTTACTTATATCGCCGCCAACAATATTTTAAGCAAACCTTTTCTGGTGGGGGCTCTCGCTGCCATGCTTGTCAATTTCCATCTTTCTTTCGGGATTGTAACCTGCTTATCAATTTCTGTTTTATTTTTTATATCTTGGCTGATTAAAACCCGCAAAATCGGGACCTTGTTTTTTTTCGTGGCCGGAGTTTTAACGGTTTTTTTACCATTTTTACTTTTTGAAACCCGTCACGGATTTAACCAAACGCGATCGTTTTTAACGGCGGTAATCAATTCCGCGGTCTATAACAGCGCCTCCGTTGGACAATTGGGAATGTCAAAAATGGAAATCCTTTCAAGATTTCAACCCATGGTGGTTGTAATTATTGCCTCGCTATTTACGAAAATTTCCAAAGTGAATAAAGGGGCGCTGGTTTTTCTGCTTTTTAATATCTTTGGCCTATTAATGGTTTTTTACACTTCCAAAAATCCGGTTTGGGATTATTATTTTATCGGCACCGAAACCTTGTTTTTGCTTCTAACAGGAGTTCTTATTAATAAATCAAAAGTTTTTTCCTCAATAATTTTTATTGTTGCGCTGATAATTTTCGGCAAACATGTCTTAAATTTTGTCCGTGATCCCGGGGCGGAGTTTCTATCGGTTCCCTCGCTTGCCAGTAAACAGTTAACTGCCGAGACAATTATCAATGATGCGGAAAATAATTCTTTTAAGGTTTTTGCTTATTCTCCAAGTATTTATACGTTTGATTATGATTATTTATTTAAGTGGTTAATACCAAACCGCCAGACAGGCCAAAGCACGTACTTAATAATTCCCCCGGAAACTTCATGGGCGGTTAAAGAAGATTTCATTAATTACAAAACTCCGGATGCTGATTTTGAAACACTTTGGGAAAAAATTCAACCGGACGGAACGACGATAATTAAACGATGGCCAAAATAATAATTATTATTGCTTTGATAATTGGGCTCTATGGCTGGCGCGGTCATGTTATCTGGGGCTTTGACCAGTCGCGTGATGCCTTCGAAGCGGCGAATATTTGGCAAAAATTTGATTTCAAACTTCTTGGGCCGTCATCGGACATTCCGGGGGTCAATCATGGCCCTCTCTGGTATTATTTTTTGGCCCCTGTTTATTTTATTTTTGACGGCAATCCCAATCCTGTAAGCCTTCTTTTTTTACTAGTATTATTTTTAAGTTCCATATTTGTTTATAAGTTATCCTACAAGTTATTTCCTAACAAGCTAACTGCCTATCTGGCTGTCTGCCTATATTTATTGTCCCCGTTGTTCCAAAGTTATACCCGTTGGATGTCAAACCCTATGCTCTCGCTTTTTATTAGCCCGATAATTTTAATGTTATTGTGGGATTATTTTGAGAAACCCTTAAAAAGGACCGCTTTTTTATCGGGATTATTTTTCGGCTTGTTAATTCAATCTGATGTGGCCTTCGGAATATTTCTTTTTGTCCTGCCATTTTATTATTGGCTGTTTAAACAAAAATTAATATTTACTGATATTTTAAGTTTTCTTTTTGGATTTCTTGCCGGAGTTATAACTTTTATTTTGGCGGAAATAAAGTTCGGCGGCCGGATGACGCTTGGTCTTTTAAACTTCATTCTTAATGGTCCCCAACCAATGTCGTCGGCAAGTGGAGCTTTGTTTCAACTTTTCGATCGAGTTATCGATTTTTTATCGTTTACCATTCTACCATTTCCGAAACTTTTGATAATTATTCTTGCGCTAATTTTAATTCGAAAAATAAATTTTTCCTCAAGGCCAACTGTCTTTTTGTTATTTTGGCTGTCAAACATTGTTATTTTTCAATTTTTTGCCACGGGGATTACCGGATCAGGATTTGTTTTCGCCCCAAGCCTTGCACCGCTTGTAATTTTGGCAGCAAATATATTAGTTAACTATCGGTTATTGGTTTTTCTTATTTTCGCTGCCCAGACGGTTTTGAATCTCAAATGGCTAAACGTTGATTACTCCCCAGTTTCGGTGCAGCGCGGAGTGACTTTAACGGCCGAAGAAAAGGTGATTGATTACACTTATACCCAGTCAGATAACGAGCCGTTTATCATTATTACCATGACAAATCCATTGTATATTAATACTAACTGGGCCTACCTTTATGAATTTTACGGGCGGAAAAAATACGGCAGCCTGCCGTTTTGGGCGGGGAAGAGCCAGAAAGGATATTTAGGAAATTTGCCGGACAAAATTTTTGACACTAAATGGCGGTTCCTGATTTTGGAGCAATCCACCGGCATTCCGGATATATACGTGACTAAAACAATCTACGAAGAGGACCGATTGTCCGATTTGATTGCCGAGGAAAAATTCGCCGGCCTTACCGTCCAAAAACGTCTCTTTCATCCCAACAAGGGACCCATTGAAATTCCGGAAGCGTTAAGACTTGCCCCTAAAATTCTAGCAGAGTAAATTTACCGAAGTTGTACTCCTGTTTTAAATCGTGACGGCGCTTTTCGGCGTCAATTAACTGGTTGGCCCAAGATTGCGCGGCCCCCACTTCCGGTTCTATGATTAAAAATTCAAGATCCTGTTTTTGGTCGTTTTGGATAAAGACTCCCTGTCCGGCAAAAGTGTACGCCGTTAATCCACGGTAGAACGGAGGATTTTTGCGGTAATGGTAGGCCCAAAGAGTGGGGTATAAATACGGATTGGTAACAGCATTGAGAGAAAATTGTCTCCCGGCCGCAATTTCATAAGTCTTAGAAACGAGTGCCGTTTCATTCCTTAAAATCATTCCCGGTTGAACTTTAAAAAGTGATTCCTTACTTTGGAAAATGGCGTAAAGATTTCCAAAAACAACTGTCATAAGCATGGCCCCGGCAAGAATTGCAGATTTTTTATTTAGAATATAAATCCCGTTTGCCACAAGAAGAATAACGGCGAACCCCATGCCGACCCCGATAAAAATATGCATGGTGTCTGAAAAAAGAAAAACCAAAAAATGACCGGCTAAAAGGAACAAGGAAAATACAGCCGGCTCTCGTGATTTTTTGTGCAAAAAAATATTTACTAAAGCTATAAAAACAGCGAGAGAAAGAGCCGTAATCGGGTAGGAAGGAAATAAATTATTGACGAACAGGTTTTGCAAACTTTCAAAATAATGACGGAAACGGTTAATTAAATCAAAATTACCGGTATTTTCGCGGCTGAAAAAGTTTATTAATCCCAAGACCCCCTGAAAATTAAATTTTATTTCCGCCGCCAAAAAACTTGACATAAGAACAAAAAATAAAAACAGCGATTTAAATAAATGTTTTTTGGGACTTTTAATCAAGTAAATAATTGTTAGAGGCAAAAGATATAACATAAAAAACTGGAACTGGATGCAAAGACCCAATCCAAGGGCTGTCAGGGGCAGGTTTTTAAGTCTTAGCCCCAAAAGCCAGATAGCCATGGAAGGAACAACAAAAGCCGGATTTGATAACCAGCGGGCGTAGGAAACCATTTCGAATGAAACTAAAAACAGAATAACAGGCATAAAGGCCCAAAACTTGGATCTGAATAAACTAAAGGCCAAAAGGTATAGAGGTATACAGGAAAGCAAATTTAAAAAAATAACCGCCGGAAAAGCAGATTCCGGTCGGTTGAATAAAGCTAAAAAATAGTAGTAAAGAGGGCCGTGGAATAGTGTGGGAATATCTGTCGGCGGCCCAACAAGTTTGAAATCGCCATTTCTTATGGATTCACCCATGAATAAATCTCTTGCCTGGTCGTAAGTAAAAAGCACATGATCCAACCCCGGATAAACTCTTAGGAAAATTGCTATAATGAGGATTACCAATGCGAAAAGTAGTGTTTTCACTGCTTGTTATTATAGCGCTTTCTTTTTTCTCGTGGCAGCCACTTTTAAATCCGGGATTTTTCGTCCACCACGATGATCAACAAGTGGCCAGACTGTTTGAGCTTGGAAAAGCTCTAATGGCGGGACAGTTTCCGGTGCGGGTAGTACCGGATTTAGGTTTTGGTTTCGGTTACCCGCTTTTTAACTTTTACCCTCCATTTGTTTATTATCTCGGAGAGATTTATCATTTAGTTGGCTTTGGATATATAAGTTCAATAAAACTTGTTTGGGCAACCGCTCTTATCGGGTCGGCAACTGCCATGTATTTTTTGGCGAAAAAATATTTTGGCAGGACCGGAGCCGTTGTCTCGGCGTCGTTTTATTTATACGCTCCCTATCATGCCGTTGATGCTTATGTCCGGGGGGCTTTGGCGGAGCTGTTTTCCTTTGTCTGGCTGCCGCTGATTCTTTTATTTTCTAATAAGCCGATCGTCGCGGGAATCTTTCTTGCTTTGTTGATGATTACCCATAATTTAATTTTTCTGCCGTTTGCCGGGTTTTATATCCTCTGGTCAAGAAATCTCAAAAACATCCTTTTATCGCTTCTGGTTTGTTTTGGGCTGACGGCGTTTTTCTGGTTACCGGCGTTGGGGGAAAAGCATTTCACTTTGGTTGATGATTTGCTAATTAAAAGCCTGGCTTCGTATAAAATTCATTTTGTCTGTCTCTCCCAGCTTTGGGACTCCCTCTGGGGTTACGGCGGCTCCATTGCCGGCTGTGTTGATGGCATGTCTTTTAAACTTGGTAAACTCCATGTTTTGGTTGCCGCGCTGGCTTTAATGGTGGGTTTGATAAAACGGTCCAAATTTATTATTTCTTGTTTCTTGTTTTTGGCCATTTCCGTTTATATGACCACAGAGTATTCCACTTTTATCTGGGACCGTTTTCCCCAGCTTTGGTATCTGCAGTTCCCGTGGCGGTTTTTGGAGTTTGCCGCTTTGTTCAGTTCCTTGCTGGCGGGGTCTTTAGTAATTAAAAAACCAATTGCTTTGATATTAATTTCTCTCTTGTTATTTTTTAATGTTAAATTATTTGTTCCCCAAACTTATACTAATGTTACCGATCGTGATTTAACTTCCGATGAAGAAATTAAATGGCGGGTAAGCGGGACCTCGTTTGAGTACTTGCCTAAGGGGATCGCCGTCAGGATTCGGGATAACGGAACTTTGGGAGTAGATATTGACAAAGAAACGGTCAAAGTCCTTTCTCAAAACAGATATGAAGTGGTCTGGGGCGATTTTACTCCGGCGGTCGTGGATTTTGACCGGGCCGGGCAATTTGTCATCAGCGGCAGTTCCCGCCTTGGAGCCGACTTGCGGATTAATATTGCTAATTTTCCGGGTTGGAAATTAAAGATAAACAGCCGGGAGGCTGAAGTTAGGGACGGTAATAAATACAAACTAATCACGGTGACGGTTCCGGCTGGGCAGTCACAGATTATCGGCAGATTCACCGACACTCCCGTCCGGACGCTGGGCAATCTTACTACGATATTATGTATTATTGTAGTAAGCGGGGGGTTGATATATCATGAATACCGAAGAAATAAAAAATAAAACCGTCAGAAGTGTTGTCGCTTTGACTGGCAGAACGATAATTCTGCAGCTTATTAATTTCTTTACCTTCAATTTTCTTGCGGCCTATTTGGGGTTGGTGTTAACCGGAATCTATTTTACGATCGCGGCCATTCGGGACACTCTTAATTATTTTATTGATGTTGGTATTGGGGCGGCAGTTATCCAGCAAAAAAGAGAAGCTTCCAACCAGGAATTATCCAGTGTTTTTTGGGTTCAGCTTTTCCTGACGGCGATGGTTGTTGTTGTCGGTTTTCTGATAACCGGCTCAGTCCGAAACACTTTATCTCTAACCATAGAAGGAGTTTATCTTTACTGGGCGTTACTGTTTGTGCTTTTTTTAAATTCTTTTAAAGTTATTCCTTCGATTTTACTGGAACGCGGCCTTGAATTTGAAAAACAGGTTTTGCCGCAATTTGCCGAAGCAATTATTTTTAATGTCTTGGTCGTGTTTTTTGCTTTTAAAGGCTTCGGCTTGTATTCATATGTTTACGGGGCAGTAGCAAGCAGCATTGTGGGGCTGGTCCTGTATTATAAAATTAAACCGTTTTTTCCCGGATTTACCCTTTCTTTGACTTTAGTTAAACCATTAATCTCCTACGGTCTGCAATACCAAGCCAAGAGTTACATTTCCGTAGTCAAAGATCAGCTTCTGATTATTTTTGTGGCGGCCAACAAAAGCATTGGCCCCGCCGGTGTTGGCGCATGGCAATTTGCTCAACGGTGGGCTTACAGTCCTTTTCGGTTTATCGTTGACAACACGACCAAAGTAAGCTTTCCGGCCTTTTCCAGAATCGCGGAGAAAGAAAAAGTTGTCCGGGGCGTTGAAAAATCCCTCTTTTTTGTTTCGCTTCTGCTTTTCCCGGCATTAATTTACATTGCCCTGTTCGGGACCATTTTTGTAAATTTGATTCCGAGGTTGAATCAATATGTTGTTGCCCTTCCCTCACTTTACATTTTATGTTTTCAAGCCGGTTTATCGGCCTGGTCTAACATACTGGTTAATGTTCTGGATGCCAGCGGACGGGTAAAAACGACTTTGCTGTTAATGATTTTCTGGACGGCTTTTACATGGACGGCGACGATATTTTTATCAAATTTATACGGGGTGACGGGGGTGTCACTGGCCGCCTTACTTGTTTCAACAACGGTTTTTATTACCTTTTTAATAGTTAAACGTCATTTCAACTTTTCCGTTATTAAGAGTCTAAGAGCCCCGGTAATTGCTGCCGGTCTGATGATTTTCTCAACATCGGGTTTTTACAAATTTTTTCCTCATGGGTTGGGGTATGCGGTTTTGAACATTTTGATTGGGGGGACAATTTATTTACTAAGTGTTTGGATTCTTGCCAAAAATGAAGTTATAATGGGAGTCAAACATGTTATCAGTAGCTATTCTCACTCATAACGAAGAAGAAAATATCAGGGACTGCCTTGAGTCCGTCAAGTGGGTGGACGAGATTGTCCTGGTTGACGAAAAATCAACGGACAGGACGGTGGCAATCGCCGCCGAATACACAAAAAATATTTTTATGGTTGATCATGAGGCGATGTTTCATAAAAATAAACAAATAGCTCTTAAAAAATGCACCGGTGACTGGATTTTCCAGATTGACGCTGATGAAAGGGTGACTCCCGAACTGAAAAATGAAATATTAACCCTGGGGGAAGGGACCTTTTCGGGCTACTGGGTTCCCCGCAAAAGTAAAATTTTCGGAAAATTTTTAGAACATACCGGCTGGTATCCTGATTATCAGGTTAAATTATTTAGAAACGGCAAGGGAAAATATCCCTGCAAAAGCGTTCATGAGATGATTGAAATTGAGGGGGAAATCGGAACGTTAAAATCTGACTTATTGCACGAACATTACAAGTCTGTCGAACAATTTATCGACCGGATGAATCGGTATACCACCAATGACGCGGCATTTATTAACAAACCGGTGGTTTGGTCCGACGCTGTCAGATACCCGCTCGACGAATTTTTGAAAAGGTTTTTTTATTGGGAGGGCTATAAAGATGGTATGCACGGCTTGACTTTATCTTTTTTGATGGCTTTGTATCGGTTGGTGGTTTTTGCCAAACTGTGGGAAAAGCAAAAGTTTAAAAGTGAATATTTTTCCTTACAGGATATTTACGGGGAGTTTAAAAAAGCGGCTAAAGATTTCAAATATTGGCAAATTCAAGTTGAAAAAAACCCCATAAAAAAAGTATTGGGGAAAATTTTATGATCAGCGCAATTACTTTTATATATTGGCCGGAGGAGAAAGAGTTTTTGGAGAGTTCTTTAAAAAGCCTAGCGTTTTGTGATGAAATTATTGTTATTGATAACGGCGCGCCGGAAGAGGTTGTTAAAATTGCTAAAAAATATACCGGTAAAATTTATAAATCGAATGACCTAAGCTTTGCAGCAAGGCATAATTTAGGAAAAGAAAAAGCAAACGGCGACTGGCTGTTGTATATCGATAGCGATGAACGAGTTTCACTAAAATTAGCTGAAGAAATAAAAAATCTTGACAATAAATTTGATGCTTACCAGATAATGCGAATTGATTATCGTTTGGGTAAAAATTTTAAGACAATCGAAAATATTACCCGGTTGTTTAAAAGATCGAAACTAATCAACTGGACAGGAGACATACACGAGTCTTCACAGGTTGATGGAAAAATTGGTAAATTATCTGCGCCGCTTTATCATTTAACTCACAGAGATATTTTCTCGATGGTTTCAAAAACGATTAATTTTTCAGAAAGAGAGGCTTTACTTCGATTGAATTCAGGACACCCACCAATTGTTTGGTGGCGGCTATTTAGAATTTTATTAACCGAGTTTGTTAATCAAATACGTTCGGGGTGTTGGCGCCACGGAACTGAAGGCTGGATCGACAGCCTTTTACAAACCTTTTCAATGTTTATTGTCTACGCCCGCCTGTGGGAACTCCAACAATCCAAAACCCCGATTCAAAAATATAAAGAGATTGATGAAAAAATTTTGAGTGAGGGTGTTTAGCCATGAGGGTAGGAATGTTTTCGCCGTATTTGGACACGATGGGTGGAGGAGAGCGGTATTTTATAACGGCCGCCAGGTATTTTTTGGAAAGAGGCGATGATGTTGATATTTTTTGGAGGGAGAATATTGTCAAGAAAGTTCAGGAGCGTTTTGGAATTAATCTAGAGGGTGTTGGTTTCAAGCAGGGTTTTAAAACTTTTGGGTATGACCTTATTTTCTTTTTATCTGATGGCAGCCTGCCGCTAAGTTTCGCCAAAAAAAATATAATCCATTTTCAAGTCCCCTTTACCCGCGCCTCACATGATTTATTGACAAAAATAAAGTTGATTAACTCCGTTGTCGTTTGTAATTCCAAATTCACTAAGGCGCATATTGATAAAGCCTTCGAAATCGACAGTAAGGTTATTTACCCGCCCGTTGATGTGGACAATTTCAGAATTGGGAAAAAAGAAAATATAATTGTGAGCGTGGGCCGGTTTTTTGCCCCAATGCACCCCAAGAAGCAGGAGTTAATGGTTGAGAAATTTTTGGAAATGAAACCTAAGGGCTGGGAGCTGATTTTGATTGGAGGAGTTACCGGCAGCCAGTCACTAAAGTCGGTTGAAGAACTGAGAAAAAAGGTTGGTAGGGGAGACAATATAAAAATTATTACGGACGCATCCTTTGAAAGGTTAAAAGAATACTATTCAAAGGCCAAGATTTTTTGGCACGCCGCCGGGTTTGGAGAAGACCTGAAAAATCACCCGGAGCGGGGAGAGCATTTTGGAATGACAACGGTTGAGGCGATGGCAGCAGGCTGTGTCCCGGTATGTTTCGCGGGGGGAGGACAAACGGAAATAATTGATAATGGCCTTAACGGTTATTTATGGAGGGATGTAGATGGGTTAAGGGAGGCCACGA
The DNA here is from genome assembly GCA_964431075.1 of uncultured Gammaproteobacteria bacterium. GTDB lineage: Bacteria > Patescibacteriota > Microgenomatia > JAMCZE01 > JAMCZE01 > CAYHSW01. The sequence goes on from CAYSID010000010.1 coordinate 27,773, forward strand.
TCCGTCTTATTACCGAAGACAAATTGCGCCGGAAAATGTTAGTGGAGGCGATTGGAAAATCCGCGCAATTCAGCGTTAAGAGATTTTACCTCGCTTTGGAGGCAATTGTATGAAAATGCTGGCGCCGCTTGATTTGATTGTAGGTATGTTTCACCCTTGGCGGGATTTTTTTGGGAATCTGCCGTTTAAAAATTTTATTATTACCGATCCGGTGCGCCAACAGATTCCCTGGCGGTATGAAGTTATCGATCAACTTAAAAATGGGGTTTTCCCGCTATGGAATCCTTATAATTTTGCCGGTACGCCGCTTCTTGCCAATATCCAATCGGCGGTTTTTTATCCTTTAAATGTTCTGTTTTTTATCTTTAGTTTTCCTCTTGCCTGGTCAATTTATATTTATTTATCTCTAATTCTGGGTTTCCTTTTTATGTTTTTATATTTGAGAAATTTAAAATTAAAAAATTACGCCTCTCTTTTTGGGTCGATAGTTTTTGCTTTATGCGGTTTTAACATTGCCTGGCTGGAAAACGGGGTTTTGACACATACGTTACTCTGGTTGCCGCTAATTTTATGGTCGATTGATAGAAAAAAATATACCTGTTTTCTCCTTGCCTTATTCTCTTCGTTTATGGCTGGTCACTGGCAAACATTTTTTTATGTTTTCATTTTTTCTTCTATATACCTGATACTTAGAAAACGGTTTAAACTTTTTTTAATTTTTCCAATATTTATACTTTTGTCATTACCCCAATTATTGCCTTCGTTACAGTTTATCAGTCTGTCTGCGCGGGCATCGGATCAAGTTTGGACGACCAATCCGGGGTGGTTTATCCCTTGGCAAAATTTAATTCAATTCATCTCCCCTGATTTTTTTGGGAATCCATCAACCCTGAATTACACGGGTATTTTTTCCTACCAGGAATTTATCGGCTATGTTGGAATTCCCGGCTTAATTTTTGCTTTTAGCGCGTTATTTATAAAGCGCAAAATAATTAGGTTTTTTGCAGGCGCGGTATTAACAGGCCTCCTCTTTGCCGTCGCGACCCCGATTGCAAAAATACCTTTTATTTTAGATTTTCCCCTGGTTTCCTCCGCCATGCCAACCCGCCTTCTTTCAATTATTGACTTTTCTTTAGCAGCCCTTGCCGCGTTCGGTTTAAATCACTACGATGTTACGAAATATCGTAGTAAATATGTTTTTGGCAGTTTTTTATTTGTTTTAGGAATGTTATGGATATTTTGGCCGACGAAATATTTATTACTTTCCTCCGGTCTTCTGTTATTAACTTTTATTTTTAAAAATCGCCCTAAAATAATATTTATAATTTTAATCGCCGATCTGGGCTTTTTCACTTTTAAATTTTTACCATTTAGTGATTCAAAGTCCTTTTATCCTTCGACAAAAGTTACAGAATTTTTACGACAGAATACGCGGGACCACTCTCGGTTCATGACTTTAAACGACGAAATTTTTCCCCCGAATTTTAATATCATATATAAACTCCAAAGCGTCAATGGCTATGACCCATTGTATTTAAAAAGTTACTCTGACTTGGTTGGCGGCGGCAACAGGATTATCGTTCCTAAAGATTATAAAAATCCCGTTTTTAACGAATTGGGTGTCAAATATATTTTGACTTTTGACACCATTGATTATCCCTTGGTTTTTCAGGAGGGAAAAACCAAAGTTTATTTAAATCCTTATGTTTTGCCTCGTGTTTCCGGCAACTCCAAAATAATTTCCTACGAGCCAAATAAGGTTGTTGTGTCTACAATGAACAATGAACCAAGTCTACTTGTGTTGTCAGACATGTACTATCCCGGTTGGCAGGTCTATATTGACGGCGTTCTTTCCAAAATTCTCCCCACCCCTTATAATTTCCGAAGTGTAGAAGTTCCGGCCGGTAAGCACGAAGTGGTTTTTAAGTACGATGTCTTCGTGTCATTGCGGGGAACGCGGTGACGAGGCAATCTTTTTATGAGCAATAAATTATTTTCAATCGCAAAAACTAGTTTAGAGAGTATATTAGTTGATTCGGGTTTCACAACTCTTCTTCGAAATATTATCCCAGTTAAGAAAGTCTTTGAGGATGATTTAGTTTTTGCTTTTTGCCATCCGAAGCCGTTTTGGAAAAAACATATAGTCATTGTGCCGAAAAAGAAAATATCTGTTTTAGATCAAGCAAAAGAAGGCGATTTTCAAGTCGTGGGTCATATTTGTAAAATCGCGGCAAAACTGGTTAAAGATTTTGGTTTTGAAAAAATGGGATATAGAATAATCACAAATGGTGGAAAATATCAAAAAGTAAAATATTTACACTTCCATCTAGGAATTGGAAAACAAATTCAAACAGACGAAGACGGGTTAATAATTCCTTACCGGAAAATTAGCTTCGCAGGTGTAACTCCTGCGAATGTAAAATATGACATATTCAGTAGTTATCACTAATTATAACGGGGCGGAGATTTTGAAGAAAAACATTCCAAAAGTGGTGGAGGCGTGTCCTGACGCTTTAGAAATAATAGTGGTCGATGATTGTTCGACGGACAACTCAATAAAAACTCTTAAACAATTGAGTTTAAAGTTTAAGGGCTTAAAGTTTAAAAAAACGAATAAAAATAGTGGTTTTTCAACGGCAACTAATCTTGGAGTTAGCAAAGCGAAAGGAGATCTTGTCGTCTTGTTAAACAGCGACGTAATCCCTCACAAAGGTTTTTTAGAAACTGTTTTGCCGCATTTTAAAAATGATAAGTTGTTTGCTGTTGGATTGCATGATATTGACGATGCTGGGGTTTCTCGCGGGCGGGGAGTGGGGAAATTTATCCGGGGATTTTTGATGCACCGGCCGGGGGAAATAAAATCGGATATTAGTATGTGGGCAAGTTGTGGCAGCGGGGTTTTTAATCAGGCAATTTGGAATAAAATCGGCGGGTTGGATACAGTTTATAACCCCGCCTATGGCGAGGACTGGGATCTTGGCTACCGGGCTTGGAAAATGGGCTACGAAATTTTATTTGAGAAAAATGCGGTTGTTGAACACCATCACGAAGAAGGCGCCTTACGGAAGAGATATTCGGGTTTTTATAGAAAGGCAGTTGCGTTTTGCAATCAAAATATTTTTGTTTTAAAAAATATTACCGAGACAAAATATTTATTAAGTTATTTATTTTTTTTACCCTATCACTTAATTTATAAATTTGATTTGTCTTTTTGGTATGGATTTTTACTATTTTTATTTAAAATTCCAAAAATTAATAAAATAAATTTCGTAAAATCAGACCAGGAAATAATTAAAAAGTTTGAACCGGAATTTACCGCTAAAAATGAAGAAATCTTTTAAATTATCAGTCATTATGCCGGTTTATAACGAAGTAAACACGGTTGAGGAGATTATTCGCCGGGTATTAAGACGACGGGAAGTGTATGAACTGGTAGTCGTTGACGATGGATCGACAGACTCGACGGTTCAAAAGTTAAAAGGTTTAAAGTGTAAAAAGTTAACAATCGTTTATAAAGATAGAAATGAAGGGAAGGGTGCGGCAATAAAAACAGGTTTAGAGACGGCGACAGGGACGCATATCATTATTCAGGATAGTGATTTAGAATACGATCCCCGGGACTACCGAATAATGATTGCCCAAGTATTGGAAGGAAAAGCCGAGGTTGTTTATGGGTCGCGGTTTTACGGTCCTCACAAAAATATGTTGTTCTGGCACAAACTGGCAAATGACGCGCTCAATTTATTAGTCAATATTCTATTTGATACGACGATTTCCGACTGCGAGACCTGCTATAAACTTATCCCTGCGGAACTGTTAAGATCTCTAAAAATAACTTCGGCCCGTTTTGATTTTGAAATCGAGGTTACCTGTAAAATTCTAAAACAGGGGATTAGAATCTGGGAAGTTCCGATTTCTTACGCCGGGAGAGAATACAAGGACGGAAAAAAAATAAAATTTCGTGACGGCGTGACCGCCTTTTTACGAGTCTTGCAATACAGATTTTTATGAAACATAAGGTTATTTTTATTTTTATAATAATTCTCGCGGTAATTCTTAGATTTTGGGATCTTGGAAAAAACCCGCCGGGAATAAATCTTGACGAGGCGGCAATCGGCTATAACGCCTATTCTATTTTAAAGACCGGCCGGGATGAATACGGGCAGTTTTTACCACTACAGTTTCGCTCTCTCGATGACTATAAACCTCCGTTATATATTTATCTAACCGTTCCATCAGTGGCAATTTTTGGTCTTAACGAATTTGCCGTAAGATTTCCCTCCGCCTTATTGGGAGTTATGGCCGTAATTATAGTTTATTTTTTAACCAAGGAATTATTTCAAATTTCAAATTTCAAATTTCAAATTGCGCTAGTAGCAGCATTTCTGCTGGCAATTTCTCCCTGGCATATCCAGTTTACGAGAACCGCTTATGAAACCGGTAGTTTAGCCTTTTTTACGACGGCGGGACTTTTGTTTTTTCTTTATGGCTTGAAGAATAAAAAATTTTTTATTATTTCAGCGTTTTTTTTTGGCCTTGAGTTATACTTGTATCAGGCCGCGAAGGTATTTGTGCCGTTATTTGCGATTATTGTCTCTTCAATCTATTTTAGAAAATCTTTAGCAATATTTTGGGCGGTTTTTATTTTATTTTTTATCCCAGTGTTGGCGCTGTCGGCCTCAAAAGATGGCCGGTTACGGGCTTATGGCGTCAGCATTTTTCAGGATGTTCGGCCGCATGAGGAAAATTTGGCTTTAAAAACGCAGGATTGGCTTAGAAATGACAATAAATCCGCGATGATTTTCCATCCGGAGTTATTAGAGTTTGCCCCAAAAATAATAACAAATTATTTACTTCATCTCTCACCGCAATTTTTATTTGGGTTAAATCTGGGCGATAAGGTTAACTATGTGCCCAACGTCGGTCTAATGTATTTGTGGGAACTGCCATTTTTACTGGCCGGTTTTCATTATTTGGCTAAAACCAAGAAACCATTTTTAATCCTGATTTGTTGGGTGTTATTGGCACCTATTCCGGCCTCGATAACTAACAATTTACCCTCATCGATTCGTACTGCCGTTTTTTTACCGTCATTTCAAATAATTACCGCGATTGGGATATTGGAAATTGTTAAAAAATACAAATTTATCGGTTATTGGGTATTGGCAATTGGCTTATTGAGTTTATCGTTTTATCTCCACATGCTCTTTGTTCATGCCCCGGTTCTGCAAAGCAGGACCTGGTACGCCGGGTATAAAGATTTAGTTTTAAAATCGGCGCAATTGTCCCCCGGCCACGACAGGGTTATCGTTTCGAACAGGCTTGATCAGCCGCTGAATTTTTACCAATTTTTTTTAAAATACGACCCGGAAAGGTATCAAAAGGTTGACGGCGGACGGATCTCGGGAGGGTTTGCTGAAAATGATAATCATTTGGCAAATTTTTACTTTCGCCAGAATTTAAACTATGACATGGAACGACGGACCGGGCGGCCTTTGTTTGTAGGTTTACCGGATGAATTTCCGTCCAATGTGGTTCCTTTGGCAAAATTTCCTTTTGCCATAATCGCTCAGTGAAAAAAACATTTTTATTATTTCTGATAATTATCTTGGCTGCTATACTTCGAGTTTATAAGATTACGGAAAACCCTCCGTCACTCTATTGGGACGAAGTGGCCATCGGTTATAACGCTTACTCAATAAATCAAACCGGAAAAGACGAGTGGGGAATCAGCTGGCCGACGCTCTTTCGGTCATATGATGACTACAAGCCGCCGGTCTACATCTATACTGTTGCTTTGTTTCAAAAAGTTATGGGTCCAACCGATCTCTCCGTTCGTTTACCATCAGCAATTGCAGGGATATTAACAGTAATATTTATATATTTTTTAACCAAAGAACTTTTTGGGACTCCTCACTATTCACTTCTCGCCGCTCTCTTACTATCCACTTCCATGTGGCACATTCAGTTTTCCCGGGCGGGCTTTGAAGCGAATTTGGCGCTTATGTTCGTGGTTCTTGCCGTTTGGCTTTTTCTTATGGCCATTCGTGAAAACATAAAATTGTTATTTTTAAGTTTGTTAAGTTTTATTTTATCCGTTGCTTCTTATGCCAATGCCAAACTTTTTGTTCCTCCGTTTCTTTTAATTTTAATGGTTTTAAATGCAGAAACTTTAAAAAAAAATTTTAAGCAGGTCTTGATGATATTTGCTATTTCAGCGATATTTTTTATTCCTGTTTTGCCGATTTATTTTTCCAAAGAGGGGAATTTGCGTGCCGCGTCCGAAAGTATTTTAACCCAAGAGGGGAATTTGTGGGTAAATTTTCAAAAAAATTACTTGGGTAATTTTAGTTTTGATTATTTATTTTTTCATGGGGACCAGGCCGGCCGGCACTCCGTTAAAAAATTAGGAGAATTATATCTGTGGCAGCTCCCATTTTTTCTGATTGGAGCTTACCAATTAATCAGAGAGAAAAATAAATTTTCGCTATTAATTTTTGCCTGGCTGTTGCTGGCAGCTCTTCCTCCGGCATTAACCAAGGTCTCTCCTCACGCGCTTCGGGGATTATTAATGGTTATCCCGTTGCAAATAATTATTGCCGTGGGACTTTTGCGATTTTGGAAACTGGCTATTCCCTTTGCCCTCTTCTCTTTGCTTTTGTACCTGCATATTTATTATGTCCATTATCCCAAGGCTTATTCCGCCGACTGGCAGGACGGTTTTGAAGCGACAATCAGCTATCTAAAAACCGTGGTCAATGATTATGACGACATATATATCCATGAAAGCATACCGGAAGAATATTTGAAGTGGTACCGGTTTTCCGGGTATTCTTATTACAATTTGGCTAACATGCCGGTTAGGAAAAATCCGGATAAAAAAGTTCTGATTGTCGCCCCTCCCTATATGGTTTCAAAAGACACAAACGTCAAAAAAGAAATTAGGATGTACGGAGGAGACGCGGTTTTTAAAATCTATGAGTTATAGTTTTACTTGCACCGTGTCTAGAATTTTATTAGATCTTCCTCACCAAGTTTGGGAGGCAGGAGCGGCTGATCCTGCCGGCCAGATCTTTATTACCCGGATGTTTCACAATAAAATCGGTTTTTTATTCAATAATTTTTTGCGGTGCTACCTGTCCTATTATAATTTTGAAAGTATTTTAATTACGATCTTATTTTTTACCGGGGCTTATTATATTTTTTGCCGGCGCTCAAAATTACTAATAGTTTTACTGATTTTTCCTGTCCCCGCTTTACTGGAAATTTTTCCGGTTATTGTCAGAGGGATTATTTTATCGTCGGGATATATAATAGTCGGAAACTATGGTTTATTTAATCTTTTTTCTCGCCTTCGTTTTAAGAATTTTTAAATTAGGCGACGTTCCGGCAAGTTTATACTGGGATGAAGCCAGCTTGGGATATAATGCCTTCTCAATTGCGACAACACTGCACGATGAACATGGAGAGTTATTACCGTTTCAGCGCTTTATGGCTTTTGGGGATTACAAACCCCCCGGTTATATTTACGCCGCGGCGGCTTCTATAAAACTTTTTGGATTATCTGAATTTTCCATTAGATTCCCCTCGGCATTAGCGGGGGCATTTCTAGCTTTGGTGGCATATTTCCTAACAAAAGATCTGTTCAAAAATAGAACAATAGCAGTAATTTCCGCGGGTTTAGTTGCCATTTCTCCGTGGAGTTTGCAAATGAGCCGGGGGGGATTTGAAGGTAATTTAGCCACCCTTTTTTCCGGTTTGGGAATTTTACTTTTCGTTAAGGCGGTAAATCAAAAAAAGATTATTTACTATTTTCTGTCGTCCTTATTCTTAATTCTCTCGATGTACACTTTCAATTCACATCGGGTTTTTGCCCCGTTAATTACTGCGGCTTTATGTTTAATTTATCTTAAAGAACTACTAATTCAAAAACGTAATTTTCTTTTATTTCTTGGATCTTGTTTCCTCTTTCTTTTACCGTTAGTCCCGTATTTTTTAACAAAGGAAAGTCGGTTGCGGTTTCAGGAGGTTTCTTGGATTAACGAACTGACGCCTATAGAACTGTCAAATGCCCGGATTTCCACGGATAATGATTCTTTTTTGGCGAAGGTAATTCACAACAGAAGAATTGTTTGGGCAGGAAAATTTATAAAACACTACACCGATCATTTTAAACCTGACTTTCTATTTTTTACCGGGGATGTTAACGAACGCCTGTCAACGAGA
>CAYSID010000011.1:0-32716 GCA_964431075.1 uncultured Gammaproteobacteria bacterium
ATATCTGCAGGCAGTTGCCGCCCATTTCCTTAATCCGCCGCTGGGCCTGATCAAATCCGCCAGCAATGCTGACATGAGCACCGATTTTCATTAAAAAAATTTCCCGCGAAGCCGCACGGTTTCTTTGATAAAAAATTTCTTTATATTTTCCCAACTATATGGTTTTAACATCACCGGCATTTCACTTTCTTCCGCTTCCGCAAAATACTGGATAGAAACGAGAATACTGTAGAAATTATTTTCCAAAGCATGGTATTTCTTGTCATAATAATTTAAACAGTCGTCGAGAGAAACCCCTTGCAAAGCAAGTTCGTAAAGATCAATAAAGTCTTTCTTAATCCCTCGTCCCATTATAGCCGCAATCTTCATTGCTCCGATATCTCTTGGATCCAATAGGTCCGTGTCCAAAAATTTAATCTTCGAAAACAAAACCGGATAAGGATACTTAAAAATGCTGAAATTTATTCCGTCGACTTTACCCTTCAGGGTATCAACGTCCCAACTCCTTTCCGTAAAGGCGCACACACCTTCAATTCTGCGGGCCAAAATTTCCTGATCAAAACTAACGGGGGTAAAAAAATCAAAATCGACGGAAACCCGATGGCCAAATTGCAAAGCTAACGCGGTACCGCCAGCAAGGTATGCTCCTTCGGGCAAAACTTTACTCCGACCTAATAAGGCCAGTGAGTTTTGCGCCTTGTCTGATAAGACGGCTGTAAACATAACATTTCTTTAGGATCGATCTTTAAAACTAACGACCAGAACAGTCCCACTTTCGGTCGAAAATCACGAAGGTTTTTAAAAGTCTCCCTTATTTTATCTTCCCCAAAATTAGCTTCAACCCACCGGACAGCCCAGGTGTCTCCCCGATCAAGCATTCGCTGGATTACAAAATAAGGCTTCTTCGCGGGATTAACTGTTTTAGGATCAACGTCCCAAAACAAAGAATAAAATTCTTCCGGTATAGAAGTTGGCAGATTCATATGTTAGAATTATACCACTTTCAAGCCGCCATGGCTCAGTGGCAGAGCGAGTCATTGGTAATGACTAGGTCGTGAGTCCGATTCTCACTGGCGGCTCTTGACAAGCCTATAACATGAGCTATAATTGAGACAGATCGTTAGAGAAGGGCTTAAATCGACTCTACTCGAAAATCCACGCTGTTTTTGCGTGGGTTTTTGTTATTAAAGGGGGTGAAATTATGTTGTCAATTACAAGAAAAGAATTTAAAAAAATTATTGAATTAAAAGCCGCAAGTGGTTGTCCTGCTCTTACTGGTGCCGAGGTTCAAGGCCAGGCATCTGATACGCATATTCGATGTGAAGGTTCGGATAGCCCCGCATGTAAACGTTGTGACATATGCCATAAGTCAGTTCCAATCAGGTGATCTTTATTATTTTATTTGTGTATGCACATTTTATCAAAATAGAAAATGGGGTGAAATTTTATGGCAAAAAGAAGGTCAATTAGGGCTCTTGCTAGAGCCGTAAAAAAACAGCTAGAGACGTAGTTACAGAACTAAATTCGAAAAAAGAAGAAAATGCTTGTATTTTTGATCCCGAAAAGCGTTGCCTTCCAGGTGTAAATTGCGAGTACCCAAGAGTTGCAAAACTACATGGTGAAATTATTATTCAGCAATTTTAACTTGCATTAGTTTGCTATAATTATTGTAGGAGACGGGACAGGAGGATGGGAGAAGGAGAAAGTTAATTTCCCTGGCTAGCGTTCTGAAGGAAACCGGAGTCTAGAAGTTCGCGGGGACGACCCGAAAGGCCTGCCCGAGACTGGCTCCAAACTATTTGATTCCCGGGGAATTGCTTTTCTCCGCCCGCCAAAAGTCCTGTCTTTTTTTGCAAAAATAAATCTGTGCCGGTGTAACTCAATGGTAGAGCACCTGTTTTGGACGCCAAGGCTAGTTTTTTCGCCGCCTTAGATCAGTGGTAGAGCGGCTGTTTTGTAAACAGTAGGTCCGCAGTTCGATCCTGCGAGGCGGCTCAAAAAGAATCATGCGGTTATCAGTCCTTAGCCCGGAGCGCAGCGCAACGAGCACCGCGCGCAAGGTTCTCGAACGAAGTGAGAGGTTCTTATTCTGATCGTCGGCTCAAAATTATTTGTAATAATTTGTATATTTCAATTTGTAACTAATTCGCGTATAATTTCCATATGGCTTTAAAGGACACCACCATTAAATTTGGACTCATCTGTTCGGTTTGCGGGCGGCGCAACTACGTTACCTCCAAAAATAAAATTGAAAATAAGGAAAAAATCATTTTAAAAAAATACTGCGCCAAGTGTAAAAAACACACCGAGCATAAAGAAAACGAAAAGTTGAAGTAATCACGTATGGGAAAAGCGCCGCCGGAATGCTTCCTTCAAAATTGTCCCCCCGATTGTGAAATCAAAAAAAGATGGCTAAATAGACGCTGGTTTTTAAAGGGGCCAAAACCGCTGTGTTTGAGAAAGAATAATCATGACCAAAGACCCAGTAAAAGATTTCGGGCGGGCGAAAAGCATGGCGATGGACGACCATCTCAATCACGAAAATAGTTTTTAAATTTTGCTATAATCATATAATCAAGTTATTAGGAGCGTCGGTCAGTGGCAGGCCCTTGGTCTCCAAAACCAATGACGAAGGTTCGATTCCTTCCGCTCCTGCCCAAAGGATGAAATTTCTAATTTTCCACTACCGCGTTGGCAAAACCGACGGCGTCTCTTTGGAAATTGCCCTTTGGAAAGATATCCTGGAAAAAGCCGGGCACAAGGTTTATCTTTGCGCCGGTCCGGGCAGTGTTGGCACCGATTTTCTCATCCGATATTTTGATTATCATGACGACCCAAAAATCGCCGCTCTTGATTCCTACGCCTTCGGCCACAATCCTAAGGCTTTTCCCTCTCCGGAAACCTTTGTCCGGGAACTAACCGCTTGCGCTTTTGATCTTAAAAAGAATTTTGACGCGGTTATCCGACAGGCAAAACCGGACTGGGCAATTGTTAGCAACGTCTTTTCCCTTGGAGAAAATCTGCCCGCCGCCGAGGCGCTGGCAAAATCCCTTCTGGAGAATAAGGTCCGCTCTCTGTTTGTTCACCACGATTTCTACTGGGAACACCAACGATGCCAAAATCCGGTCAACTCTCTGGTTGTCAATTATCAGGAAAACTATTGCCCGCCCAAAGCTCCTTTTTTCCTTCACGCCTGCATTAATTCTTTGTCCCGCGCCGAACTTTACCGCCGCAAAAAAATCCGCTCTTTTATTCTTCCCGATTCGTTTGATTTTTCTCGCCCGCTTCAAGACCGTGGTGCCCAAGGCGCTAAGTTTCTGCGGAAATACAAACTTTCATTTGAAGACTTGGTTATTCTTCAAGCCACTCGCGTCATATCGCGGAAAGGGATCGAAATTGCTATTGATTTTGTCGCGGAGTTGTCGCGGCCGGAAAGATTAAAGGCTCTGGAAACCCGCGGCCTTTATAACGGACAGGGATTCGATTGCAATCGGCACAAACTAGCTTTAGTTATCGCCGGCTACGCGGAAAAACAGGATTTTGATTACCGAAATAAACTGGAACGGTATGCCCAAGAGAAGAAAATAAACTGTGTCTTTCTTGACGGGACGGTTAACAGTTTCGGCCCAAATGACCGGACGGCAAAAGAAAACCTTAATCTTCTTGACCTCTACATTTACGCTGATTTAATAACTTATCCTTCCCTACACGAAGGGTTCGGCAATCAGTTTCTGGAAGCTGTTTTTTCTCGAACCCCGATTGCCATGTTTGAATACCCGGTGTTTAAAGCCGACATTAAACCCAAAGGTTTTGAAATTATAAATTTTGGCGATCAATACGAGACCAACCCCAAAACCGGTCTTGTCACCCTTCCGGAGGGAATAATTGCCGCCGCGGCCGACGAAGCGGTGGAAATTCTTACCGACCCCGATCGGTATAAAAACTTAACAGAAGAAAATTTCCAAATTGGCAAAAAATACTATTCCCGCGAGAAAATCCGCCGCCTTTTTTCCCAAATTTTCAAATAACAACAAATGAAAAAGGTGACAGGGTCCGACCCTGTCAACCGTCAAACGTATTGACATCTCTCTATTTATTAGTTAAATTTAATTCATGGATAAAAGGATTATCCCCATTGTCGGACTCGCGATTATCGTCATTGCGGCCTCGGGTGTTGTCGGCTGGCAAAAGATCGGTTCCCGGCCGCCGGAAACCAAAACCGAAACCCAAGCCAAAGAGCCTATGTTTAAAGACGGAGAGTACCAATCGACCGGAGTTTATACTTCCCCCGCCGGACCGGAAAAAATAGAGGTCAAACTGACGATTAAAGACGGTATTGTTGCCGCGGCCGAAGTTGCCCCCGCCGCGGTTCACGAGGGATCAAAATTTTTTCAAAATAAATTCATCGGCGGTTATCAGCCGCTGGTGATCGGCAGGAAAATTTCCGATCTGGCTTTGGACAAAGTTTCCGGTTCTTCTTTGACACCCAAAGGCTTTAACGATGCCGTCACCAAAATCAGACAGCAAGCTCAAACTTGAAGCCACCGGCACTCTCTGGGAAATTGACGGGGCGCCAATAGAACTCTTTCCCCCAATTAAAAACCTGATAACCAAGTTTGAGAATAATTATTCCCGATTCAAGACCGACTCCTTTGTCAGTCGGGGGCTTCTTCCCCCCGATTCCCAACCGCTGATTAAACTTTACCGCGACCTGGAAAAGAAAACCCGGGGAGCGTTCACCTGGAAAATGGCTCCCGTTTTAAACACTCTCGGCTATCCGGGCGCATCTAAAAGCCTTGATTTTGGCGCCGCCGGCAAAGGTTATTTAATTGACCTTATCTATCAGTATCTGGTTTCACAAAAAATAAACGATTTTGTTATTGACGGCGGCGGGGATATTCGAACCACCCGCCGGCTAAGGATTGGTCTGGAAAACCCTCTTAACAAAGAAGAAGTTATTGGGGTGGCGATTATTAAAAATCAAGCCTTGTGCGGATCGGCCGGAAATCGCCGGGTGTTCAATAATTTTCATCATATTATTAATCCAGAATTGATGGAATCGCCCAAAAATATTTTGGCCAGCTGGGTAATCGCCGACTCTGCCATGGTCGCCGACGCTTTGGCCACTTGTTTATTTTTAGCGCCGCCGGAAGCCCTGATCGGCTACCGTTTTGAATACGCCCTCCTTAACGCCCGGTTCCAAATCAAACTCTCTCCCCATTTCCCGGGAGAAATTTTTTATTCGTAAACCGCCGTCTTTACTCTCCTGTCTTTTTCAAAATTTCTCGCGGATCAATCGCCGGCGGACAAACTCCCGTTCGACCAACTTCTACCACCAAAGGAACAACTGTTCTCAAAAGCTCCTCTCTTCCTTCCGGCCCAAGATGTACACCGTCAAGGATTCTCTTCCCCGATAAACGAGAAGTATCCACAACACAGAAGCCCTTTTCTGCCCCCTTCTTTGCCACCGCAGCTACTATTTCCTTTAACCCTTCTCCGGAAACCCTGGAGCTTGGCAGGGCCGGGACAACCACCACCACAGTTTCCGGACCGCACTCCTGGCGGACTAAAGAAACCGCTGAAGAATCTATTCCCGCGACAGTTTCCGGCGGTGCCCCTTCCAAAACCTCATTGAAACCGGCCATCACCAGCACCGCCCCGCCTCTTAAAGACCGTGGGCAAACCGCGGCCCCTGCCAACCTTATTCGTTCTTCCTGCTCCGACCAGCGCGACCCCGGCTGAGGATTAATAATTCTTATTCGCGCCGGCCAACTGTCTTTCAAAAACTCCCAAGGAAGAGATTCTTGATCCCAGGCCAGCCAGGCGGCGGTTGAGGAAGAGGGAGGAATAACAATTTCCGGACGAAGATAATTAATTCCCAAGACCGTACTGTCATCTCCGGTTTTATCAATAATATCACCAAATTATTTTAAAGATTGGACATACCGCCATAATCGCTGGTTATTATGTTGACATTTTCTCATAAATGAATTAAACATTTAGAGACAATAAATGAAACGGCTAATTTTGGCATTTAGTCTGGCGTTTTTTTTGTTTTCATCTCCCGCCCACGCTGTTTGCCCCGTTTGTACGGTAACCGTGGCAGGAGGGCTTGGGATTTCCCGATGGCTGGGGATTGACGATGCGGTTACCGGTATTTGGATTGGCGGATTGATTATTTCAGGCGGATTATGGCTGGCGGATTGGCTTGGTAAAAAGGGGTGGAAAGCGTCATACAGAGAGATTATTTCGGTCGGTTTATTCCTCCTTTTTATTCTTCCCCCGCTGTTTTGGGCAAAAATGGCGTCCGACAATTTGCTTTTGGGGATATTTACCGGCTCAGTCGTTTTTCTTTCGGGGCTAAGGCTTGACAGGTGGCTAAGAGCGGCCAATTGTGGTAAAGTCTTTGTTAATTACCAGAAAGTAATTGTTCCCGTTTTCTTATTGTTATTGGCAAGTTTTATCCTTTATATCGTTACCATATGAACACCAGGCCTATTCAACCGGATATCAACGAGTTTCTTGACAAAATAAAAAGGATGGAGAACGGGGAAAAGCTGGACCTGTCTTCCGATGAAGATTTATCCATAGCCGTCATGAACCTGATTTCAATGGAGGAGCATTTCTTTTTTACCTACAACAAAACCAAAGACCCAAAATACCTTGATTTGTTAAACGAAATTCGGGAAGTCCGTAAAAGCGCATTAAAAAGAATTATTAAAGACTACGAGGGCGAAGTCTGGTGCATCAGCAAGCATCTTCTGGCCGCCTCAATGCGGTTTATGGAAGTGGGAACAAAAGCCTTGACCAAGGGGGACAAAAAGGACGCGGAAGATATGTTTCAAAAGTCCCATCAGCTTTACAGCCTTTTTTGGGGACTGAATTTAGGATTGGTACAAACAAAAGACATTAGACAACCGGCCGGTGAAATTTCCTTCATAAGTGACGGCCCCAAACCGCAAAAAAGGGGGGGCATGGGTATTTTTGCCAAACTGAGCGAAGTGGTGCAAAAAGCCATTGACTGCTGCAAGGAATAATGACGTAGCCGCCGTAAATTGCTCCCAATTGACAAAGGAAAAGTATACATAAATAATGACGTCAAGATTATGGATATTAAAAAATTCCGGTGGATTTTAGCCGTTTATTTTGTTTTTACATTTCTGTTAACTCCACGCCCGGGTTACGCGGCCGCTTCTTATGAATGGACTAAAACCTTCGGGAGCACAAACAATGATTACGGGTACGGGATTGTCACCGACACAAATGGTAATATCTATATCACGGGGAGTTTTTACGGCCAGAATGTTGATTTTGACCCATCTGACGGGGAGGATATTCAGTCCGCGATTGGAGAGAGCCACGCCATTTTTGTTTCGAAATATAATTCGGGCGGAACTTACCAGTGGACAAGAGTGATCGGCGGGGCCGGCGAAAGTCCCCCACCGGACTACGGGAAAAGCATAACTGTTGACAGTTCAGGCAATGTGTATATTGTTGGATCATTTAAGCAAACAGTCGACTTCAATTTTGATCCGGTGGCCGAAGACAACCACACTTCCACAGATGAGTATACCGACAGCGTTTTTGTCACCAGGATAAACTCCGACGGCACATATGGGTGGACAGTTGATTATGGCGAACTGTCAGGAAAGGGTGAAGGAATCGCTACGGACAATGACGGCAATGTCTACATCACCGGTGCCTTCCCAAGTATAAATCCGGAAATATTTATTGCTAAAATCAGCCCCCTGGGAGTCAAAGTTTGGCAAAAAGAATTAGCCTCCGATACTTGGAATAATTACACCCGAGGATTTTCCATTATAAACCGGGAATCGGATCTTTTCGTCGCCGGGCAATTTGTGGGAACGGTAGACTTTGATCCGGGAGAATCGGCGGTTGAAAAAACTGCCTCTTCGAATTTAGGATCAAGTTTTGTTCTGAAACTTGACACAGCAGGAAATTTTATCTGGGTAAACACCTTTGGGGGAAATTGTACAGAAGCTGAAGATTCTGCCCGGGGAATAACTTTAGACTCGACAAACGGGGTCTATGCCGTTGGATCCTTCTGCGGCTCTGTTGACTTTGATCCGGGAACCGGTGAAGCAATAAAGTCTTCTGCCGGGATGTCTGATGATATCTATCTTGTTAAATTTTTAACTGACGGGACTTTCTCTTGGGTCAAGACGATCGGAAACGATTCTAATGACTCCGGATATTCGGTAAACATCAATCTCCATGACGAAATCTATTTTGCCGGTAATTTTACGGGAAGTAATGTAAATTTTAATACTGACGGGGGCACCGATCTAAAATCGTCAAATGGCGGACCAAGTGTATTTTTAACAAAACTTAACAGTAACGGCACTTATAATTGGACGAAAACCTTCGGCGGAACAGACGAGGACTTTTTTGCGTATTCCATTGCTTTCGGCCCGGAAGATGAAGTGTATTTGACCGGCTCTTTTAGCGAAACCGGAGTAGATTTTAATCCCGACGGAATCGAGGATTTGCACGACTCCCTGGGAATGCTAGATGTATATTTATACAGACTGCTCGACCCTTACGCTTCCACCGGCAACAGTAATTCGTCGGGAAATGTTCATCATAACCCTAGCCCTTCGTCTAATAATTGGTCTTATCCCGTCTCCGCCGGACCACATTATTCGGGAATCGCCGATTTTATTTGCAACGGAGCCTGTGTATTAATTGCCAACACCGCTCATCACGATGATATTTATATCCAAATAATCCCCCGCGGTCCGGACTACTTGTCGTCATTTAAGCCCCAAGTTAATCTCCCAACGAAGCAAGGATATCGTCCCGCCAGCGAAATAATTGAGATTAAGGCGCTGTCCAGTTTTAACGGCTACCCCATCCAGGTTTTGGATAACCCAATTACTGTATTATTGAAATATTTTGATAAATTTCAAAATAAAAATCCCTACCTTAAAATTGCGTTCTATAAAAACGGCGTCTGGAAGCTCTTAAACAAAAATACAGTCGTTAATCCAGTCACAAACACCGTTGCAAACACAACAAAAAATCTAAATACATATTTTGTTCTGGTTTACCCTCAAACAACAACTTTTCCTCCGAAACGGTATAAAAAATCGAAGACGTTGTCTACATTATTGACTTTCTGACCAACATTTTTCTTCCCTCTTCAACCCAGATAATCAAACTGCTGGCAAAAAAGGCTGTCAGCCAGAACGTCAATGACAACGGCGTTGTGTGAAGAAAACCATTACCCCAGGGGGTTTGGATGGCGATTATCTGCAAAACAAAAACGATTACGAGCGCGCCCATCAGGAATTTATTATTCGTCAGGGAAAGTTTGAAAATGGAAGTTCTTTCCGATCGGACATTTAAAACATTAAACCATTGGCTGACAGACAGAATCAAAAGAGCCATACTGCGCGCTAAATTTAAATCATGGCTGCTTTGCAAAACATAAAATACCGGCAGGGCGGCAACCAGCATGGAAATACCCATCGAGGCCATTCTCCAAATCATGGACTTGTCCACCAAATCGCCGGCGGCCTGTTTACCCGTAAAATAATTACTTTCCGGCGGGTCCTGGGCCAAAGAAATATCCAAAAAGCCATCGGTCACAAAATTTAACCAGATAATCTGAACGGCCACCAAAGGCAACGGCAACCCGAGAAGGAGACTTAGAGAAATAACAAACACTTCGCCGAGGCTGGTAGAAAAAAGATACAGGATAACTTTTTTTAGAGTCCGGTAAATATTGCGGCCTTCATTAATGGCCGCCACGATTGTTTCAAAATTATTATCCATAAGCACAATATCTGAAGCGTCCTGAGCCACCTGGGTCCCGCCCCCCAGCCCGATCCCCAAATTTGCCGCCTGAAGCGCCGGGGCGTCATTAACCCCGTCTCCGGTCATCGCTACGGTATAACCCCGCAGTTTATAGGCATTAACAATTCTCAATTTGTGGGTGGGAGTTATTCTCGCAAAGACGGTCGTCCTTTCGATACGGTTTTTCAATTCTTCTTCTCCCATTTTTTCCAAATCCGATCCGCTCAGCATTTCATCTCCGTCCCCAAAAATCCCCACCTTTCGGGCGATAGCTCTGGCCGTTTCCGGGTAATCCCCGGTCATGACCGCAACTTTAAAACCGGCTTTCTTGGCGTTGGCGATCGAATCGGCAACATTAGGGCGGATTTCTTCGACTATGGCCGCCAACGCATAGGCATATAACTCTCCCCGCTTTGGCCCATAAACGGCCACCCCCACTACCCGCATCCCCCGAGAAGCCAAACTCTGATAATCGCCCCGTAAATTATGGTCAATTTTCAGTTCGTTGACTAGAAATTCCGGCGCGCCGATATACACAAACCAAGTATCCTTACCGCTCTTAAAAGTTGCCGTTAAATAGCGCTTTGTGCTGTCAAATGGTTTGACGTCGACAACTTGATATTTTTGGGCCAACTCGTTTTTGGAAAGACCGGCCTTCCGGCACAGAACCGCAATTGAAGCCTCGGTCGGATCGCCCAGGGGTTTCCAAACGTTTTCTTCGGAGATGATATCCGCTTTTAACGACAGATAAGAAAGCTCAAGAAGTTTCTGCAGTTTTGGGTCTTTTTCAATTTCTCCGACCGGCTCATAGCCATTGCCGGAAATATCAAACTTTTTTTTCTCTAAATGAACTTCCCTGATGATCATCTCTCCCGTAGTTATGGTTCCTGTTTTATCCACCAAAAGGACATCGGCGTTGCCCATCGCCTCGACCGCCGCCATCTGCCGAACCACAGCTTTCGCTCTGGCCATCCGCCAGACCCCGCCGGCCAAAACGATAGTCACCACCACCGGCAGCCCTTCCGGAATAATTGACACGGACAAACCCACAACGGCGGTGAAAATTTCCAATGCCGGGATGCCCCGGACTACCCCCAATAGAAAGACCGTCAAGGCGATTGTAAAAACCGCTAAGGCGATAATATGGGTCAACTTATTTATTTTTTGCGACAAAGGCAAGGGAACAGTCTCTGTTTCCACCAGGTCTTTGGATATCTTACCCAGTTCACTTTCCAAACCGGTGGCAACCACCACAACTTCTCCATAGCCGGAACTGACGCTTGTTCCGGAAAAAACCATGTTTCGCTGATCCCCGACAACCAAACCATCGGCGGGGATATCCATCTGACTTTTAGCCACCGGGTAAGCTTCCCCTGTCAGGGTCGACTCATCAATGGTCAAACTGGAAGAAGAAAAAATCCGGCCGTCAGCAACTACTTTATCACCCTCACGAAGAACTAAGATATCTCCTGGGACGACTTCTTCCGAAGGAACCATTATTTCCTTGTTATCTCTTCTAACCAAAGCTTTTCTCCTGGTTAGGTCACGCAGTCTCTCTAAAGAATTTCTGGCTCTTCCCTCCTGAAAGGTACCAATCACGGCGTTTATAATTACAATGGAAACGATAACCAAAAAATCGGTCTTTTCTCCTAAAATTAAGATCAAGGCCGCCGCAAAAAGCAAAATATAGATCAAAGGGCTTTTGAACTGCTGAATAAAAATTTGAGCAAGAGTAATTTTTCTCTCGGAGGCTAAAATGTTTGGGCCAAACCGCTTCAAATTTTCTTCGGCCTGACTGCCGGTCAACCCATTTTGCGGCTCAACCCCAAATTCCTCCAAGACTAAACGGGTGGTTTTCTGATACCAGTTCATTGTCTATCTATGATAGCAGAACATCCATAAAATGATCCAGCCCATTTGCCTTTCTACTTTGCTATAATAACCACTAAATGAAAAACTGGCAATTTGCTCTTGTTTTTGTCGGCGTGTTTGCGTTGATAATCGGCATCCTCAAAGTCTTTCCTCCACCGGGTTCTAAAGAGCCGGGGTTTCGCCTTGTCCGGATGGAAATTACAATCCCCGAAAACTTCAGATGCGGCGACGCCGTCGCTTTTAAAGACGTCCCCAAAGCCGCCAAAACCTTGAACTTCGAATCGGCTGGTAATTACCTTGAAGAGAAAATCGCCACCGACAGAGCCGGATACAAACCTAAATGCTCGCCCCAAGCCACTGATTATAAATTTATTCTCACCGCCATGGATGACAAATCCAAAATAATCTCCAAGGCGGAAGCAAAGGGAAGCTATGCCCAATAAAGCCGATTCTAATCTACTGAAGGGACTGGCCATTCTTGCCGTAATATCAATCCACGCATGTTCGAGGTATATCGAACTTCCCGCCGCTTTGTTTATTGATCAGTTATCGCGCTTTGCCGTCCCCCTTTTTGTGACCATTTCGGGGTACGGCCTGACCATGAGTTTTGGTAAAAACAATAATCTTCTAAACTACTATATCCGCCGGGTTTGGAAAATTCTGCCGTGGTTTGTTTTGGCCTCGCTGATAATTATGATTTTCAGAAACTGGTTTGAAAACGCCGGGTTTGATTTATTAGATTATCATACCTGGACCAACGCTGTCATGCGCGGCGGAGCGGATTACCACCTCTATTTTGTTCCCATGATCTTTAAATTTTACCTGATTTTTCCTTTGCTGTTTTTTGTGGTAAAAAAGTTTCCAAAAACAGCTTTACTTCTAAGCCTGGTATGGCAAATATATTGGTATCACCGTATTTCCGTGGGCACAGAAGTTTTGGGAAATCACAATGTCATCTGGCCCGATCAAATGCAGTATCTCGCCCCGGAAACCTGGATCTTTTATTTTGTCCTCGGTATTTACATAGTTTTCAAACCCAAGATTCTAAATTCCAGATTCTATATTCTTCTTGCGGTTGTTGGTTTTATTCTGACATTTTTAAACGGCTTAATCCTGCAAGGAAGCGGCATCAACTCCCTCGTCGCCACCCGCTTCACCCGCCTGCCGGTCATTTTGTACGCCACCGGAGTTATTTTATGGGGTTTTTCCCTAAATTTTAGGTTCAAGATTCTAAATTCCCTGGGCAAATACTCCTACCAAATCTACCTCTTCCACACCATTATTTTAAGAATTGCTTTTAAATTCCTGACATAAAACACTTTTTCCCCGCATGGCAAAGTTTTAAAATTTGACAAAAAGCCCTAGAGTATTATTTAATTACTTATGCCTTCTCAAAATAAGGAGTTTCCGCAACAAATTAGTCGTTTTCGAAAAGCGACCGCGACCGCTCTCGTTTTTGTTGGTGTCTTAAATATGGCCGCTCCGGAACGAATTGCCGCTCAAGGACCGGTAACAAGCGTAACAAGTGATGGACCCGTGCCTACCACTTTTTTGACAACCGCCTTAGAAAGAATAGATCAGATGTTCCCCTCCATACCCCCAAAAGATTTTCCTCCAGCAATTCAGGGAAAGCCCTTTGTTGGAAGCCATAAATTTCCCGACAGAGTCTTTGCTAATGTGGTGCATTGGACGACAGAAAGACCATTTGAGGCCCAAAACCTCTCGGAAAGCTTCGGGGTGCTTTGCTGGCTTACTTGGGCGGCAACCTCTTCCTATTATCTCTTAAGAACTCGCGCAAGAAAAAGAGAGGCGCTTAGAGTTTACGCTCAAAAGAACCCTCAAGCCAAATCTATTACCTTTATTCCTCAAATCGTCGACGAAACAATCATGGAGAACAGGGAAGTTAAAGAAGCAAGATCGGGTACTTGCGCCGCTATAGATACAAATGAACATTACAAAGGCGCAAGAAATCCAGATAGGAGAGTGCGGGATAATGCACTGGTAGCGGCATGGGTAGCGGTAACTGCTTCCGCTTTACTGGGACTGAACCTCTACTCCGTCTCTCGCCTGCCTCTTCCCAACCAACCTCCTGATTTTCTTGTTGACTTCTTTTGGCAAACTCTGTCCTGGAATCAGGAGTTTTATCGCACAGCCTTAACCCATTGGAAAAACCTTGTTTTGTCGTCAATTATTTCCGTTTACAGTCTTTTTTTTGCTCAAAGACTAGAAGACTTTCTTTGGCCCCCGCCTTGGGGCAATATCGGCAGAAGCTTAAATGAAATTTTTAGAGGAACTCGTTACAATGTCACTAATCTAGAAGACACGCAGTGTGCCCGCCGCGACTGGTAAATTAATCTTCATTACCTTCTTGACTAAACGGACGAACTTGTTTATATTGGTGACACTGATTTTATCTTTACCCTTGATCCCCTGCCGTTTACCTCTTGACACAATGTCAGTTTTGGTATATAATCATACCAATTATGACATCGATTACTGCCCTGGAGGCTGATCGGATTTTTCGGGAAAATAACTACAAAGTTGTTAATTCCGTGCTTGTTTCGCGGCTGTTTAAAATTACTAATCAAAACACGGTTTACAAATTATTACAGCGGCTGACAGCGCAGAAAGTCTTAAAAAGAGCGGTCAACGGGACTTATTTTGTCAGCTCCACTAACCCCGGATCATTTTGTCTGGCCAATTCATTAATTACGCCTTCCTATATTAGTTTTGAATCCGCCTTAAATTATTACGGCATTTTACCCCAGTTTCCCTACCCCATTACTTCCTCCACCACTAAACGCAGCCAGACCATTAATTTTGACAACCGCGAGTTTAGTTTCCGGCACTTGGCAACCGGTCTTTATTTTGGCTTTGTAAAAACAGATGATTTTCTTATTGCCACGCCGGAAAAAGCGGTTTTAGATTTACTATATTTTAAGTCCAAAGGACTTGCCAGCGCAGATATTTCCGATTGGGACACTTCAGTTCTTAATAAAAGAGTCTTGAAAACTTTGGCCAAAAAATTTAACATTTCTATAGAAGAACTTTTGTGATTGACCAAACCCAACTAAAACAACTGGCAGTAAAATTTCAGACGAACGAATACACCATTCTTCGCGAATATGTTCAAATTTTGTTCTTGGACCAATTTTATCAAAATAATTTAGTTAAAGGCACTTATTTTAAAGGCGGGACAGCCATTAGATTGTTATTAGGCTCCCCCCGCTTCTCTGAAGATCTTGATTTTTCTTCCAAACAAACTGAGGTCCAATTGGAAAAGGCCGTTTTGACTACTGTTAATAACCTTACCGCCATTATCCCCAATTTAACAGTTAAAAAACTGCAGACTTTACAAGGCTACAGCGCCAAACTTTTTCTCCCAACAGAAATTTCCTCCCAACCGTTAACTGTCAAACTTGATTTTTCTTTGCGGGGCAATATTTTGGAAACCCTGACCGGGGCAGTCGAAACAGCTCTTCCGGTAAAAATTGTTTCCGTTGTTGAGCATCTTTCTTCCAAAGAGCTTTTGGCGGAAAAAATTCATGCCATGATTAACAGACAAAAGGGTCGGGATGTTTTTGATTTGTGGTTTTTATTATCTAAAAGCGTTTCTTTCGACCAAAAGTTTGTTAATAAAAAGTTGGGGTTTTTTGGACAAAAGTACAACTTAAACCAAATTATTAATCAAGTTAAAAACTGGCCTGATAAAGATCTGGACGCTGATCTAAGGCCGTTTTTATCCATAAGCGACCGTAAAATAATTCCTGAATTAAAGCGGCTCTTGACTTTTAAATTAGAATCTATAGTATAGATGATTGTCTATGTTTACTCTTGATCCTCTGCCTTTTGCCTATGACGCTTTGGAACCGTATATTGATGCCGAAACGATGCGCCTGCATCATGACAAGCACCACCAGACTTATGTGGACAAGCTAAACGAGGAAGTTAGGAATGCAGGTATACAGGAAGACAGGCTGGAAAAATTAATTTTTAGTGACAATCAAAAAATTAAAAACATGGCCGGTGGAGTCTATAATCATAACTTGTTTTGGAAGTTTTTGAGTCCCGGCTATGAATTATCAGCGATGAACGATGAACTCCAAACGAAATTTACCGCTGCGGCCTTGAGTTTATTTGGTTCCGGCTGGGTCTGGCTTTCCCAAGACGGCGAGGTTTTCACCACTCCCAATCAGAACGCGCCCGATAAGGAGGTTGTTTTGGGTCTTGACCTCTGGGAACACGCCTATTATTTGAAGTACCAAAACCGCCGGAAGGACTACATTGATGCGTTTTGGGAGTTGATTTTGAAAATTATCTGATTCTCATCCAGACTCCTTGTAAACATCGAAAACCCCATCCTTTCATTATCGATCCGCTTGTCACCCAAACTTTTTCTCCCGGTTTAATTTCCAAACTACGCCTTTGTTCATCAGTCAACCATCTTTCAAGTTGGTCAGAACCGCACCGGCCCGGTGCACTCCGATTGTAGACAGTGACACTTTCCTGGCCGCGCACTAGTACAACTGCTTTTTCAGATGATCTAGTAGTCGCGGGAGGAATCCTTGTTGGTATGTATTTTGTCGGAATGGCTGCTGGTTTAGTGGATGTTGCAAGTCCCACTGCCGTCAGATTATTTTGCTCACCAGAACCACCACACCTTGAAAGTAACACGCCAAAAACCACAACCCCAACAACTACCCCTCCTGTAATTATTTTTCTACTTTCAATTCCATTTAACACATCCCTATAGTATCACCAACTGAAAAATAATGCAAATTTATGTTACAATTACTGTATGGAAATGCGGGATATACAGTTTACGGCGCCGAGTTTTGGAACCAGTCCGGTTAAATTTATTACCGAGGTTCGCGACGAATTAAAAAAGGTCACTTGGCCCACCCGCCCGCAGGTTATCAGGATGACGATTATCGTCATCGGCGTGACTGTCGCCGTCTCGGCTTACCTTGGCGGTTTGGACTTCCTTTTTACCAAACTTTCTAGTATAATTATCGCACGATGAATGAAGATCCCGCCAAATGGTACGTCGTTCACACCTATTCCGGCTACGAAAATAAAGTGGCCTCCGCCATTAAACAGCGCGCGGTAACCCAACATCTTGACGCCTTTATTTTTGACGTTTTGGTACCAACTAAAAATACGGTGCAGGTAAAACGGGGTAAAAAAGAGGATATCAAAGAAAAGATTTTTCCGGGCTATATATTAGTCAAAATGATCTTAACCGATGACACCTGGCAATGTGTTCGGACAACCCAAGGTGTTACTTCTTTTGTCGGCATCGGCAACAAACCCACTCCCATTTCCGAAAAAGAAGTTGATGCTATCATGCAATTTGCCCAAATTGCCGCCCCAACTTATAAATCCCAGTTTTCCGTCAACGAAGCGGTGAAAATTGTAGACGGCCCGTTTGCCGATTTCCTTGGCTCCATCGAGTCCATTGATGAGGCGCGGGGGAAATTAAAAGTTTTAGTTAGTATTTTCGGCCGCGAAACCCCGGTCGAACTTGACTTTTTACAGGTGGCCAAGCTGTAAATTTTTACCCCCAACCTCAATCTCTTATTAATCATTAATGGTATCTTATTCCCGCACGTGCGTTTGGAAGAAACCTCCTCTTTTATCCTAAATTATTTAGGTCAAATTATTCTATACTCCGAAGTATTTTCTGAAGATCTCGTCATTTTCTATTTTTTCCGCTACGATTATTCTCACTTCCTGCCCGATTCCTAAATAATTTCTCAAAAACTCAATTTCCCGGTCGCAATGGTAGGCATGCAAATAAACGCTCTCCTGAAGCTGATAAAACCCCAACGATTTCAAATATTGCCGGAATTGATCGCGCACCCGATCTCCGCCTTTTACAATATCATAAAAAACCAGCCGCCACTTATGGTCCCAAACCCGCGGTTTAGAAATGGAGATATTTTCTATATTGAGTTCAACTATTCTTTTTTGACCTTTTTCGGTAATAATTACCTGACCAAAATCCCCCTTCTTCTTAAATTCAATATACTTTTGTTTTTCCAAACTTTTTAGAGCCCAGCGTAAATAACGGGGATTAAAAACTTTCCAGTCATCTTTATCCGAAAGATCCCAACGGAAAAATCTCCCCAACCGGGCAACACCGGGAGCAACCAAGGCCAGGGCCAATAATGATCCCCCGGCCAAAAGACCAAGGATCATTTTCTGTTTTTCAAATCGTTCCGCCTTGTTCAAATCTTCTTTTTCTGTTTTGATAATTTCCAATAACTCCCTTAACTGAGCATCCATACCCTATGGTACCTTACATGCGCACGTGCGTCAAGAAGAAACCTATTGATTGAATCAAATAATCTTTGTATAATGCTTTCACCAAGCGGATTGATGCTGCGCGGGAGGTGAGAACCGACCAATCTTCAGACAGATTGCTTCGTCATTCCTCTCCTCGCATTGACGCGAAAAGTAACATGGCGAAAAAAATAAAAACTATTATCAAACTTAATCTCAAGGCAGGAGAAGCCACGCCGGCACCTCCGGTCGGGCCGGCCTTGGGACAACACGGCCTGCCAATTATGGACTTCGTTAAAGCTTATAACGATAAAACAGCCGACAAAAAAGGGCAAGTCATACCGGCCGTTATCACCGTTTATGAGGACAAAACGTTTACATTTATTACCAAGCTTCCCCCGGTCTCGGAATTGATCAAAAAAGAGTTAAATCTTGCCGCCGGGTCAAAAAAGCCCGGCCGGGAATCCGTTGGCGAAATTACCGCCGCTCAGGCAAGAAAAGTTGCCGGACTAAAAATGGAAGATCTCAATGCTAATGGAGATTTGGACGCAGCAACAAAGATTGTGCTGGGAACAGCAAGATCAATGGGATTGAAGGTAAATGGGTAAAGTAAAACAAGTGATCATGGGGGACATTGAAGCGGAGGAAAAGGCCCGCGCCAAAGCCGCGGTCAAAAGAGAACAGAAGAAAATTCGCGAAGGAGAAACTGTCGAAAAAGTTGAAGCGGTCAAAACCGTCGAAAAAAAGCCTGTCAAAAAAATCGTCACCGGACCTGGCAAAAACTATCAAAAAGCTGCTTCCGTAATTGACAAAAACAAATTCTACTCCCCCGCCGACGCCATCAAACTAATCAAAGAAGTCGCTTTTGCTAAATTCAACGAAACTATCGAACTGCATATTAATGTTAAAGAAAAAGGTTTAAGGGGAAATGTCAACTTGCCACACGGTACCGGTAAGGTTGTCAAAGTAAAAATTGCCGATGAAGAACTTATTTCGACGATCGAAAAAGGCGGTAAAATCGATTTTGATATTTTGGTCGCCGCGCCGGAGATGATGCCCAAATTAGCCAAAATTGCCAAGATTTTAGGACCACGGGGATTGATGCCTAACCCGAAAACGAACACTATTTCTCCCCAACCGGAAAAACTGGTTAAAGAACTGTCCGGCGGGTTGGTTCAGTTTAAAACCGAAACTGATTTTCCCATCATTCATACCACAATTGGCAAACTCGATTTTGGCGAGAGGAAATTATTAGAAAATTTCGAGGCGATGCTTAAAGCTATCGGCCGTGATAAAATCGTCTCTTTATTCTTGAAATCCACCATGTCCCCGGCGGTAAAAATTACCGTTTAGTTTCTATTCGTACCTGAGGGCGTCAAGGGCGGAAATTTCCGTTGCTCTTTTAGCCGGGTACATTCCCGTAAACACCCCTACTAAAAAAGAAAGAACCATTATTGTTCCCACAAATCCCGCGGGTAAATAAACCACGTCAATCGTCCCCCCCCCTCGGCTAAAAGTAAAAACCGAAAGAACCAAACTTAACAACTTGCCCAACAGAAACCCGGCAATCAACCCAAAGACTCCGCCGAAAAAACCCATCATCATGGACTCCGTCAAAAACAACTCCTTCACTTCCCGCGATTTCATTCCCATAGCTTTCATAAGCCCCACTTCCCGCGTCCGCTCCATCAGGGAAACGGTCAAAGTATTAAACATTCCCAATGCAGCGACCCCCAAAGCTACCATCCCCAACAGTGACAGTACTGTTCGGGCAGTGGCGAACAAACTTTCAATCTGGGCCACGGTATCGGCCACCGACCGTGTCACAAAACCCATTCCCTCTATCTGTTTACGTACCGCGGATAAATTCGCCGTCTTGCCGACAGCCACCTTAAGTTGGGAAAAAGTGGTAATCCCGATAGAACGCAGGTCGATAAAAGGTACATAAAAAACCGGGGTTTTTTCGTCGGGGGTAACCCCGACAATCGTGTATTCCGTCGGTTCCGATTCGATTTTTTCATCCGGTTTATCCGTTAAATTGCCGACAACAACAAACGCGGCCTTAAACCCGGAACCGACGGCAGAATCTTCCTCCAAACCCAAAACTTTTAACGCCGCCTTATTTATGACCGCCTCCTTAAGACTCTCCTGACCCAGAGGGATTTTTTTCATCGGGTTGACCACGGCGGCCGATTCCGAGGCCAACTCAATAAAATCCCCCTCGCCGGAAGCCGATAAAACCTCCTCGGTTGACAGTCCTAAAACCTGCGGCCCGTTAAAATTTACGACCTCGATCTGAAGATTGACTTCCGCAAAATATCCGGTTGTGATTTCCTGATAATCCCCCCCTTTTTGCTTCCAGATCGGGACCGCAGCTTTAACCCACTTGCCCAAGACCCCCGCCACTCCCGCTCCGGCGAAACCATTGGCATTGTCGGGATAACTTTGCCCCCAAACTTCCACCCCGGGAATCGGAGCTTCAAAACGCTTGGTATAACCGATCAACTTTGCCTTGGGACTGGGGGCTTCCCGTACCCGAAGCCAATAACCCGGCTCCACAGAAACATTAACCTCGCCGATTTTCTGCAAGTAAACCGCTTCCTGCCGCGCCGTTTGTGCCCCGGCCACTTCCCCTTCTTCCGACCGGCTGACTTTTGTCACCAAAGCATTACTGTTGAAAATCTTACCTTTATAGGTCTTGATAGCCGATTGCTGCAAATAATCGCTAGTGACGCCATAAACGGCCATATCGGAAATGGAATCTTTATAATTAACCCGTCCCACCAAGGCAATCATCGGCAAAACGCTGGTGACATTTTGCAAATTTTTAAAATCGGCAACCATCTTGTCATTTATTTTTACTTTGCCACCCGGCTGCGGGCTCACATCCGCCTGCCGTAATTCCTCCAAACGGGCCACCCGACCAATAACCACCTGTTCCAAACCATAACCAATGGAT
The DNA here is from genome assembly GCA_964431075.1 of uncultured Gammaproteobacteria bacterium. GTDB lineage: Bacteria > Patescibacteriota > Microgenomatia > JAMCZE01 > JAMCZE01 > CAYHSW01. Next base: position 20,936 of record CAYSID010000011.1, read on the forward strand.
ACCAGAAAAACGATGATTCCGATCCCCAGCGCCATTCCGCCTATGGTTATCAAAGTCCGGACTTTTTTTGCCTTCATATTGCGCAGGGCTATCTCCATTAATTCCGTCCGCCGAATACTTTGCCCTTTGGGATCAAAAACCTTCTGAAAAGCAAAAAAGGCTCCCCCAATTTTATTATAAAGGTGACCGGTAACCGTAGCCGGCAAAGGAGCCTTGTCAATTAAGGTAAACAAAAACTTATAGAGCATAAAAGCAATCAAAAGGAGAATAAAACTAAAGTATTGAGCCGCCCCCTTAAAATGGTCACGAATAAATAATATTGCTTTACGGCTCATACTCCCACCCCCCGTTTCCCCTTTATTTCCCGAAGCATTTTTTCCTTAGCCTCGCCGGTAAAGGTTTCCACGATCTTGCCGTCAAGCATTTTAATAGATCTTTTGGCAAATTTCAGATACTCCAGATCGTGAGTCACCATGATAATTGTCTTTCCCGCCTGATTTAATTTTGTCAAGAGCTGCATCAGTTCCTGACCGCTGTGGTAATCCAGATTACCCGTCGGCTCGTCAGCCACCAAAATTTCCGGATTGGTAACCAACGCCCTGGCCACGGATACTTTTTGCTGCTGTCCCCCGGAAAGCTCGGTGGGCAAACTTTCCCGCCAGCCGTCCATCCCTACCTCTTTCAACCGAGCAACCGCCTGACCGATGGCCAAAAACCGGTCCTGGCCAAACAATAACAGGGGAAAACAAACATTTTCCATAATGGAAAGCGACTTAATCCAGTTCGGCTGTTGATAAACCATCCCGATATGCCGTTTGCGAAATTCACAGCGGTCATCTTCTGCCGTCCCGTCGTAAAGACTCTGACCCAGAATAGTTACTGTCCCGCTGTCGGGATTTTCCAGTCCCAGCAGGGTGTGAAGCAAGGTTGATTTACCGCAACCCGACGGCCCAATGATAATAATAAAATCCCCTTTTTCCACCTCGAAAGAAATGTCTTTAAGAACCGCCACCGTCTGCCCGCCCGGATGAAAACTTTTCTGCAAATTTTTAACGCTTATTATCGAATTCATATTTTTTATTTCCCTGCCCCCAGAAAACCAAAGGCCTGCTGTAAATTAGTAATCACCAAATCCAGAGCGTTATCCGTGGCTTTGGGGGTGATCGTTGTCGTGTCAACGCTTTTTGACTCATTGCCGGCTTTATCCTTGGAAAGAGCCCGCAGGTGATAGACTTTGGCCGGCGTCAACCCGGAAATAACCACCAAATGATTCATGGTCAAATTCGCGTCCTCTTGAGTTTTCTGGGCGTAAGTTGAACCGGTTCCCTCGCCAAACTCCACCTGCGACCCACCCGGTTCGTCTGTGTTCCAGGAAACCAAAAGCTGAGCCTGGGCTTCAGCGGCGGCGCCCGAGGAGCCGGGTAAGGTGGTGGACTCTACTTTAAGGTCAGAAATCTGGGGCGGGCGGGTGTCCGTGGCTGTCGTCAATCTCTGCGGGTCGGAACTGGCCTCATTTCCCGCTTTATCCCGACCTTTGACAATCAGGGTGTAGGGGGTTTCCGGCAATAAACTGCGGATTAACATCTTGTGCTCTCCTTTGAGCAGGGCTACGTTGACCTCGTCTTTGGCGGAAGAGGGGTCTCCGGCCTGGTAATAAGTGATAATTGAGGAGACTTCGGTATTAGTGGCCCAGGAAACCAAAACGGTCGGCTGGGCCGTGTTGACGACCTGTTGGATTTTAACGCCGGTAATTTTCGGCCGGGGCAAGGTAGCGAAATTCAGAATCGTCCCTTCGTACTCCGCGGACTCGGAATCAAAGGTGTTTATTTTGTAATAATACTTTGTTCCGTCTTTAAGATCGTCAAGAGTGGCGGTATAAACCGTCTCCGAAGTGGAAGTCGCCATCGTCTTGACACCGCCGAAAGCGGTGGTTTCCCCGTAATAAATTTTAACCGAAGAAGCGTTGCTGGTGGTAAACTGCAAAATCACCGACGTTAACCCCACCGTCTTGATAGAAACATCTTTAACCGTGGGAGCAGCCCCGGTGGCAAAACTTTTTTCCGAGGATGCCCCGGTGTTGCCGTCTTCATCCGTCCACTTGGCTTTGTAATAATAAGTGGTTCCCGGCGATAAATTAGTCAGGGTTATGGTGTGATCCGTTGTCTGGGTGGAATTGGACGGTTCAGAACTGTAATAACTGCCGGCCGAGACGCCGTAAGCCACTTTAGAATCGGAATTTCTGTCGGTGGACCAGGAGATGGTGGCTTTTTTTGTGGTGATTGAGGAAACCGCCGGCCCCGAAGAAAGAGCCGCCGGTTCGGTGTACCGGCCGGTAGGATAAAGATCTAAGGCCTCGGTATAGGCGCCGCAGTTATAGACATTATCACAAGCCCGGACCTTATAGTAATAAGCTTTCTGGTCAAGGCCGGTGTCCACATAGGCCAGCCCGGTTGTGGAAGCAATCGTGGCGTAAGTAAGGTCATCCTCAGACCGGGCAACCTGGTAACTGGCTACCCCCGATCCGGTATCCGTCGGGGCAACCCAGGAAAGGGCGATCTTCCAGGCTTCGGAGCTTTTTATGGAAACATCGGAAATCTCCAAGCCGTTCGGAATCCCCGGCGACGAGGTGTCGGCGGTGAAAGTAACGCTGGCGTAGGATCCGTAGCTTATGGCCCCTCCGGAATCTTCAGGGTTTTTAGCCACCAGATAAAAAGTGTTTAGTCCCACCTGGGTGGCAAAAGCGCTCGCGGCCAAAGAAGTCGCTCCCGTACTGGTAAAATTACAGGTGGTAGCCGAAGGCAGGGTGTTGACGGTGTAACAATATGTCAGGTCGTCGTCATCCCCCAAATGGGTTTCCGGCGGCTGCCAGGAAAAGGCAAAGGAATTCGTCGTGTTCGTTGCCGGATTAACCGTCAAAAGCCGCGGCGGACTGGCGCCGTCCCCAGCGAAATAAAAATTAATCTGCATGGGACTGGAATTATTGCCGGCATTATCCACGGTTCGAAGATAAAAGATGTTGGTGTCGCTCTGATACGCCACTTCGGTAAGAGCCACCATTGTTGCCGAAGTTGTCGCTGACCAGTTCGCAAAGATTCCGCTGGCCGTGGCCGTTTTATATTGATAACCAGCCACCAATGATCCGGAATCGGTCCCCGCCGGCCAGGAAAAAGAAAAGGAATTGTCCGAAGCGTAACCGGCCGGAGAAACAGAAATCCCCACCGGATTAGTCGGGGCAATATTGTCAAATTTATAAATAAACGCCTGCCAAGTCGCCGAAGAAACATTTTGGGCGTTGTCTACAGTTCTAATTAACAAATAATAAGTCTGGCCGGAAACCAAAGATGAAGCAGTGTAAGCGGTTTCCGTCTGAAAACTGCCGTAGGTCAGCGGATTGGCGTCGGGATCAGTCCCAAAATAAACATAATAGCCGGCCACGCCGGAACCACCGGTGTCTGTTCCTGCTTCCCAGCTAAAATACGGTCCTGTGTGAGGATACCAGTTATTCGTGGTTATCGGCCCTCCTCCAGACGCGCTCAAAGCCGCTGTCAAAGCCGCGGGATTTTCCGGCGGGGCGTTGTCCAGCGTTGCCCCGATCTGGACATAGCTTAAAGATGTCTGCTGACTGCCGTCACCCTGTAAAACCGCCTGCCAAATAATGCCGCCGGATCCGACGGGAAACGAACCAAAATTGGTATTGACCGTGGCTGCGGAATTGGCTTCAGTCGTGGAAACGGAAACCGCCCAGCCTGATCCGTTCCAGTATCTCCAGGTCGTCCCACCATCGGAGGACAGCCTGAAGGTCACAGTTCCGGCGGAAGATGTCGCCGTAAAGGTGTCAAAACTTTTAATTCCCGAGGCCAAAACTGCCACCGCCGGCCGGACAGTTTGGGAATCGGCGGTGTAAGGCGTAGTGTTAAAACTTGATCTGGCCGAATTGCTGATCCTTATTTCTTCAAGGGTGCCGGGAAATAAACCTTGGGCGATCCCTGCTTCTTCCCCGCCGTAAGTTCCTCCGACTAAAAGATGGGAAACGACAGAGGGCATGGTTACCGAAGCGGCAACAGAGTTATCCAGAACGCCGTCAAGATAAAGGCGCATGGTTGATCCGTCATACGCGGCCGCCACGTGATGCCAATTTGTGTCCCAGGAAGCCGTCGCCGAGGTTAAAACTGCGTTGCCGCCCCAGGAATAAACCGCGGCATCGGCGTTAGCGGAGTAACCCAACCCCACATAGAGTTTTCCTAAATAAACGCTTGCGGCAGAAACATATTCAATCGCGTTAGTCCAGCCGCCGTTTAAGCTCTGACCGCCGATTTTTGTCCAGGAAGTTTGGTCCCACTTCCAAAGCTCGCCGTCTCCTGTGCCGTTACCTAACCCGGCGTACAATTCACCGTTATAGACAGTCAGCGTCTTTACCTGCTCATAAGTACCCGCTGTCCAGCTGTCGTTAGCATCGTCACCACCGATTTTGGTCCAGACAGTTCCATCATACTGCCAAAGCTCGGCATCATCGGTGGTGGTTCCCAGTCCGGCATAGAGTTTTCCGTCACAGACAGTCAAATAATCCACATCCTCGTAGAGACTGTTGGCCCAACTGGAGTTAACGGCGTCACCGCCAACCTTAGACCAGACCGTTTGGTCCCAGCGCCAGATCTCGGCGTCGCCAGCTGAGACCCCCAAACCCACGTAAAGATTACCTTGATAAATTGCCGCCGATAATACGGATTCGTAATTTGTCGTCCAGCCGGAGTTTACGGAATCACCGCCGATTTTGGTCCAGGAGGAGCCGTTCCATTTCCAGACCTCGGCGTCGTTGGCGGAATTTCCCAGGCCGGCGTAAAGAAACGGCCCGTCAGAGGCAAGAATACTGACGGTTTCATAGTTTGTCGTCCATCCGGAGTTTATGCTGTCCCCGCCGATTTTCGTCCAGGAGGAGCCGTTCCATAACCAGACCTCGGCGTCATTTGCTGATGTCCCCAAACCCACCGCCAGATTCGTCCCGTAACTAACCATACCGGTTACCGATTCGTACGCTCCTGCCGTCCAACTGTTATTGACCCCCTGCCCCCCGATCAATGTCCAGGTTGATCCGTCAAATTGAAACACCAGCGCGTTTCCGGCGGTCGTTACCCCCGTCCCGGCATAAAGATAATTACCGGCAACAACCATGCTTTCAACGCTTTGCAAGCCGTAAAAGCCCCAGGATTTATTAATAAAATTGCCGCCGATTTTCGTCCAGGAGGAGCCGTTCCAGGACCAAAATTCCCCCGCCGCCGAAGTGGAAGTGTTGGCCGCATAGAGCGCCCCGCCGGCATAAACCATAGTTTCTACCACTGCGTGGGTCGTCGTGAAACCGGAATTTATCCCGTCGCCGCCGATTTTGGTCCAACTGGCTCCGTCCCAACGCCAAACCTCGTTATCCCCGGTCGACGCTCCCAAACCGGCGTAAAGATTGGTGCCATCATTGACCAACGAATAAACTCCTTCATAAGTAGCATCCGCCCAGGAAGAGTTGACGGCATCGCCGCCGATTTTCGTCCAGCCAGCTCCGTCCCAGCGCCAAACCTCGGCGTCGCCGGCGGTTGACCCCAAACCAGCGTATAGAGCGCCGCCATAGTAAGTCATGGACATGACATACTCGTAGGTCGCGTCCGCCCAGGAAGAGTTGACGGCGTCGCCGCCGATTTTGGTCCAGGAGGAGCCGTTCCATTTCCAGACCTCGGCGTCACCGGCGGTTGACCCCAGACCGGCGTATAAATTTGTCCCGTCATTGACCAGAGAAAAGACATATTCATAATTGGTCGTCCAGCCGGAATTGATCCCGTCGCCGCCGATTTTGGTCCAGGAGGAGCCGTTCCATTTCCAGACCTCGGCGTCACCGGCGGTTGACCCCAGACCGGCGTAAAGACTGCCGGCTAGAGAATTTAAGCTGTAAACTCCCTCATAGGTGTTTACCGCCCAGCTGGAATTGATCCCGTCCCCGCCGATTTTGGTCCAGCCGGCTCCGTCCCAACGCCAGACCTCGGCGTCACCGGCGGTCGTCCCCAGTCCGGCATAAACATAACTCCCGCCGGCGGCAAGGGAAAGGACGCTTTCAAACACCTGATCCGCCCAACTATCATTTTTGCCATCTCCTCCGATTTGCGACCACTCGGTTCCGTTCCACATCCAAACCTCGGCATCGGCGGTTTGATTGCCGGTGCCCACGTAAATATAGGAGCCAGAAGAAGTTGATGAATGCACCGCCAATTTTCCGTTTAAATCCCAACTGCCCTTGACATCGTTTCCCGCCTGCTGAGTCCAGGTGGCGACGGAGGAATTGGCCAATTCGTACTGCAACTTGCCGGTAGAGGAATTAAAATAAAGTTTATAAGCTCCCTTGTCCATAACCCCGGCGTGAGAAGCTGTTGATCCGGCGGAAAAACTCTGACTAAACTTGACCCACGCTTCCAAAGTGTTATTTGAAGTCAAATCCAAACTTGAAGAATCAGCCACCCGGATGAACGACGACTGGCCGTTAAAACTGCCGGCGTTATTTAAATTTCCGGCCGCAAAAGTGACGGCGCTGTTGGTTGCAAGGTTGCCATACGAGGAAGAGTCCGTTGCCTCGCCGCCGCTCTCATCAAAGTGCAGCAGCAACATGGTGTTGGCATCAGAGGAGTAATTACGGACCTTTAACCGGGCGATATTATTTACTACCTCAATTAAATCATTATCCGATAGGATGTAATCTCCCGAATTTGTAAAAAGCCAGGCGGCGGTAGTATCAGCTGCGAAGACCGTCCCGATCGCCCAAACCACAGCGGCCAAAACGGATATTATTCCTAAAATAACTATTGACCCGTATCGCAACACACCACTATAGTAGTATACTCTCTAATTGATGACAAGGACTTCCCGATCCTCGCCTTCCACCACCACGATCGCCGAACCCGGGGTAACGATATTTTTGGCAATCGTAAATTTGTGAACTTCTGTCCGCGAGCTGCCGGCGTCGGAGGAAATCGGAATAATAAAATCCCGCCCCGGTCCTTTATATTTTAGATAAACCTGCCCCAGCCGGTTCAAAATCACCTTGACCATTACCTTCTCCCCGTCCACCCGCTTGTTTTCAATCCTGACAACCTTAACCTCCTCGGGGCTGGCCCGCGATTCATAGGTAACCGGCGCCTGCAGGCGAGAAACAGTCAGAGGGATGGCAATGGCAAAAAAGGCCACTCCCAGAATTGCCGGCAATAACTGCAAAATCCGCCGGGCGGTAAACCCGAAAAAAGCCATCGCCGCCAAAACCCCGGCTACCGCCAACCCAGTCATAATCAAAGACACCGCCGTCGTTAGGTCTTTCAACGAATTCGTATCCACTTTAATTGATAATAGACCCAAAAAACGGGAAAGACAAGAGGTTTAGTTTTTAACCCCACCATATGCTTGACTTTCCCGGCCGCTGGGATGATATTTGTCATGAATGGCCTGATGTTTGTCATAATAATCGCGATGGTCGTCAACCCATCTGTCTAAATCCGGATCCGGAATTTCTTTCGGGAAAGAGTCTAAAAATTTAGTTACCAGTTGGTAATACTCCCTTTCTTCATCGCCGTTTAAGATGTCGCCGCAGGAAACCTTAACTCCAATAATTTTAATTTTTCCGCCAAAAATCCGCCGGAAAATAAACAAAGCCCGTCTCATGTGTTTGTCAGAAGTGACCAGAAGAATTTTTTTACACCCCAGTTTTTGAACTGCCTTTTTGGAAGCAAAAGCTTCTTTCATCGTATCTCCTCCATTTGGAGCCAAAACAATATCTCTCCGGTTTACCCCTAAAGCCATAAGATAGTTTGCCCGAAGACGGGCACCGGTTTCCTTAAAACGGATAGCGTTGGGCCGATAAGTAGAATAATGCCCGCCAAGAGCCAAAACCTTGGAAGTCTTTCCCAATTTATAAACCTCGGCCGCCTTTTCTAGCCTCTGTTTGGAAAGCCAGGTCAAACTGCCGTCGTTATTTCTCCCTCCCCCAAGAGGAATCGCCAGATCGTACATTATCGCTTATTTTACCAGATATTTGCCTGGCGTCGTGGTTGCGCATCCAAATCAGTCCAAACCCGTACCCGCCCACACCAGGTGCGAGCGGGTACCGCACAATTCTTGCCTTAGTTTATATTCCAAGTTATAATACTCTCACGGCACTCGTAGTTCACTGGCAGAACGCTTCGTTGACATCGAAGAGGCCGATGGTTCGATTCCATCCGGGTGCACCATTAGCGTAAGCGTGTCTTTCCCACACCGGCTATGGGCAGGCACGATTTTGCCGCCTTGCAAACCGAAAAAATAATGGTAAAATAAGAGCGTTATTTTTCCGAAGACCGTAAGCATTTAAATAAGTCTTACCGAGGAGCATATGAACCCAAGAAAAATTCAAACCGTTTCCGATCTTGCCGCCAAAATTGTCAAGGCCAAAAGTCTTGTTCTGGCCGACTATCGCGGCCTTACCCACCAGCAGTCCGAAGAACTGCGCCGCGCGGTCAAAAAAGCCGCCGGAGAATTCACGGTGGCCAAAAACACCCTTTTAAAAATCGCCGCCCGCCAGGTTAAACACGAAAAGCTGGCCCAAAACAATCTTCAGGGTCCCCTTGCGGTTCTCTTTGCCTATGAAGACGAGTTTGCCCCGCTGCGCGAGCTGGCAAAATTTATCAAGACATTCCAGCTGCCGGTCTTTAAACTTTCCTTTTTTGGAGAAACGGAATATGACGCCGCCCGGACCGCCGAGATCGCCAAGCTGCCGGATGTTCAGACCCTGCGGGCGCAATTTGTTTATTCGCTTAATGGTAATTTGCAAAAACTGGTTTATATACTTTCCCAAATAAAGAAGGACGGTGATAAATAATGAACGACAAACTGCAAAAAATCATTGACAGCGTTTCCGAACTTACTGTTTTGGAGCTGGCGGAACTGGTCAAAGCGCTGGAAGAAAAATTTGGAGTGTCGGCACAGGCGGTAACCGTTGCTGGACCAGCCGCCCCGGCTGAAAACGCCGGTGAACCCAAAGAGGAGCAAACTAATTTTAATGTTATTTTGGCCGATGCCGGCGCCAATAAAATCGGGGTCATTAAGGCCGTTCGCGAGGTGGTCCCAACATTGGGGTTGGCCGACGCCAAAACCCTGGTGGAAAGCGCCCCGAAGACGATTCTAGAGAATGCCAATAAGGCCGCGGCCGAGGAGGCCAAGAAAAAGCTGGAAGCCGCCGGGGCAAAAGTGGAGTTGAAATAGTCATTCTGGCCGAGTCCAAAATCTACTGTTAAAAATAATTTCCACAAGGAGATTTTGAGATAGTTTTAATTATCTCTGAGATTCCAGGGAGTACCTTCTGATTTGGTCACGCTATTTGGGCCTAAATACCTTACTACGGTTTCATTAGACATACGTTTCATCTTATCGCCCCCCACCAACCGTAACGCACCGATTACTTTTGTGCGTGAAGAACTCCTAACCACAAGGTCTACTCGTTCAAGAGGTGATCCTTCTTTCCAACCCGGTTGCTTTCTGATATGTGTTTCTACCCCCACACGACTTCCAACCCAATGGGCAATTGCCCCTGCTCCAAACGCCGCAACACCGATTACTCCAATCCATTCAGTCATATACTTACGAATCCGCTTCTTGACTTTTTTGTATCTCTTTGTTATATATAAGTCAAGTAAAGCATAGTCTTATGGCTGACAGCAATCAAACCATATCACTCGATAAACTTCCGGATCTGTTGACAGTCAAAGAGGTGGCCAATATTTTGCGAGTCTCGGTTTTGACTATCAAGAGATGGGGCAAGCGGGGCAAGCTGCCGGCGATTCGCATTAACTCCCGCGGCGACCGACGCTACAAAAAGGAAGCGGTTCTCTCTCTTCTTGGCATGGATCCAAAAATATAATCTCCAAACCTCTTTCACCGCCCGTAATCCGCTATCAGACGATTGTAGTCAAAAACGGAGGCAAATTCGGAAAACAGGGAGCGAAAGTTGAAAATAGTGGTCTTTGATTCATCTTCCAAAATCGCCAGCCCCGCCTGGGCCAGATCGGAACTCACCCAAACAACATCTTTCCTGATGCCGGCATAATAAAGATAAACGAGGCGGTCCGACACTTGATAAAGGGCCCCGTCTCCCACATAATCACGATCAAAACTGCCTTGAATACCGCTCCCGGCGAGTATCGGCCCCTGAAACTTGTGCCAATGAAGGCCGTCTTCCGAAACCGCGTATCCAAGCCATTGCCCGTCCCGCCACAAAGTGTAAATAAGTTCATAAAACCCCCGCTTATTTTTCATCACAAACGGGTCCATTGTGGCCCAACGATGGGGAGACTGCGGCGATAAATCATAATCCCAATCGCCGGGCAAAGCCTGCAGAAAAATGCCGCCATAAGACCAATTGATACCATCGGTTGAAACCGCGTACTTCCCAAGATCATTAATTCTGTCGTGATAGTAAAGCAGATAATTGTCCCCGACTTTTTCCACCGCGGGAATGGAGGCCGAATAATTATCCGCTCCGGCGTGAGGATCGCCGTTAATCTCAAGCGGATTACCGGGGTGTTTATCCCAGTGGATAAAATCGCTGGATGTCGCCAAACCGATTCTTTCCTTGCCGAATCCATTCATGATCCCTTCGGGCGAGGTCCCCGGGGCTAACCCGCTGTAGTATAGATGCCAAAGACCATTAATATTAATTATTGCCGGATGAAGGACAAAAGTGTCATCCCAACTGCCGGGCGAATGGGTCAGCACCGGATTGGCAGAATAAGCGGTCCAGTCAATTAAATTGGTGGAGGTGTAAAGAGCAAAAAGATGCCAGTTAGTAGCGTCGTTGTTGGTTTGGACTATGGAATGATAAACCCCATTGATTTTCTGTTCCGGTTTAACAAAAGGAGCGCTTATTCCAGCGGCGTTCCACCATTGGGTGGTGACCGGAATAATCGGGTTTCCGGAATATTTTTTCAATTTACTAAAGTCCCGAAAAACAACTACCTTTACCTCCCTCTCCAAAGTTTCGCCCAATTTGGCCGAAGTGCAGGAAAATTTTATGGTCCTAATCGTTCCCCCGTCAGTAAAAACCGGAGTAAAGCTGTATTGAAGCGGATTATAGGTAAAAGTGTCATCCGGCTCCGGCGACTGGCAAACAGGGTTGATCGTTAAAGTGTCGCTGGTGGTGATTTTGTATACCGGCAAAACGTCCATCTTCAAGCCTTCAATTTGGCGAATCTCATATTCGCTTAACGCCCGATCCCAAATCAGAACATTGCTCAAATAACCCTGCCAGTTTCGATCAATGCCTGACCCGATTAGAAGCTGACCGGTCTTAACAATGTTAGTTGTCATCACCTTGGTATTCTTTAATTGTCCGTCAAGATAAATCTTCCAGATTGTGCCGTCAAACGTCGCGACAGCTTGGTGCCAATTGTTATCGTTAACCACAACCCCGGTAGAAACCGCCTCGCCATGCGGCCCGACGAAAAAACTGTTTGGAGGTTGAATGCCGGGATCGTTGCCCATGCCAAAATATATTTTTTGACCCGGCTGGGCGGTTCCGTAAGACAGGGCAATTTGGTAACGAACCGCGGCCAAAGAAACACCGGTTTTAAATTGAACAGCGATAGTGACGGGCTGGGTTCCAGACGGGAGATTACTGTCAGCCACAGCTAAAAAATCGTCAGCCGCTCCGGAAAAGTACCGCTCTTCCGCCAGCCACTGGGCCACCAGCCCCTCGCTTGGCACCGCCGCCGAAACCGGAACTGAAAA
>CAYSID010000012.1:0-31979 GCA_964431075.1 uncultured Gammaproteobacteria bacterium
CGCGGTATTTTTACAAAGAGCGGTTTTAATTGCCGTATTAATTGTTGCGGCTTTTTTCTTTCCGGTTCCGGCTTTAATTGGCGTTTCCCTTCTATTATTTTCCCTAGGTTACCAAGGGCTTATTGCCCGTCAGGAATATAATCTATATTTAATTGATAATCTTGTCGGCAATCTTGTCCGGCTTGCGGCTCTTTATTTTCTTGGCCCTTCGTGGGCTTTTATCTGGGCCAATCTTTTTGCTTTCACTTTGGCTTTTCTGTTTTTACGTCTTAAATTTGGCAAACCGATTTTGACTTTTAAAGGGATCAGAGCGGAATTTTTGAAAGTTGCCGGATTTTCCGGCTGGCTCGGCAGTTCTTACAGCCTCGCCTCACTGGCTTCAAAAATTGATATTCCCATCTTATACGCGTTTGCCGGGCCCGCGGTTGTTGGAATTTACTCTTCGGCTCAAAAACTGGCCTCGGTTATTCCCCAGATAGCCGCGACGGTTGAAAACGTTTTTTCCCCCAAGTTATCCAAGGGAGATAAGGTCTTTAAAGATTATTTTTTAATTACCCTTTTTATTGGATTCGGCCTTTTGATGGCATCATTTTTGTCGCCATGGCTAATCCTCCCATTCGGGCCAAAGTACGCCCAATCAGCAACTATTTTGGCCATATTTTTTATTGGTTTTATCCCCTTATTTTTATCGGGCTCATTTGCCGCTTCAATTCTATATCACTACGGTAAATCACAATGGCATTTTTATGTTAATTTATTTTCCTTAATTTTTTCCACTGTTTTCTATTTTATTTTAACACCAAAATTTGGTGGCCATGGGGCAGCAATTGTTATTGCCTGCAGTAATTTTTTAAGTTTTGTTTTATATTACCTGTTATGGCGTTATCAGACGAAGAAATTAGCCATAAATTAAAAATATCCGCAAAAGATCGGGTTATTGATATTGGCGGCAGTTTAAAACAGCATCCCCAAATTGATATTGACACCCTTGCCGACTTATTAAGACCCGAAGATGCGCCGTACTGGCCATCAAAACTTAAAGCCAAACATTTCGTCAAAGTTGATTTAAACGGCGGGGCGCTACCGTTTAAAGATAAAGAATTTGACGTTTGTTTATGCACCCACGTTCTCGAAGATTTGTACAACCCCTTTCCCATAATTTCGGAAATGGCGCGAATTGCCAAACGGGGCTATATTGCCGCTCCTTCGCGCGGAAAAGATATGGAGTTTTCCAAAATAAATTTGACCGATTGGAACACCGGGCCGCGTCGCCAGCCGGGAAATTCCCACCATCTTTGGTTTTTTGAAAATAAAAACAACAAAATATATGTTGTCCCTAAAAATTATCCCCTGTTATATACCAGTGAGTTTCAAATAATCAAGTGGGCAGGGGAGGATGAATTCCAGTATTTTTGGAAAGACACAATTACTTTTAATCTTTTTGACCCTATAAAATTTCATGATCTAATTAATGAGTACCGCGAGTTTATGAAGAATAATTCAAAATCTATTAAAAAATCTCCCGTCTTGTTTTATTTTGACAATCCTCTTTCTTACTTAAAAGAAATCGTTAAATCATGTTTACAGCTTTATACTTCGTAACCAGATTGTGGAATTTAATGGATCTGCCCGTCTTTAACGATGAGGCGTTTTTTTTGTGGGCGGGGCGTCAAATTCGGGGAAACCCCCTGCAAAATTTATTTATAAATTTTTCTGACGGCAAGGAACCGTTATTTTTTTGGGTTTACGGTTTGGCTCCGGATCTTTTGACCCTTCGCCTTTTATCTGTTTTCTTTGGTTTTCTGACTTTTATTTATTTTCGAAAAATTACTAATAATTTTTGGGCGTCCCTGTTTTTTATTCTCAGTCCTTTTTTACTTTTTTATCAAAGAATCGGGATGCAGGAATCTATGTTAACATTTTTGCTGACAGCGGCAATGTATTATCTTGTCAATCACCGGTTTTTTCTTGCCGGAATTTTTGCGGGGTTATCCCTGCTAACAAAAACCACCGCTTTAGCTTTATTGATTCCCTTATTTTTTTTAAAATTCAATATTATAACGATTATTATTTGTTTTTTATTTTATCTTCCGGTATTTATTTTAGGGAGCAGTGTTTCGGTTCATAATTCATCATACATTGGATTAATTCCCTTGAGTCAGATAATTACTAATTTCAAAATGGCAATAAGTTGGCTTTGGGGATATCAGGGATTTTGGGGAGTTTTAGGAATCCTTACTCCACCGGTGGTAATAGAATCCTTAATCGCAAAAATCTTTTTTCCGCGTTATTTTCTTTTTATAATCCCATTTTTAATTATTTTAATTTCAAAATTGCCAAAACTTTTGCTCGTTCTACTAATTATCCCAAATATAATTTTAAGTTATCAAATAATTTCCAGTGTCAAAACCGCAAATTTGCCCTATATTGAAAAATGGCAGTACCTTGAAGCCTGGCCGGCGGGATACGGAATAAAAGAAACCGCTGATTTTCTGATAACACAGTCAATAAGATCCGTAAAAACGGAAGATGTCATGGTTGTAAAATATGGGTTATCATATTACTATCCAGAATTGGTAATTGATAATAACAGCCGTGTTTGGGTATTGAAAAAATCCAAAGAACTCGCGGATGAAAGATATTGGGAGAAAGTATATAATAGTTATGATGTATCCGTTTACCGCGCACGTTCTGGTTCGCAATGAGGACGAATTTTTAAGGTTTGCCCTCGCCTCCGTTCTGCCGTTTGTCTCCAATTATATTATTTACGACACAGGATCAACGGATAAAACCCGCGAGATTTTGAAAGACTATCACTACGATGAACGGGGACTACAAAGTTCGGCGGGTATCACTAATCTCCGCAACGAAATGATCGCGAACACAAAAACAAACTGGTTTTTATTATTGGACGGCGACGAGATCTGGAATAAAAAAATGCTGGCGGATTATTTGGAATTTACATTAAAACAGCCGAAAAATATTCAAGCCACTTTTTTACGAACCCGAAATTGTGTCGGGGACGTTTATCATTACCGGGAAGCCGGCCGGTACGAAATCGCCAATATGACGGGGAGTTTAAATATTCGCGCCTACCGCAAAACTGTTAAGTGGCAAGGAGAGTACCCGTTAGAAAAATGTGTTGATTCGGCCGACCGAAACGCGCTGTCGTTTTTTGACGGCTACTATTGGCACATGACTCACTTAAAAAGGTCGTCGTCCGAATCTCCTGTCATGGGTTTTCGCAATAGGGTTTACGATTTGGGGATGGAATCAGATAATTTACCCGAGGTTTTAAGTAACCAAAATTTTCCCAAAAGATCTAAAACATATGAAGCGATATCCCTCTTGGCCGATATTTACCGTAAATTAAAATGAAAATTGCCTTTTTAAGCTGGTTTAGCGGAGATAGATATCGAGGGGTCGAAACGTTTGTTCATCAGCTCGCAAATAGCCTTATTGATTTAGAAAATGATGTAATTGTTTATCAACACGGCAAAAAACTTCCAGACACCAAATACCGGGTTGGATATTTGAATAATCAACATTTACTGCCAAATTTGGAAAGAGATATTGATATTTTGGTGCCCTTAAACGGCGATATCCAAGTTTGGTTATCAAAGATGTGGTGTGTTTTATATAACAAGAAATTGGTGGTTACCGGCCAATCTGGGCCGGGATTGGGGGACAGAATAAAGGTTTTAGCCTTTCCTGATGTGTTTATTTCGTTGTCTGATTTTCAAACCAATTGGTGTCACAGGTGTAACCCGTTTGTAAAAGTCGAAAAAATTTATAATGGAGTTGATCTTGATAAGTTTAAACAGGGAAAAACGAAGTTAAATTTTAATCTTAATAAACCGATTATATTGTGGGTTGGAGCGTTGGAGTCAATGAAGCGACCGGACTTAGTTATTAAAACTGTTTCGAGATTAGACGCCTCACTTTTAATTGTTGGCAAGGGTAACCTCGAACAGGAACTTTTTAATCTGGGCCAACAACTTATGCCCGGAAGGATGATCATTAAAGCCTTTAAACACGCTGAAATGCCGGAAGTTTACAAAGCGGCAGATTTATTTGTTTTTTCGACAGTTCCCTGGGAATCGTTTGGGATTGTGATGTTGGAAGCCATGGCGGCGAATTTGCCCGTGGTTGTCTCTGACGACCCCATTCGTAAAGAAATAATTGGCAACGCCGGTTTTACCGTTGACGTGACAAATACATGCGCTTTTGCCCAAAAAATAAAAGACGCCTTAAATAAAGATTGGGGTGATCTTCCCCGTCGCCGCGCCCGACAATTTTCGTGGAACAAGGTTGCAAAACGATATGATCAGGTATTCCGTAATACTACCGGTTTATAACGAAGCTGATGTTATCCGAAACTGTCTTGAGAGTTTGAAGAAGCAGACGGTGGCTCCTGAGATGGAAATTATTGTTGTCGATGACGGGTCAACAGATAAACTTGAATCTAGAATCTTGAATTTAGAATCTACGAAAATAATTTTTCTAAAACAGGACCACAAAGGTCCTGGTGCCGCCCGTAATTTGGGGGCAACAAAGGCTAAAGGAGAAATTTTAGTCTTTGTTGATGCAGACATGGAATTCGCCCCCGATTTTATTGAAAAATTGTGTAAACCAATTAAAAATGACGTTATTGGAACTTTTTCCAAAGAGGAGTATCTGTTAAACAAAGACAAACCAATTGCCAGATATTGGAATATTAATTTCGGAAGAAAATCGGAAAAGATGCACTCCGACGATTATCCGGACGAGCAAAGTGTTTTTAGGGCAATTCTAAAAAGTGAATTTGATAAAGCCGGCGGTTTTGATACGAACATCGGTTACACGGATGACTGGAGTCTGGCCCGAAAATTAAATACGATGGCCATCGTTGCCCCCAATGCGGTTCTGTACCACAAAAATCCGGAAACGTACCGGGATGTTTGGAAACAGGCGAGGTGGTTTGGGAAGAATGAGTTTTTGACCAAAAATTTAATAAGGAAAGTTTATAATTTGGTCAGATACTGTCCGTTGACGGCTTTGGCCAAACTGCCGGATTTACAGTTTGTTAAATTTAAGTTGGTTTTTAGTACCGCAGTTTTTGTAAGTGTTTTATTATCTTTTTTTAACGAACCAAAAAGCAAATGATCTTTGTTTTAATTCTAGCTTTTGCATTAAGGATAATTAATTTAAGCCAGTCCTTATGGCTTGATGAGGCAATAACAGCCTTAACGGTAAAAAATTATGATTTTATAAATATAATTACCGGCTTTGCAAAGGGAGATTTTCATCCCCCCCTTTACTATTTGATTTTAAAATTCTGGACCAACCTCTTTGGTTATTCGGAAATTGCCTTAAGAATGCCGTCAGTAATTTTTGGTGTTTTAACGGTCTTTTTCGTGTATAAATTGGGAGGGAAGAAGGCGGCTTTACTTATGGCCGTAAATCCTTTGGCCGTTTATTATTCGCAGGAAGCGAGAATGTACAGCCTTGCCGCGTTCGCCGTCACCGCCGCCGTATATTTCTTTCAAAACAAAAGATATTTTTTGTGGGGATTATTTTTCCTAATTGGCCTTTACAGCGATTATTTGGTTTGGTTTATGATCCCGGTGTTTATTTTAAAAAATAAAAAAAGTCTACTTATTGTTCTGATTTTATTTCCACTAATATTTTTGTTAAAAGAACAGCTGAATTTGGCAACCCTTTCTGATTCGGCATGGCTCCAGGTGATCGGGGGGCTTGATCCAAAATCGGTACCTTTGGTTCTTGTTAAATTTGTTTTTGGCCGGATAAGTGCTGGCTATTTTGCCATAATCTCTGTGATTTACTTATGGTTTTTATCTAATGCTAAAAACAGGTTTAATTGGTTGTGGTTAGGCTTGCCAATTCTTATTGGCTTTATACTTTCTTTCAAAATCCCCGTCTTTGTTTATTTTAGATTTTTATTTGTTCTGCCGGCATTTGTATTGTTATTAGCGGAAGGAACCCCAAAAAATATAAAATTTATAATTTTTATAACGATTATAAGCGTTATATCTTTGGGGATTTTTAACTTTAACTCCCGATTCCAACGGGAAGATTGGCGGGCGGTTGTTAATTATATTAAAAACAATAAGGTCTTTATGCCCTCACGGGCGCAGGATGCCGCTCTAAAATATTATAGTCCCAACATCATTATTAACGATGTCAATAATATTACTCTTGGACAAGAGAAAACTATTTACTTGGTAAGATATGTTCAGGAAATTTTTGACCAGCGGGATTTTCTAAGAAGAGTTTTAGAGTTGTCAGGGTATATTAAGGCAGAAGAAAAAGTTTTTAACGGGGTGGTTGTGTGGAAATATGAGAATAGGTATTGATATCAGTCAAATTGTTTACGAAACGGGGGTAAGTAATTACACCAGAAATTTAGTGGCTAAGATTTTAGAGATTGACAAAAAAAATGAATATGTTCTTTTCGGGTCAAGTTTACGCCGGGCGCAGGAGGGTTTTTATAGAATTCCTCCTACCGTTTTAGAATTTTTATGGAACCGACTGCGTATTTTGCCGATCGAAACTTTTACCGGCAAACTTGATATTTATCATTCATCCGATTGGGCGCAGGCCCCGTCAAAAGCAAAAATAATTGCCCCGATTTATGATATGGTTGTTTATAAATATCCCGAAACTTCGCACCCTTCAATTATTGCCGCTCAGAAAAGGCGGGCAGAATGGATAAAAAAAGAAGCAAATATTATTGTCACAATATCGGAATCATCAAAACAAGATATTCACGAGATTTTAAATATACCCATGGAGAAAATAGAAGTTATTTATCCTGCAATTCCCGATGATTACAAAAATATTAGGCCGATAAAAAATAAAAGTAATTATTTTTTAGCCGTTGGGACAAGAGAGCCAAGGAAAAATTTTGCAAGACTTATTGAAGCTTTTCAAAAAGCTAATTTAAAGGGTACCCAACTTTGGATTGTTGGAAAATCGGGATGGGAGGAACTCCCGAAAGTTAACGGTGTTAAGTTTTTGGGATTTATCGATCAAAATAGGATGCCCAGCCTTTATGCTAATGCTAAAGCCTTTGTTTATCCGAGTTTATATGAAGGGTTTGGGATCCCGATTTTAGAAGCTTTGGCCTGCGGTTGCCCGGTAATAACCTCCAATGTTTCTTCTATGCCGGAAGCGGGGGGAAAAGCGGCAACTTATATTGATCCTCTAAATATTGATTCAATCGTAAATGGGCTAAAAAATTTTAAGGACTTTGGACAAGCCGGAATAACTTGGGCGAAAAGCTTCAGTTGGGAGAAATCCGCCAAAAAGATGATTGATGTCTATGATACCGTTTAGTTATTGGCCGGAAATGTTAAATTACCCTTTCTTTCTGGCCAACGGTTGGATGCCCTATCGCGACTGGTCGTCTGTTTATACCCCGTTTTTTTTATATTTTCTCAAATTTTTTTATGATATTTTCGGTTACACAATTTCCTCGTATCAACTGTTGGTAATTCTAATTTTTGCGGTGACCAGCCTTTTAGTTTTTAGAATCACGAAATCATTTATTGCCTTATCTTTTTTTGCCGTTGCCTACTTTGCCTTCGGCGGCAACGCTGTTTGGTTCGAGATGTTTCTTGCCCCGTTTATTTTAACAATGTATCTGTTAAATAATTCAACTCTAATTTCGTTATTATTTAGCATTTGTGTTTTATCAAAACAGACCGCCTTTTATTTACTGCCTTTGGTTATTAACGATTTGATTAAAAAACCAGTGCCATTCTTATTACTTGTCATCATCTTTGTAGTTTATTTGATAGTTAATAATCTTATATTTGATTTTTATCGATGGGGGATTGAGTTTGTGTTTTTTTTGCCGAAAGCCGGCGATATCTCTTTTCCCACCCTGAAGCAGGGTTTGGTCGTTTTGACATTTATATTTCCGCTGATAATTTTGAAAAATCCCAAGACCGCGAAATTTTCATTTTTTACCTTGTTGTTTGCTTTTCCCCGTTTTGAATTTTTTCATTTGATTCCGTTTTTGACGATATTTACCGTCGCCGTGTCCAAAAAGCCGTTTCTGTTTTTGGTTCCTCTAATTCCGACTTTGTTGTTATTCAAAACGACTCTAAATCTCGGTAACAGATTTATAGAACCCTCGGTACTGGAAATAGCTTCGGATCTCCAAAAAGCGGATAAATCGATCTTTTCCTTAAACGGGCCGGATCAAATTTATTTTCTGACCAATAAAATGCCCGCGGTGCGGCCCTGGGTCGATCAGTTACCATGGCAGTTGAAATTTGTCAAAGAAGAATTTTACGAGTCTTTTATTGCCGCCAGACCAGATATTATAATTACCAAACCCTACCTTGCCGAACCGGTTCAGGGACTTGGGGCTTACAAACCGGAAAATGTTTGGAAATTTGTTAGTAATAATTACCATTTGGTTAAAACTTATGGAGATAATACGCAAATACTGGAAAGGAATTAGTTTAGTTTTAGGCCTTACTGTTTTGTATCGCGATTCATTTTTTGCCCCCTTTTTTCAAGACGATTTCATTTTATTAAATATTGCTAAAACTTACGGTCTTTTTGAACCAATTGCCAATTTTCCCTACCGACCATTAGCCATTCAGTTTTTTTATAATCTTTCGTCAAATCCGTTTGTATTACACATTGTAATGTTTTTATTTTTCTCAGGAGGATTATTTTTTGTTTACAAATTAACCAAGAATTGGTTTGCGGTTTATCTTCTCGCCTTTAATATTTCTTTATTTCCTTTATTTTATTGGGTAGCCACTTCCTATTTTACTCTTGCCTTCTTTTTTGTTTTTGCCGCCTTATATTTTGGCAATATTTTTTTATTTATTTTAGGATTACTTACCAATGAACTGGTCGTTGTTTTTCCTGTTTTATTTTTGTTATGGAGTTGGTTTAAAAACAAAATTGAAGTTAAAAAACTTTTACCATATTTTATTATTTCGGCCGTTTATTTACCTTTAAGAATAATTTTTATCCCTTTTCCAAAAGCGGTTGATTACACGATTGAAATCGGGAAATTTTTACCAACTGCGAGATGGTACGCTCTGCGGATTTTTAATTTACCGGAGGGGATTAGAAATAATCCACAAATATTAGTCTTATTTGTCATATTAGTCTTATTGGTTTTATTTAACTTTAAAAATCTAAACCTTAGACTCTTGGTGTTTGGCGGTCTCTGGTTTTTCATTGGCGCCTTACCCTTTTTCTTTTTGCCCGGTCACATGTCCGCCTATTATCTAACCATTGCCCTATTCGGCCCGGTAATATTTTTATCCCAAACAATTAAAAAATTTAAAATTTTATTTTCTGTCGTGTATGGAGTGATGGCCTATTTGGGACTGGAATTCTTAAAAGCTACTCATTGGATAATAATAAAGCCATGAAGAAAGTTTTAATAATTTTTGCCGCCGCTTTTTTTCTGCGGATTTGGCGCCTGCCGGAGACGGCGCAGTTTTCTTACGATGAGGCCCGCGACGCGATGGCCGAAAGAGAGATTTTGAACGGGAAATTGACCCTGCTTGGTCCGGAAAGCCAAATCGGGAGTAAAATAATTTATTTTGGCCCCCTCCATTATTATCTGATGGCCCCGGCGTTAAAATTGGCTAATTATGACCCCCTCGGTCCGTATTATTTGACGGCTTTTTTGGGAGCCGCGACAGCCGCTTTGCTGGCATTTTATTTTGGTTCCGTGGCCGGTTTATTATTCGCTGTCTTTCCCATTGCTGTTGTTTATAGCCGTTGGGCTTGGAACCCAAACACAATTCCATTTTTTATTACCCTATCCCTGATTTTTAATCAGAAAAAGAAATTATTTTTAGCTGGTCTTTTTGCCGGTCTGGCAACCCAACTCCATTGGTCAGCTGGCCTGTTCTTAGTATTTATTTTGAGACCGAAGGCCATATTAGGGTTTTTAACCGGTCTGTTGCCGATTGTTATTTTTGACTTAAGACATGAATTTTTATATACCAAAAGCCTTTTAGAACTTTTTAACGGACCGGTATCACGCAATCTAACATGGCATTATTTTTTATGGTTAATCCCCTTTTTAACACTCAAATTTTCCAAAAGGATGATTATCCTCGGGTCATTTTTAATAACAATTTATTGGTTGTACCAAATTAATCCCACCCCTGCTTTAAATCCATATTATGTGAAACAAATGGCAAAAATTATTTCCTATGACCAAATGGAAAAGCCCGAACTGAATTTTAATGTGGTCTCCTTTTACGGAGGGGATTTTAAAGCCAATAACATCCGGTACTTTCTCGAATTTGAACCTTTAGGGATTGCAGAATATGACGTTGCCGATCATCTTTATGTTGTTGCTCCGGAGTCGCCCGTGTATAATGGTCTTTGGGAAATTAGAAGCTTTAACCCCAAAAGAATTTCAAAATCTTGGCGAATCGGGGGCGCCAATATTTACAGATTGGAAAAATTATGAAAATAGGAATTAATGCCAATGAAGCCAATGTCCAGCATCGGGCGGGAATTAATCAATTTGCGTTCGAGATTCTCAAACGGTTAAAACCAGAGGTTGTTTATCTTGCCCAACCGCCGCTTGAGGATATGCCAAAGCAAAATTATCAAGTTTTTGGCCCAACAAAACTTTGGACTTTAACCGGTTTGCAAAAAAAAATATTATTTGACCCACCCGAGGTATTATTTTCCCTAACCCACTACGCGCCATTATTTATGCCTTGCAAGTCAGTAATTTGTATCATGGATATGGCATTTGAAAAATTTCCACAATTTTTTAAACCTTCTGACCTTTATCAATTAAAATATTGGAGCCGTTACTCTGCAAATCAAGCGAATCACATTATTACCATTTCTGATAATTCTAAAAAAGATATAGTCGAACTATATAGAATCAAGCCGGAGAAAATTACGGTTATTTATCCGGGGTTTGATCAAACGCGGTTCAATTCAAAAGTTAAACCGTCAAAAAAATACGGCAGTTATTTTTTATGTCTTGGGACCCTGCAACCAAGAAAAAATCTTGAAAGATTGATTGAGGCGTTCAAACTATTAAAAACCGACGCCAGACTGGTGATCGTGGGGATGATAAACGAAGGTCGCGGAGGGTGGATGAACGAAAATTTGAAATCGGAAAAAAGAATTATTCTGACAGGGTTTTTGCCCGATGCCGAGATTCCCGAATTAATGAAAGGAGCCAGGGCCTTTGTCTTGCCCAGTCTCTACGAGGGGTTTGGGATTCCTGCCATTGAGGCGATGGCGGTGGGGACACCGGTAGTGGTTTCCCGAGTTTCCAGCTTGCCGGAAGTGTGCGGTAATGCCGCATTTTATATTGAAGATCCTTATGACGTGATTTCTATCAAATCCGCCCTGGAAAAAGTTGACCGCAGTAAGGTTGAATTGGGATTGGAGCGGGTAATGAGGTATAATTGGGACAGGGCATGTTTAGAGATAAATACGGTACTAAACTCAGTTTGAAACAGGCCGTGCCTAAAATTATTAACCGGTTTAAAAATTACTGGTTGGATTTTGTTCTTCTGAAACTTACGATTGTTGGCAATATTCCGTTTTGGACCGCCAGAAAAGCAGCGTACGAGTTCTTTGGAGTAAAAATCGGAGCAGGAAGTTACATTCATATGTGGGCACGATTTTATAATCCGGCAAAAATTGAAGTCGGAACGGATACCCATATCGGGGATAATTGTTTTTTGGACGGAAGAAACGCCATTATGATTGGCAGTCATGTTGATATTGCCTCGCAAGTTTTAATTTATAACGAAGAACACAATGTTCACTCGGAAAAATTTGAGGCTACAAGCGGTCCAGTCGAGATTGGGGATTATGTTTTTATTGGTCCCCGGGCAATCATCCTGCCTGGAGTAAAAATCGGTCGCGGCGCCATCATCGCCGCCGGAGCCGTGGTGACTAAAGATGTTGCCCCCATGTCCATCGTCGGTGGTATCCCCGCGAAAGAAATTGGAGTAAGAAAAGTAAAAAACTTGAACTATCGTCTCGGCCGCGCGAGATTATTCCAATAAAATGTTGCCTAAAAATTTTTTACCATGGGAAGAGTATGTAAAGACTCTCGCCAAAAAAGCTTGCGGGGCCGCGGCTATTATCAGAAACAAACAGGGTGATTTTTTATTGGAAAAGACAAGTTATAAGGATCACTGGGTACTGCCCGGCGGGGCGGTCGATGAAAACGAACCGCCTTCCGAGGCTTTGCGAAGGGAGCTGAAAGAAGAGTTAGGGTTAAATCTTAGGCTTAAAAGGTTAGCCGCGATAAGGTATCAGCCACGTCATGACGGATTTCCTGACTTTATCCAGTTTTATTTTGATGGCGGGGTATTATCAGACAGGCAAATTGCAAAAATAAAAGTGGATGGAGAGGAAATAATTGGTTATTATTGGGTGAAGGAGGATCACTTGAAAAAGTATATGGATGTCAGTCGGATTAAAAATTTAAATCGGGTTCTTAGGATGATAAAACAGGGAGAGTTTGTTTATTTGGAGAAGTAACGTTCTTGCACACACCGGGTGTGGGTTGAAGCTATGAGAAAAATAATTAACCGGTTGGATAATAATATTTTATTAATTCTAGCTGGATTTTTGATGGTGTTTATTCCGTTATACCCGAAATGGCCATTGTTTGATGTGTTACCGGGCTACAATGTTCGGATAAGGCTGGAAGATTTTTTTGTTCTATTCGTCTTATTGGTTACAATTGTCCAATTTGCAAGGAAAAAAATACAGTTTTCTTTAAACCCGGTAATCATTGGGTTATTGGGGTATTTGGGGATAGGTTTGGTTTCAAGTTTAGTTGCGATTTTTGTGACCGGGACTGTTCCGACGGAATATTTCTTCGCTCAAAAAACCATTCTGCACTGGCTACGGCGAGTTGAGTACTTTTCTTTATTTTTTATTGTGTTTGGAGCAATTAAGTCAATTAAGTCAATTAGGATTCTGACGATTCTTACGTTTCTTACTTTGATTGCGGTGACATTGTACGGTTACGGGCAGAAATATCTTTATTGGCCGGCGTTTTCCACCATGAACCGGGAGTATGCCAAAGGTTGGTGGTTGTACCTGACGGAACACGCCCGCGTCCTTTCAACATTCGGCGGCCATTATGATCTTGCGGGTTATCTGGTGATCGCTTTATGTCTTGCCTGGAGTTTTTTCTTCGGTGCCAAAAAATGGTGGACTAAAATTCTGGCGGGAGTTCCCTTGATCGGCGGTTTCTGGCTTTTAATTCTTACCGCGTCGAGAGTTTCCTTCGTGGCCTATTTATTTGGAGTTAGTGTCGTGGTTTTTGTCTGGATGCTTAAACGAGGGTTTTTTTGGGGAGTATCACGGGGCTTTGCAGCAATTTTTCTTAGCGTTTTGGTTATGCTGACTCTTGGGGATTTGTCAGACCGGTTTTTGCGGCTCGTTCGGCTCGACCAGCGGTTTGGCAATTTACAGCAAATTTTATTAAAACCGATAGGAGTCGCGCCAAAGGATAAGGCTGTGTTTCTGGAAAACAATTTGGCGGCGGTAACTTCCAAGACGGATATGCCCCCGCTGCCTAAAGACGTAATCGAAAACCCGCCGCTCCTTATCGAAATGAGAACAGCTTCCGGGGCTTCTTATTTTGTGGAACGTCAACGGGAGTATTCCAAAAATGCCATGCTTTATGACCTTTCAACGGCTATCAGACTTGATGCCACCTGGCCGCGGGCCATTGCCGGCTTTTTATCTAACCCCATAACCGGTAAGGGCTACGCCACTTTGACCCAGACTTCAAAGTATGAATTTACCGAAGGTGAATCAACCGACAGTGATTATTTGCGGGCGTTGGGAGAAACCGGAATTCTAGGTTTCTTAAGTTTCTTTGGCGTCTTAGGTCTCTTAGCGTTTACTGCGTTTAAAGCCCTCGGGGGGATTAAAGATTCGTTTCTGTTTTCACTGGCCGCTGGCTTTATCGGAACCGTTGCGGGACTTTTAGTTAATGCTTTGTATATTGATATTTTTGAAGCGAGTAAGGTGGCCTACGTTTTTTGGAGTGTTGCTGGATTGACTATGGGAAGTTTGTACTTGATGAAAGACAAAATAAAAGAAAGCTACCAGCCGTTAAGACTCGAAATTCCCACAAAAATAATTTTCATAAAGATTGTAAATTTTGTAAAATCAGACCGTTTTTGGGTCAGTTTACTTTTAATTGGAGCATTAATATTGCGTTGTTACAAACTTGATTCTCCGGTGGCTGACTGGCATTCCTGGCGGCAGGCGGATACTTCGGCGGTGACTCGAAATTTTATTAAAAATGACAAAATCGATTTTTTATATCCAACTTATGACGATCTGTCCTCGGTAGCGTCCGGACAACCGAATTTAAGGGGTTTACGAATGGTAGAGTTTCCGCTTTATAATATGGCCACAGTTATTGTTAAAACGGTAATGCCGGAGTTTAATGTTGAAAGCGGCGGGCGGTTCACTACCGCGCTGTTATCAACAATAACCGTACTGTTTATCTTTTTAATTTGTCGAAAATTATTTTCAAGAAGGGTAGGTTATCTAGCAGGATTTATTTTTGCGGTTTTACCCTATTCAATTTTTTACGGCCGGTCAATTTTACCCGACCCTACGATGGTAATGTTGTCGATGGGCGCCACCTGGTTTGCCGTTAAAAATCGATTTGTCCTATTTGTCTTATTTGCGGCATTGGCCTTATTGGTCAAACCTTATGCTGTATTTTTGTTATTGCCGGTCGTTGTGTTTTATAACCGGAAAAATTGGCCAAAATTGGCATTATCGGGAGTATTGGCGATATTGCCGTTTATGTTGTGGAGACTTTGGATTTCCCAATTTCCCGAAGGTATTCCGGCTTCGAGTTGGCTTTTCAACGGCGACGGAATAAGATTTAAGGGGGCTTTTTGGCAGTGGCTTTTTGCCGACCGCATCGGTCGTCTGATCCTTGGCTACTGGGGATTGATTCCCGTCGGTTTTGGTTTAATTAAGGCGTCAAAATATACTCTTTTACTGCTCGCGTCAAGTTTTTTGTATCTGGTAATTTTTGCAACAGGCAATGTCAGACACGATTATTATCAGATCTTATTGTTGCCGCCTCTGGCAATTACCGCCGGTGTCGGTTTGGATTATTTAATAAGTTTTAAAACCCGCGGTATTTTGATATCCGCAATCTGTCTTTTGATGTCTGTAGGTTTTGGTTGGTATCACGTTAGAGATTTTTATAATATTAATCGTCCGGAAATTGTCGAAGCAGGGAAAATTGTTGATCGGGTAGCTCCTGCCAACGCTTTAGTTGTGGCTCCATACGACGGGGACACTGCTTTCCTGTACCAAACTAACCGTTCCGGTTGGCCGGTTATGGAGGGGACGATAGACGAGATGGTAAAAAGGGGAGCGGACTTTTATGTCAGTGTCAAATTTGATGCTTTGGAAAAGGAGATGCTGGCCCGGTCGGAAACTCCAGAGTATATTAAAGATAATATCGAACTGCCGCGCAAGCCGTATATTCTTCACGCTTATACGGACAAGTATATTGTTTTTGAAATCCGCAAATGAAGATTTTGATGCTCACCTTGTACCTGCCTTATCCCCCCAACTCTGGGGGGCAAATTCGCTCGTATAATTTAATCAGACATTTATCCCAAAAGCATGAAATAACTTTGGTATCGTTTATTAAAAAAGGCGAGGAAAAATATGCCGATGAAATGCGCAAGTATTGTAAAGAAGTAATATATTTTTACCGGTCGGAAAAGCCGTTTAGTTTGAGAAACATATTGCGGACCGGTTTTAGCCTTTACCCTTTCCTGGTGATGCGCAATCTCTCTCGGGAGGCCCAGATATTTTTAGCTAAAAAACTGAAAAGAGAGGTTTTTGATGTTATCCACGTGGAAACATTTTATCTGCGGCCCCATATCCCCGCAGACATAACAATTCCGGTTGTTTTGGTTGACCAGACGATTGAGTATGCAGTTTATCAGCACTACGTGCAGAATCTTAAGTGGTGGTTTTTAAAACCCCTGTTTTATATTGACGTTGTCAAGCTTAAATATTGGGAAACACGATTCTGGCGGGAAGCGACCAGGGTGGTTGCGGTTTCGGAAGCGGATAAGAAAATCATGCAACTGGCAGTTCCGGGGCTTGAGGTAGAGATTATCCCCAACGCCCCAGGGGATGATCTGGCAAATTTATATGATTTGAAGAGAAAATTGAGTGTAAAAATTCCGCTTATTTTTTATCAAAGCAACTTTTTATGGATGCAGAATGTCGAAGGGGCGGTTATTTTGGCGAAAGAGATTTTTCCCTTGATTAAAAAAGTCTATCCGGCGGCCAGATGCCGAATTATTGGTCAAAACGCCAGAACTAACGCTCATATGAAGGTGGGGGAATTAGAAAATGAAGGTGTGGAAGTTGTTGAACAGGACAAGTCCGATGTGGCCGCTGTTGTTAAATCATACGCCGAAGGAACAATTTTTGTGGCCCCGTTGCAGGGACCCGGCGGGACACGGCTTAAAATTTTAGGGGCTATGTCTGCGGGCGTGCCGGTAGTAACAACTTCCGTCGGAGCCAAGGGTTTGGAGGTGACCGACGGGCGGGACATTTTAATTGGTGAAACACCGCAGGAGATTGCCGATTTAGTTTTGAAATTGATAAAAGACAAGAAATTATTCGAAAAAATTGTGGTTAATGCCAAAAAATTGATTAGGGAAAGGTATGATTGGAGAACGATCGCCGGGGACTTGGGTAAAATTTATGAAACAGCCAAAACTTAGTATTATTATTTTGAATCACAACACAAAAACACTTTTAAAGCGGTGTTTAGGGTCTATTTCTTACGACTGCCAAATAATCGTTGTTGATAATAATTCATCGGACGGGTCGGTGGCGATGGTCGAAAAAGAGTTTTCAAAAGTGGAAGTAATAAAAAGAACCGTTAATGATGGTTATACCCGGGGCAATAACGCGGCAAGAAAATTTGCGAAAGGGGAATATGTTTTATTTTTAAATTCTGATACGAAGGCCTTTCCGGACACAATTTCAACGATGGTGAAATTTATGGATACAGATCCAAAAATCGGTGTCTCCACCTGCTTAACCGAGTTACCAAACGGCAAACTTTACTATGCCTGCCATCGGGGTTTTCCGTCTCCCTGGAATTCTTTGTGTTATTTTACCGGTCTATCAAAACTATTTCCTAAAGTTAAATTTTTAAATGGATATACGATGAACTATGAACGGTTATCTACTACCCACCCGATTGACGCTTGCTCGGGAACCTTTTTGCTGACCCGCCGCCGGTTGCTTGAGAAAATCGGTTGGTTCGACGAAGACTATTTTTCCTATGGTGAGGATTTGGAAATGTGCTATCGGGTTAAAGAATTAGGTTACAAAGTCATGTTTAACCCGGATGTTAAAATAATTCATTATTGGGGAGCCACCTCCGGTTTGAAATCAACTTCTAAAAAAATAGCTTTTCAAGACGAGGAAAATAAAAATAGATGGAACCTCGCCCGTTACGAAGCGATGAAAATTTTTTATGACAAACACTATCGTGAACAATATAGTGAACTTTTTAGATGGGTAGTTTTTAGGGGGATTGATGTAATGAATAAACTTAGAAAGGGGAAAGATTAGTGGGGATTGGAATTGATGCGAGATTGTGGAATGAGACGGGGGTAGGGAGGTATATTCGCGCGCTGTTTAAATACTTGCCTCACGATCGGAAATTTGTCTGGTTTTTAAACTCTCCAACTTACGAACAGTTAGGAATGCCAAAGAACTGGAAAAAAGTCAGATGCAATGTCCGCTGGCACACATTTGCCGAGCAAATTAAGATGCCGATTTTATTTTACAAAGAAAATCTTGATTTACTCCATGTTCCCTATGTCAATTTCCCTTTGTTTTATTTTAAAAAAACCGTCTCCACAATTCATGATTTAATCCCCGACCATTTTCGCACCGGCCGGGCGACGACTTTACCTTGGTGGTTTTTTGAAATTAAAAAGCTGGGATATAAATTTCTGGTTTGGCTTGCAACTGTTCGGGCAGAAAAAATTTTTACTCTGTCAAATGATGCTAAAAATGAGCTCATTTCTCATTACCATGTCGATCCTAAAAAAATAGTTTTTACCTATGAATCTGGAGGATTAGAGGGGGGTAAAGTTAATACTACCGATCAAATGAAAAAATTAAAACCATATATTTTATATGTTGGCAATGCCCACCCGCACAAGAACGTGGAAAATTTGATAAAGGCAACCCGGATTTTAAAAAAAAGACTGGTTATTGTCGGTTATGATGAGTTTTTTCAGAAGAGATTGCCGAAATCAAAATATGTAAAGATCGTCGGTGAAGTGCCGAACTCAGAAATTGTCGGTTGGTATAAAAATGCCGAGGCATTTGTCAGTGCATCAAAGATGGAGGGATTTGGCATTCCCCCGCTGGAGGCCATGTCCGTCGGCTGTCCGGTAATTTTATCGGATATTCCCGTGTTTCACGAAATTAATGGAGAGGCGGTGGAGTATTTTGATCATACCGACCCTGCAAAGATTGCTGCCAAGGTAAAAGAAGTTTTGGCCAATAAAAAAAGATTGAAAGAGATGATTTCTTCAGGCTATAAACAGTCTGCAAGATATAGTTGGAAGAAAATGACATATGAGACTTTTGAAACATACTCGAGTGTCATTCCGGGCTTAACCCGGAATCTATAAAAATAATTTATATAGATATGAAGACAGCCTTGGTTTATGACCGGATAAATAAGTTTGGGGGAGCGGAGAGGGTTTTATTGGCGTTGCACGAGATATTTCCGCGCGCGCCGCTGTATACCTCCGTCTATGATCCTGTTGCGGCGCCGTGGGCCAAAGATTTCGATATCAGAACGTCTTTTATACAAAAACTGCCTCTGCCAAAAACGGCGCATGAATATTATCCGTTTCTGATGGGACCGGCCTTTGAGACTTTTAGTTTTGATGACTATGATCTGGTAATTTCCGTCACTCACGAGTTTGCCAAGGCCATAATTACTAAGCCTAAGACGAAACATATTTGCTATTGTTTAACTCCAACAAGCTATTTGTGGAGTGGATATGATCAATATTTTTTCAATAAACCTTTGTCGAAATTTTTATCAAAACCACTGATAAACTATTTGAGGTGGTACGATAAAATAATTTGCCATCGGCCGGATAAATATATTGCCATTTCAAAAACAGTGCAATCCCGCATCAAATCGTACTACGGCCTTGATTCGGAGGTTATTTTTCCGCCGGTAGGTATACAGGCTGATAGGCATACAGGTAAGCAGGAAAATTTTTTCCTGATAGTTTCAAGACTTGTGCCTAATAAACGAATTGATATTGCCGTGGAAGCATTTAATAAATTGGGGCTGCCATTAAAGATTATTGGCTCAGGCCGTGAGTTTAGAAGTTTAAACAGTTTAAAATTCAAAAATATAGAGATGCTTGGTTATTTGACAGATGAAGAGGTGGCAAGGTATTATGAAAAGTGCCGCGCTGTAATAATCCCCGGCGAGGAAGACTTTAACATTGTTGCTGTTGAAGCCCAAAGTTACGGCAGACCGGTAATTGCTTATCGGGCCGGCGGGGTGACTGAGACGGTTATTGAGGGGAAAACGGGATATTTTTTTGATGAGCCGACGGCAGAAAGTTTGGTTAGGGTAGTTGGGGGATTCAGGGAGGTTAGGGAGTCGGACTGTATAAAAAACGCGCAAAAATTTTCGAAAGAAAGGTTCAAAAGGGAGTTTTTGAAGTATGTACGAAATACTTAAAAGATTACTGGATTTCTTTGGCGCTTTGTTCCTCCTTATTATTTTTTCTCCGATTATGCTTATAACTGCGGTTGCCATAAAACTTGATACCGACGGCCCGGTTTTTGCAGATATCCCGGAACGGGTCGGGAAAGATCGTAAGATGTTCAAGCTGTACAAATTCAGATCAATGATTCCCAACGCCCAAAAACTTTTAATGACTGATCCGAGATTAAAAAAACTTTTCTCGGAATATAAAAAGAATAATTACAAACTGAGGGAGGATCCGAGAGTCACGCGGGTCGGATCGTTTATTCGCAGGCATTCCATAGATGAATTTCCTCAACTGATTAATGTTTTAATCGGCAACATGAGCCTTGTTGGTCCACGGCCTTATTATGAATTTGAAGTCAAAGAACAATCGGAAAAATTTCCGGTGGCCAAAGAGGCTTTTAAGGATGTTTTAACGGTTAAACCCGGCATTACTGGCGAATGGCAGGTTAGTGGACGAAGTGAAGTTCAATTCGACAGGAGAATTCTTCTTGATGCCAAATATGCCAAGCAAAAAAATATTTTAAATGATATTATTATTTTATTAAAAACTCCGTTGGTGGTTATAACCGGCAAAGGAGCTTATTAAATTTATGGAACCGGAGATTAATCAAATCAATCTTGAAAACCGTCCCCCGAGACGGGTTATTCCGCTGAAGAAATTATTATTTGGGGTATTAGGAGGGTTTGGGGTTTTGGGGATTTTGGGGGTGTTAGGGGCAATTTTTATTGGCCTGCCGGGCTATAAGGTTTATCAGGAGGGGATGAAAGTTTATGACTCGGCGAGAGCCATTAAGGAGGCGGCAAAAACGCAGGATATTACAAAAATACTGGAGTCGATTACCGCAACCAAATCTCAATTGGAAGTCACTAAAAATTCGCTTAGAAGTCTTGCTTGGGGAGAGAAACTTCCTCTCGTTGGCCCGTATTTTCGTGACGCCGATCATTTAATCAGCGCGGCCTCATATGCCCTCGAAGCCGGAGAAATTACCGTCAAAGCCGTCGAACCATATCAGGACCTATTGGGATTGAAAGGTAAAGGAAGTTTCACCGGCGGGACAACTGAAGAAAGAATCGCATTGGCGGTAGCCACTTTGGATAAAGTTACTCTCCAAATTGATGCTGTGGCCGAAAAAATTGACCTTTTACAAAAAGAAATGGCCGCGGTTGATCCGAACCGATACCCTCAAAAAATTAAGACCCAGTTGTCTCAAGGGATGGATTTAATTGCTCAGGCAACGAAGTTGTTGGAGGAGGCCAAACCGTTAATCAAAGTGTTACCCAAACTGATGGGGAATGCAGGTGAGGTAAAGTATCTTGTTATTTTTCAAAATGATGCCGAAATTCGGCCGACAGGGGGTTTTATGACTGCCTACGCAGTTCTTCGCGTCGAGAAAGGAAAAATAAACCTCGATACGGCCGACGATATCTATAAACTTGACTCCACTATTACCAAAAATATTAAGCCCCCTCAGGCAATTAAAGATTATTTAAACGAGTCGGTATTTCATCTTCGCAACACGAATTTTTCCCCGGATTTTGCCAAATCGATGGAGGATTTTACTTATTTGTACAACTCCTCCGGGGAGAAAAAGAGGTTGACAGGAATCGTAGCCATGGACACGGCGGTGTTGGTCAGAATAATGGATGTTTTGGGCCCCATTGAGGCTTATGGAACAACTTTTACCACAAAAACTGTGCCACAGTGTGACTGTCCACAGATTATTTGGGAACTGGAAAAATATGCTGATGAACCGACCCCTTATCTTAAAAAAGAGCGCAAAGATATTATCGGAGTGCTACTGCAGTCGCTAATGCAGAAGGCGATGGGAGCTCCTAAAGATAAATGGACGCCGCTATTGGAAGCCGGTTTTAACACCATGCAGGAAAAGCATATTTTGGTCTATTTTTACGATCCGGACGCCCAGAAAGGGGTGGAAGCGTTAGGTTGGGCTGGTCGAATCAGGGCCTATGACGGCGATTATCTACATATTAACGATGCCAATCTCAAGGGGGCTAAGTCCAATCTTTATGTTACTCAATCGGTGAAACAGGATATTAAGGTAACGGCCGAGGGGACGGAAACAACCTTAACAATTGATTACAAACATCCGCGCAAGGCCGATAATTGTTCCCTGGAGCGTAAGTCCGGACTCTGTCTTTCCGGGACCCTTTATGATTATATGCGGGTTTATTTACCAAAGGGGTCGACAATAATTGAGACAAGAGGTTTTGAAGTGAAGGGGACAAAAGAGACAAGGGGAGCAGCTTTCGAGGATTTGGAAAAGACGGTTATTGACGGCTTTTTCAGTGTTACCCCGTTGGGATTAGCCAGGATTCAGATTACCTATAAAACACCATTAAGATTTACCAATGAGTACAGAAGTTTAATTCAGAAACAGCCCGGAACAGACGCTCCTCATTATAAAGTTACCGTCAACGGCAAGACGGAGGAATTTGATTTACTTCTGGACAAAGAGCTGGTGATTTCCCTGTGAGAACGGCGAAATTAACCGGAATAATAATAAAAAGGTCTAATTTTGGGGACGCCTCAAAATACCTGACCGTTTTTAGCCGTGAACGGGGAAAAATTAGATTGATTGCTAAGGGAATCCGAAAAATTAAATCCCGACGCGCCTCTCATCTGGAGTTATTTAACTCAACCTCAATCCAAACATACCAAGATATTATCGTCGAGGCGAAAATAATAAATGATTATTCTAATTTAAAAGCGGGCTTAAAAACTACCGGATATTTGTTTTATTTAGCGGAAGTTTTGGATAAGATGCTGCCGGAACATGAGCCGCACGAACTTGTTTTTGATAAATTAGTTCAAAGTTTAACCGGTTTAAATAGTTTAACAAGTTTAAAAAATATTGTGGTAGAATTAATGTGGGATCTGGGTTATTTGCCAAAGGGGCAGTACCCAAAAGGATCCTTGACCGATTTTATCGAAAGCATTGTGGAGAGAAAAATTAGGAGCAAAAAATTTATTGAACAACTCTAAATTCGGTACACACCCGGTGTGTGCAGGCACGAAAATATCAAATTTTAATCCTCGAGCATCAAATGTTTAATTCGGTCTAAAGTACGTTGATAATTAACTTGATTTTCGAGAAAAGAAACTAATTTTCCATCAGTTTTAAAATAAGTTTTAATTTCTTTGGTATTTAAAAAGGGATTTTTTGGTTCGGGCATCAAATAGTCTAGATACGAACACCAATGATAATTATTCAAATCCGAAAAGTTTTTAATAATATAGCTTGTGACGGGATTTAAATTTATGTAACGAAAAACGTGGAGTAATTGCTCTTGTGATTCAATTCTAACAGCTTTAAACATTGATTGCCACACTGCGCCAGATCTTTTGGTTTTAATATTTAAATATTTGGCATAGCTATTTTGGAAAATTCTCATAAATTTAGCCACTCCGCCGTCAACGTTTTGTTTTACCAAAAAATGTACATGATTTGGCATAAGACAGAAAGCATAAATCTCGACGAGAGTTTTATTGGAATAGAGGGTGTAAATAAAATTACTTTTCTTTTTAAAATCAAGACGGTTAAAATGGGAGAAACGAATTTGAGTGTTGATAAAACGGTAAAAGTCAATCAATTCCATTGCCCTTATATAATCATTTTTATTTTGAAAAATTGGCACTTTAGCAACACTTCTGTTACAGAGATGGTAGATTTCATGATTGATTAAAGGAGTTTTTCTGTAAGGCATACTTAAAATATAAATGACTAAACCGTATGTGTCAAGCTAGTACACACCGGGTGTGTACACGCACAAGTTTAAACAACTCAAACGATTTTAAAATATTGTGGTAAAATTATTATAGAAATGAAATTTTTAGTTTCAACAAAAATTAACAGAATAGAATATTCAGGATTTTTCCTGATATGTTTAGCTGTTTTGGTTTTGGAAAACAGTTTTCTTATTCCTCAACTTAAAGAAGGTAACATGCTTTTTATAGGGAGGATTTTTGTTTTAATTAATTTAGTTTTGTCGGTTTCCGCAATTTTTGCCTCGATTTTTAGATTACGTGACATCGGCCATTCAGTTTGGTTGTTTTTATTAATGTTTATTCCAATCGTAAACCTCGTTTTCCCATTTTATCTGTTATTTAAAAAAGGTAAATATGACTAATGACTTGATGCAAAAGGTTGTGAGTCTTTGTAAGAGACGAGGGTTTGTGTTTCAGGGTTCTGAAATCTATGGTGGACTTGGTGGAACTTGGGATTACGGCCCAACAGGATCACTTTTGAAAAAGAATCTTAAGGATTGGTGGTGGGAAGAAATGGTTTTAAAACGCGATGATATTGTTGGAGTTGATGCGGCTATAATGATGAACCCTCGAGTATGGGAAGCTTCTGGTCATGTTGAAAATTTTGCCGATACTTTAATCGAATGCAAGACATGTCATATTAGGGTTCGCACGGATAAAAAAGATGAAATTGAAGCACACAAAAAGTTGCATAAAGTTGAATGGACAGAACCAAAAAGATTCAGTACTTTAGTTTCAGCCCAGGTTGGAGTTATTGAGGGAGATAAGAATAATATTTTTTTGCGGGGAGAAATTACTGCCGGGGTGCATGTTAATTTTAAAAATGTAGTCGACTCCACGAGAATGAGAATTCCGTTTGGGATTGCTCAAATGGGTCGGGCGTTTAGAAACGAAATAACTCCAGGCAATTTTATTTTTAGATCAAGAGAGTTTGAACAGTTTGAGGTCCAGTATTATATTCGGCCAGACGAGGCGGAAGGGGTGAAGTGGTTTGAGTATTGGAAACAAAATCGCATGGACTGGCATTTGAAAATTGGGTTTAATAAAGATAGTTTGCGGTTTAGAGACCATCGTGATGATGAGCGGGCGCACTATGCCAAAGCCGCAACTGACATCGAATATAATACCCCTTGGGGATGGGAGGAAATGATGGGGATCCATCACCGAGCTGATTGGGATTTATCCCGGCATTCTAAATTTTCGGAAGTCGATCTTTCATATCGTGATACAGATACCGGGGAAACATTTATTCCGTGGGATATTGAAACTTCGTCAGGTGTTGATCGGCCACTCATGTTTTTATTAATGGATAATTACTATGAAGACGATAAAAGAATCGTTCTTAAATTACATCCGCGACTTGCTCCGTATAAATTTGCCGTTTTTCCATTGGTTCGTAATAAGCCGGAATTAGTTGAGAAGGCTAAAAAGATCTACTCCGAACTTCGGACTACGAACTATGGGCTCTATGATGACCGGGGAAATATTGGGAAACGCTATCTGGCGCAGGACGAAATTGGCACGCCATGGTGCCTTACGGTGGACTACCAGACCCTTGAGGACGATACTGTCACTATCAGGCATAGAGACACTACTTTACAAGAGCGCGTTAATGTTGCTAAACTAAACACATGGTTTATGGAGAAACTGGCAATTAATTTTCATGAAAAATAAATCTGCCTTATTAGTCGGAGGAGTGGTTGTTGTAGTTTGCGTTGTAGTTAGTTTTATTATTTTTAATAAACCTCAAGAAATTCCACAAGTTGAAGAGAAAAAAGAGACATTGATAAAAGAGGTCGATATGGCGGCGCAGCCGGAGTGGGTTCAAAATCTTCAAGTCACAACTAAGAGAGGAATTTCTGCCAACGGGTTGAAAAACGTTACTTTTGTCGTCAAGGGAATGCCTGAAGGAGTCGTGGAGAACTTAAATTATATTGTCCAGTATCAGACATCAAACAAGGGTTCGCAAGGCGCGATGTCCACCAAACCGATTGAGATCGGCGGCAAAACCGAATACGCCAAAACCGTGGATTTTGGAACTTGTTCCACTAAAACTTGTGTCCACTTTGACGGCGTCACCGAAATTGAACTCGAACTTGATTTTGTCACTGCTTCCGATAAATTTTCCTTCGTAAAAACCATATCTCTGTAGCCCCCAATTAGTTGTCGGTAAAGTATTTGATCCCTTGACATCGTGAAAAAATGGTGGAATACTAGAAATAAGTAGGTAAAAGTGGGTATAATTATATGTTTCTGGGCACTTTTGATACCAAAGTAAACAATAAATGGCAGGTTTCTTTGCCGGCTAAAATAAAAAATGCCTTGGGGGGAGATAGAGCGGTGATAAGCGCCGGGTTTGAGAGATGCCTTTACGGATTTACGGTTTCGGATTGGGAAAGGACAAGTTGGCAGGAATTGCAAAAACCTTTATCAACGCCTGAGGGCCGGGAAATAAGAAAGCAGATGTTTGCCCGGGCCCTGGAAGTTGACTTGGACAAACAAGGAAGGTTTGTAATCCCGGATTATTTGCGAAAACACGCGGGGTTAACGGGGGAGTTGATAGTGATAGGCGCGGGAGACCATTTTGAAATTTGGGATAAAGATGAATGGAATAACTTATCACGTTCCGGTATTACTTAACGAAGTAATCGAACATTTACAAGTTAAAAAAGGTGGTCGGTATATCGATTGCACATTGGGGGGAGGAGGGCATACCAAAGCCATTCTCGAACACGGCGGAGAAGTTTTAGCAATTGATCAAGACCCGGAAGCCCTCCGCAGTGCGGAGGAAAATTTTAAATTTGAAATTTTAAATTTGAAATTAATTTTAAAACATAATAATTTTTCAAATTTAAAACAAGTTGCAAACGGAGTTGGATGGACAAAGGTTGATGGGATTTTGATGGATTTGGGGGTTTCGACCCATCAATTAGAAACTGATTATCGCGGGTTTAGTTTTAATAAAGCCGGAAATCTGGATATGAGAATGGATCAAGGGGGACAAGCGGTTACAGCGCTGGATTTAATAAAAGCTGGGTCAGAAAAAGAACTGGAAAAAATATTCAGAGAATTTGGGGAAGAAAATTTTGCCGGGCCGATTGCCAGAGCAATAAAAAAATCAAAAGTCCAAACGACGGATGATTTGGCAAAAGTAATTTTAAGAGTTAGGTCAAAGGGCAGGGGAGAAAGGGCGCATCCGGCAACACGAGTATTTCAAGCGTTGCGGATTGCGGTCAATGACGAGTTAAACAATTTAAAGGAGGGTTTACCGCAAGCCGTTGAATTGTTAACTGTTGGAAGCAGATTGCTGGTTATAAGTTTCCATTCGTTAGAAGACAGAATTGTCAAAGAATTTTTTAAAAATAAGCAAAAACCAATAACGCCAAGCGAAGAAGAAATAAAGGCTAATCCGAGGGCAAGGTCGGGGAAGCTTCGGGTTTATGAAAAAATTGCAGAATGAGAAAAAATTACATAAGAAGAAAAACGGCAATAAACTGATCTTGTTTTTGGTGGCTATTTTTTTCTTGCTTTGCACCATTAGAATTTTTGTTGCCAACCGATTGGTTGATCATTCCGTTAAATTGCACGAACTAGAATTAGCTTCCGACAGTTTGACCAGAGAAAATAAGGAAATGGAGACCCAACTAGCCAATTTGACCTCGTTGACCTATCTCCGGGAAAAGGCACTTAATTTGGGTTTTGTGGAAAATCCTAAAACCATTTATGTGGTCAAGAATCTGCCCGTGGCGGCAAAACTTCCGTGAGATTAAAGGCTCTTGTTGTCATAATTTTTCTTGCTTTTACCCTTATTGCTCTGCGGCTTTTTCATCTGCAAATTATTACCGGCCG
Source organism: uncultured Gammaproteobacteria bacterium (assembly GCA_964431075.1). Lineage (GTDB taxonomy): Bacteria > Patescibacteriota > Microgenomatia > JAMCZE01 > JAMCZE01 > CAYHSW01. Next base: position 27,468 of record CAYSID010000012.1, read on the forward strand.
GGAGTTTATGGCCGCGGCGGAAAAGCAGCATTTTGCTGAAATAATTTTACCATCCCAGCGGGGGAAAATTTTGGCTTCTGACGGGACTTCGCTTGTGACCTCGGAAATTACGTATCTGGTTTTTGCTAACGCCAAAAAAATTACTGTTTCCCCGGATGAAATCATTAAGAAAGTTGGCACTGTCTCTGGCGATTTGACCAATTCGCAAGCTTATTGGGTTCCTTTAAAGTCAAAAGTTTCCAAAGCGGAAAAAGACAGGATTATTTCCCTCGGTTTCGAAGGAATTGATTATGCCCCGGAACCAGCGCGGTTTTATCCAGAAGCTTCAGCGGCAGCCCATCTTCTTGGTTTTGTTGGGTCCGATATTAACGGCCAACCTAAAGGGTATTTCGGGGTTGAAGGTTATTATGATCGGGAGCTGGCTGGACGTTCAGGGTTTAAGCGGATAGAGAAGGACGCTTTCGGTCGGCCCTTGGTTCTGTCTCCGGTTGCCGAATTGCCGGCGAATGACGGGCGGGACATTGTTATTTCTGTGGATAAGACGGTCCAGTTAATTGTACAAAAATATCTTAAAGATGGGATAAGAACTTGGGGTGCGACCGGAGGAACAGCCATAGTTATGAATCCTGTAAATGGGCGAATTTTGGCCATGGATTCGTATCCGGCTTATGATCCTGGAAATTATGAAAAATTTGGAAACGAGGTTTTTAAAAACCCGGCGGTGACGGAAACTTTTGAACCGGGGTCAATTATGAAGCCCTTAATAATGGCCGCGGCCATAAATGAAAATAAACTTGAACCCCAGACTCGTTGTCCGGTTTGCTCCGGTCCAAGAAGTATTGGCGGGGGAGTAATAAAAACGTTTAATGAGCAGTACCATCCCGGGGCAACTATGATCGAAGTGTTGATAAATTCGGATAACACAGGGATGGTATACGTTGGTGAAATCTTGGGTAAAGATTTATTACTAAAATATCTTAGTAAATTTAGATTTGGAGAAAAAACAGGGGTTGATTTACAAGAAGAGGAATCCGGAAAAGTAAAAAAAGAATGGTATCCCTTAGATTTAGCAACCGTCACATTTGGCCAAGGAATTGCCGTCACCTCGTTGCAAATGGTACGGGCTTTTGCCGCCATAGCCAATGGTGGTTTTATGGTGACTCCTCAAGTGGCGACAAAAATTGGTGATTTCGAAGTAAAACCGCATATTAATGAGCAGATATTATCAGCAAAAACCGCTCAGGTAATAAAAGAAATGATGGTTCAGGTTAATTTAAAAAGCCCACTGCATTTTCCCTTTGAAAGGACGGCCAACTTGTCTCGTTATCGGGTTGCGGCCAAATCGGGGACGGCTCAAATTCCAATTTCTGGCAAATATACTGACGATAAAACTATCGCTTCGGTTATTGGTTTTGCCCCCGCTGACGATCCGAAATTTGTTGTTTATGTCAAATTGAATGAACCCAATGTTCGAATCTGGGGTTCAGACACCGCCGGTCCGGTTTTTTACAACATCATTCGCGACCTTTTGCTTTATTACAACGTGGCTCCGTAGTAAAATGGGAGGACTATGCAGAAGATAAAAAATATCTGGCACTTCTTCGAAGCGGTGTTTTGGAATGTTTATTATGGTTTTCCGGCAAAAAAACTGACAGTTGTTGGGGTTACCGGGACTGATGGAAAAACAACAACGGTTAATTTAATTCATCATATTTTGCTGACCGCCGGGCTGAAAGTCGGAATTTGGTCGACAATCTCTTCGGCACATACAACGACGCCAACCCCAAAAACTCTACAAAAATTTCTTGCGAGCGGTGTTAATAAGAATTGGACCCACGTAGTTTTGGAAGTTTCATCGCATGCGATTGATCAAAATAGGATTTGGGGAATTCCGTTTGCCGTTGGGGTGCTAACTAATATTGCTAACAACGAACATCTTGATTATCATAAAACTTTTGAGAATTATAAAAATACGAAATTAAATTGGTTAAAGACATGCAAAAAGCAGGTTAGGTGGGGGCAGGTTAGTTTTGAGTTTAAGACGAAACTTTTAGGAGAATTTAACCGGCAAAACTGTTTGTCTGCAATTGGTGCGGCCCAAGTTCTCGGAATATCTTCCGAAATAATTAAAAAAGCCATGGCAAGTTTTGAGGTGCCGCCGGGCCGGCAGGAAATGGTGGTCGAGAAACCGTTTAAAGTGATCGTGGATTTTGCTCACACGCCGCAGGCGTTTGAACATCTCCTTCCGGTGGTAAAAAGACTTGGTAAAAGAGTGATTCATGTTTTTGGCTGCACAGGAGATAGGGATAAAGGTAAACGGCCCATCATGGGCGAAATTGCCTCAAAATATGATGATATTATTATTTTGACCCATGAGGATACCTATAGTGAGAACCCCCGTCAAATTATCGATCAGATAAAAAAGGGTTTACAGGCAGGCAGGCATTTAGATTTACAGGTATTTGAAATAATGGATAGAAAAGAGGCGATAAAAAAAGCTCTGCAATTGGCCAAACCCGGTGATGTGGTTATAATTACCGGCGTCGGCCACCAAAGATCCCTAAATATCGGCGGCCGGGAAGTCTCTTGGAGCGATCAGGAAACAGTAAAAGACTTAATAAAATTTTTACCCAAATCCTGAGGTGTCAATCTGGTACACACCGGGTGTGTGCAGGGACGAAAAAATGCAAAAAATTGGAATTATGGATTCGGGGGTCGGCGGGTTGACGGTGGAGCAGGCAATTATTAAAAAATTTCCCGGCAACGATCTAGTTTATATCGGTGATACCGCCCGGGTTCCCTACGGCTGCCGGTCGACAGAGACTATTTGCCGGTTTGCCGGGGAACTTTTGGATTTTTTACTGTCCCGGCGGGTCTCGGCGGTTGTTGTGGCTTGCCATACGATCTCGGCCGTCGGCCTCGATTTTCTGCGGTCCCGCTCGCCGGTGCCGGTTATTGGGGTGATTGACCCTCTGGTGGACGAGGTTTGGGAAAGCCGGATTAAAAAAGTGGGAATTATCGGTACTAAAGCGACGATCAACTCTCAAATTTATGCTAAAAAATTGGCGGGGTTGGAAACCGTTTCTCTTGCTTGCCCTCTGTTTGTCCCTTTGGTAGAGGAGGGCTTTCTTCGTCATCCGGCAACCAAGTTGATAATTGAACACTACCTGCGGCCCTTGAAAGGAAGGATTGAGGGTTTGGTTTTGGGTTGCACCCATTACCCCTATCTTTTGCCGTTGATCCAAACGTTTTTGGGACCGGTTAAGTATTTTGAGTCCGGCAAGGTGACAGCGGCGGCTTTGGAGAGTATAATAAAACCCGAAACGGGCCGCGGTCGGCGGGAAATTATTTTTACTGATGAGATTAAAAAATAAAAAAGTGGCCATTTTAGGTCTTGGGGAAGACACTAAGGATTGCCTGCCGTGGCTTAGGAAGCAGGGGGCTAAGATCACGGTTTTGGACGAGGCCAAGGGTGATAAATTTGAAAATCTTAGCCAGTTTGATCTTCTGATCAGAAGTCCCGGAGTGTATCGTTGGCGGCCGGAGCTGTGCGGTTTATCGGTAAGCTCTAAAACAAAATTATTTTTTGACCTTTGTCCGGCAAAAATTATCGGGGTGACCGGCACTAAGGGCAAAGGAACAACCGCGACCTTGATTTATAAAATTCTGAATGCAGCGGGAAAAGACGTTTATTTGGGGGGTAACATCGGGAAAGGAATTTTTGGATTTTTGCCCCGGCTGACCAAAGACTCTTTTGTGGTTTTGGAGCTTTCCAGTTTTCAGTTAATTGATCTTGACCATTCCCCTCATATTGCCGTCGTTTTGATGGTGACCGCCGAGCATCTAAACTGGCATAAATCGCTTAAAGAGTATATTGACGCCAAGAAAAACATTGTTGTTCACCAAAAGTCCTCGGATTTTGCCGTTGTTAACAAAGATTATCCAAATTCGGTTGAAATTGGCGAATCAGCGCGTGGGAAGGCGGTTTGGGTAAGCGGAAAAGAGGTTCTTGACTGGGAGACCAAGTTGCGGGGAGAGCATAATAGGGAAAATATTGCCGCGGCGGCGGCGGTAGCCCGGATTTTGAAAATTGACGCAGATGTTATCCGGCGGGTGGTGAAAAGTTTTAAAGGATTAGAGCATCGACTGGAAGAAGTCGGAAAGGTTAAGGGAGTCGCTTTTGTTAATGACAGCTTTGCCACCACTCCGGAAACGACGATGGCCGCAATTAAAGCCTTCAAAGAACCGATAATTTTAATTGTTGGCGGCAGCTCCAAAAACTCTGATTTTTCTCCTCTTGTTGAGACGATAAACACAGCTTCGAATATTAAATTAATTATCCAAATTGGGGCCGAAGGACCAAGAATTGTCAAGGATGTTAGGGGAGTGAAGGTGATCAGGGGAGAGGGGGGCATGGACAAAATTGTGAATTTGGCTTATAATCACGCCATGTCCGGCGATGTGGTTCTTTTGTCTCCGGCCTGCGCCAGTTTTGACATGTTTAAGGATTAC
>CAYSID010000013.1:0-31474 GCA_964431075.1 uncultured Gammaproteobacteria bacterium
ATACCGCGCTAAAAACTTTGGAGAAATTTTTACCTGAGCCGAATTTTATTAAAGAGTTTGTAAACCCAAAATCACCGATTTCGGCAACAATAAGTCCGACTGTCAAAAAGAACATAAACTGGCCAAAATCAGAAACGGAAAGCGTCCGAGCGGCAAGAACATAAAAGATTAGCCCCAATAAAGCGTTAAGAATTGTGCCGCCAACCATCAATATAGACTGTTTATAAACCATAAGCTAAATCCGTTTAATAGTATCATACCCACGGCCCCCAACCACCCAAACCGCCCTAACCCTCCTAACAGGATTACCATTATTGGCACAATAACGGGGAATAAATATCTCCCCTGTAACCCCTGAGAATACCCCATTGACTGCATCAATCTCCAGTCCCACAAAAACAGATATAAAAGGTAGGCGGCGACAAATAATATAGACATTAATATATGTTTATTTTTAAATCCCCGACCGATGATTAAGCCGATTGCCGAAATTAACGTTGCTCTGGTAATTATCTTCATAGTAATCGCCGGCAAAGTAACCCCAAGCCATTTGAAAACCCCCCAAAACCACGGCCACATTTCAAAGACAAGCTTTGGGATGCGGAATTTTAGGTAATCCAATAAAGTAATCCCGCTGATGTTTTCCGCCGGCATATACGGAACTGGCCATCGAAAAACAAAAGCCGCCGCGGGAATTCCCAAAGTCAAAAGAAAAAATTTTGGATAAGCGGCGGTTAAAACTGCCGGAAAAAGAAAAATAATCGCCGGCTTTGTCTCCCACCCTAAAACCCCTAATAGTCCTAAAACCGCTAACCCCCCCAATCTCCCAAACCGCCCTTTTACTATTAAAAAACAAATCAGAACCATCGCTGTTGAAATTAAATTTAATAGGTTGTCGGGGTGAATCCCCGCGGCCACGAAGGACACCATTGGTTGAAACCCAACCATAACGGCAAGAGCATAACTTTTCCATTTTTCTTGCCAAATTATTTTACCGATAAAATACGCCAAGAGAACCAATCCTAAATGGCAAATAACCGACAGTAATCTCGACGTCATCACTCTTCTCCCCACGTCCCCCAATTCCCCTAAATCCCCCAGATAATAAAAGGGTATATCGAGTAAATAATAAAGTGGCGGATAGCCCGCGGCTTCACGGTCAACGTATTGGGTTCTACTTTCAATCGGCAACTTGGGAATTACGGAATTATTTTTATATTCCGGGTGATAGGTGTATTTATTATTTCCCTGTCCGTCGCGCCGTGTTCCTAAAGTTTCTTCTACTATCGCCACCTCTTCGGAAAGATTTAACTGGCCAAGGTTTATATTTTTATTTTCCGCATACCATTGAAGCTGGGCAAAATGCGCCTGTTCGTCAGGAGTTTGAAATACCGGGACAACAATCACCCAAAGGACGCTCTTAATAACAACTGCGGCCAGAAGCAAAAGGGGCCACTTCATCAAAAACATTATACAACGACTTAAGGTGGGGCTTCCAGGTAAATTTCTCCAGATAAAGTTTCCTTCCCCCGTTAATAACTTTTTTTCTTAATCCCCTAATATCCCTTAACTCCCTTAACCCCCTGATAAGACCTTCACCGCCCTCTTCAACTAATATCCCGTTTTTCCGGTCGGTCAAAATTTCTAAAACCGCCGGAATCTTGGTGGCCACAACCGGCACCCCTTCAGCTAAGGCTTCAATCATGGCATGCGGCATCCCCTCATGGTAAGAATTTAGTACAAAAACATCGCTTTTGCGCATTATCTCTCTGGCTTTTTTATTCTCAACCCTTCCCCAAAACTTAGTTTTTACTTTTAAACTCACAGATAGTTTTTCTAAATTCTCCCGCTCTGGTCCGTCCCCGACAACCCAAACCTCCAAGAATTCCCCGAAATCCCTTACCCCCCTGATTATCCCCGCAATATTTTTGACAGGTAAAAGTTCGCTAAACCCACAGCTGATAATTAATTTTTTAGACGGCATTATAAATCACCCTGGTTTTATTTTTATCAATTTTATATTTTCCACAAATTAAATCCTGAAGATGTTTTGCTGGGAAAATAATCCTGTTTGCCAAATACAAAGTAATTTTGGTTATATAAAATAAATACCAAATTTTCTTACCAAAATCCCGTTCCATTTCCACCGATAAATCCCCAACAAATTTTATTACCACGGGTTTATTAATTAATTTTCCGGCAATAACTGCCGCAAACCCGCAAACATCGGCCCCCTGTGCGTAAATAAGCCGACAATCTTTAGCTTGATTAACTATTTCTCTTAAGAGTCTTAACTGTCTGAAGAAACTTATTCCTTGCGTAGAAATCGAAAAAACCCCAACCCCGGGAACTTTTACCGGGTCTTTCGTAAATGTAATCACTTTGGACGGAATTTTTTGACAAAGTTCGAAGCAATAAGTAGCCGGACCCCTTCTCTCGGGCGGGAAAATCGGAGTAACAATTAAGATTTTTTTCATTTACGAAATTTCGTGTTGGCTTTTAGAACCTGTTTTAATAAAAGAGGTTCATAACCAACCTCTTGCGAGGCCTTAATAATCGCAGACACATCCTTGGGATAACATTTGCCGCCAAAACCACGGGTGTCAGACTTGGCGGTTTTACTGCGGTTATTCCAAAATACCGAGGTGTGCATCTGATTAATGCGCGGATCCAAAAGCCAGCCCTCGCGAACCCGGTACCAATCGGCCCCGAATTTCCTGACAATTTCATAAAACTCGTTGACAAAAGTGACCTTGGTGGCAAAGAAACTGTTTTCCAGATATTTGATAAGTTCCGCTTCCAAATTCGTACATCGGAAATAGGTTTTAGTCGGTCCCATAATAACCTCATGCATCGCCATAATTTCCGACGCCGCCCCATCCTCGCCCCCGACAATCACGTACGGCGACTCAATTATTTCCTTCCAGTAAGGATGGAAATACTTGCTTTCCCCCACAAACTCCGGGGAAAAACAAATGGTTTTTTTATATTTCCTGGACAATCCGTCCGTCGTCCCCGGCACCACCGTTGATTTAATTAGAATTAAAGGGACATCTATTTTCTTTACGGCATCTTCAACAACCGAAACATCACAGGCGCCGTCTTTGGCCGGGGGAGTGGGAACGCAGACAACGGCCAGGTCGCAGGAGTCAATCAACCTCTTATCATATTTAGGGTTGACTGCCGGATCATAAGACACTATCTCATAATGATTTTCTGTAAATCTCTTAAAGGCTTTCCCCACATACCCCTGTCCGATAATGGCAATTTTTGAAATCATCAGAAGTAATATATGCGATAATGACAAGAATGACAAGACTAAGAAATATCCTGTTTTTTCTTTTTATCGGAACACTGGCTTCGATTCCGGCTTTAAAGTGCAACGGCCAATGTGAATTCGTCGATGATGCTTTTTATTACTGGTCAAGAACCAACGAGGTTATGAAGGGTTTTTGGCAGATCGGGAATCCATATTTTTGGGAACACAGGAACGAAATCAGCGTTTCCTTTTTTGTCCCCGACTGGCTTTCCGCAATTCCCGGAAGTTTTTTTGTCTGGCCGGTAATCACAGCTTTACTGGTCTTTATTTTACTGAAACAGCTCGGAATAACCGGCAAATTACTATATTTCGGAACAATTTTCTGCCTGCTGCCGGTATATAATTTCATGGTCAGACCGACGTCGTTGCAAACGATTTATCCGTTTTTTCTTTTATTTTTGATTGCGGTGGCGTCGCAAAAAACGTGGCTTACGATAATTTCCTCGGCCCTGACTTTTTATATTTATCCGTACCTCTGGCAATTGGCGTTAGTTATGTCAATCCTTAGATTGGAAAAGGGATTTTTACTGATCCCCGTCCTGGCAGCTCCGGCTTTATATTATTTATATCTTCAAATCAGCTCGCCGTTTTACTGGGAAACGATGACAAGGATCGGCCTGGTATCAACTCATTTGCCGACAATGGCTTCCTTTTATTTTTTTACTCTGCTGTCAATCCCCATTTATTTTTTACGTAAAGAAAAATTTTTTACGGTCTCTTACATCGCGTTTGCGATTCTTCTGTTCAGCAACCTCATAACAGGAAAGGAGCTTGAAACCGCCAATCATGTCGGACGGTTCATAATTCTATTCGGGGCCGTGGCGATCGTATTGTTGATTTCAAAAAGCCAAAAATTCATCATTCTGGCCTGTATTTGGCTATTGATTTTCAGATCAAATTTCAGCGCGTTAAATTTTGACCCCGTTTCCAAATCAGTAATTAATTACTCTTATGTTCTTTTCCACCCGTTGGGCGGGTTGCATCTGATGCCCTCCGACGAGTTGTTGGAAAGATACCTTGTATGGAAATACCCCGAGCCGTTGACTGTTGAAAAACTGGCCGCCGATTTTAGAATGTTCGCCGGCACCGGCCCGGCAATCCACCAGATAGCCCACCATAATTACCGGGTCCGAATTTGTCTCCTGCTGCGCCAAAAAAATTGCGGCGAGACCAAGGACGTTTTAACTTTTTACGGCCAGGATTATTTTCAAAAAATTCTAACCCGCTACAACCGCGATATCTCCTTAAGGATTGAAGATTATTACGACAAATACAATTTAATCAAGAAACTTTAGGATCGCTTCCGCTCTGTTTTGCCAGGTGTATTTTTTTGCCAGAAGATAGTTGTTTTTCCCCATCCGGGCAGCCAGTCGCCGGTTTTTTAAGAGTTTCGTCAGCCCCAAAGCTAACGATTTTGAATCCGACGCTCTGACAAACACCGCGTTATCGTTGGAAATAACCTCACGTAAACAGGGGAAATCGGACGTGACGATGGGCTTTCCGCAAGCCAGGTAGTCAAACAGTTTAAGCGGGGACATAAAATGTCGAAAATGCGGCCGGTCGGGAAAGGGGATAACTCCGATATCGACAAGGTTAAACCATAACGGCATCTGATTATAACCAACTCTGCCAATCAGCCTGATCCCAGGCTGGTTTTTTAAGTCGCTGCCGCCGACAACAAGCAAAGTCGTGTTGGGGAAACTTCTCCTTACGGTCTTAAAAGCCTTAACCAGTATTTTCCCGCCTTTATCTTCTCCCAAACCGAAAAGATTGCCTATGTAGCCGATAACCGTTTTATTCCCGATTTTGAGCAATTTTTTTTGATTTACTATGGCCGCCGGGTCGTAGCCGCCAAAAAACAGAGGATCGGAAGCATCGTGGCTAACCATAAGCTTCCTGTACTTAAATTTAAAACTATCAAAAAATTTTCTAAACTCTGCTGTTAGCGCAACAACCCCCTTCAACCGAGGGAAAAAAAGCTTGTGCAAAAACATCGCTAACTTGTTTGCAGGAAAATAATGGGCTTCATAATAAATCTCTCTTCCGGTCAGAAGAAGCGCCGGCAATAAATAGAAATCGCGGGTGTATATTTTCCCCGATTTTTGAAGAAGAAGAAATATCAGAACCGACGCACAGTAAGTGACAATCTGCAAATAATAAAAAATAAGAGCGACGGGGAGAGGACAGTTAATGTTCAGAAAATCAACGCAGGGTAACCTTACGATCTCTATTTTATTTTTTAGCTGATAAAATTCCTTCAGGTCAACGTTCTCCATTTCCTTGGGTTGGATCCTCATGGGAATAACAAGTTTAAAATCAATCTTGCCGCTTTGGGTAAAAGCCTCCGCCATCTTCAGCACCTGGATACTGTTAGCCTTGTCACTTGGAAGTCGTGAATTGGTAATATAAAATAACGGCAAATGCTTGGACATCTTGGTAGTCTCCTGAAAATTGATCTTCGTTACGTCGTCAAAGGAACGTTTTGGCTCACCATGGCCAACATGATACCCCTTTTGATTGTTTTTGTCCAAGCCTCCGTTTTTGCCCGGTTTATTCCGCCGGAAACTTACGGTCTTTATCGTTATTTGTCAGCTGTCGTTTCTCTCATCGGATTGGCAAGCATTTCCGCAATGAACAACGCTCTGGCGATAGCCATATCTCACAAAAAATTCACCGTCCTCAAGACCGGCGCCGCCGAACAATTTCGCTGGTCACTTGCTTCCACCGTCTTATCATTAACAGCCGCGGCAATTTCCCTGTTAAGAAGCAATTACCCGTTTGCGATTGTGTTTTTGATTTTTGGACTCTCCAATCCTTTGCTAAACTTTTTTAGCACTTACGAAAGTTATTACACGGGGACCGGGAAATTCAAATCAGGTGCCGTATACTCGATAATCGAAAAGATAATTTCCGCTTCATTTTTGATCGTTATCGCCGTGATTTTTCCTTCAGGATTTCTTTACTTATTCTCCATAGTCTATCTAATTCAGTTACTGCCGGCGGGATTAATTTATATAAAAACGATCAAAGCTGTGCCGCACCAATCAAAGTCCGACAACAAGACCATTAAATTCGCCAAAAGACTTAGCGTGTTTAATATTTTATCCGCCATCGTCGACCAGGCGGACACGTTAATCGCCTTTTGGGTTTTGGGACCGGTCAATCTGGCAATTTATTCTTTCGCCGTTTCCCTTCCGGAAATCGTCAAGTCGCAGTTCAAACTTATCGTCCCGTTGTCAATATCCAAAATCGGAAATTATCCCCATCAGGAGATTATGAAAGAAATCAAAGGAAAAATATTTTTTATCTCTGTTGGCGGCTTTTTTTGTTCCTTACTTTATATCATTCTGGCCCCGATAATTTTTTCGTGGTATTTTCCAAACTATATGGCCGCGGTCTTTCCGTCCCAACTGATATCCCTTTCCTTTTGTTTCTTTTCATCGTATTTGTTTTACGCCATCCTTCAAAACCATCCCAACAAAAAACCTCTTTATATCTACAACAGTTTCGGCCCGATCGTTCAGCTGTTTTTGATCATAATTCTAACTGTTCCCTTCGGCCTGACGGGGATGGTTGCTTCCAGAATTCTGGGCAGAGCTTTTGCTTTCCTTCTCGGATGGTACCTTACTTTCCGAAGACTTAACGGATGATTTTGACGCGACCACCAAAAAGCCAATCGGGCACGGATAATACTGCCTGACTATTTTGGTAAAAAAACGGTCAAATAAATCGGCCGCCGGATGCAAAAAAATCCGAAAAAACACCGGCAAATAATTATCAATAATGCTCAAGACGCTACTTATGTGACCTCCGTAGGGAACGACCGTCCGTTTAATAAAACCCGCCCGGTTAAGAAGCAGACAGACGCCGTTGTCGGTAAACCGCCAATAATCAACCGGCTCATTTCCGACCGACCAAATCAAGGGAAAATTAGCCACAAAAGTACCGCCGGGTTGAAGCGTCCGGTAACATTCCTTCAGCAATTGCTGGGGATTTTTTATCAAATGGATGGTGTTTATAAGAAGAATTGCCCCGCATGACGCGGTCGCCACAGGAATTTTTTCGGAAATATCGGCAACTATTGAAGGCTTGTTTTGGGGGGAGATGTCAATGCTGACAATTTCTGTTTTTTCCCCGACTTTAATATGGTTATGATAACTGGGTCGTTTCGCCCCGCTGCCTAAATCTAAAATCCTGCCGGCCAGAAACAGTTTCATTTCTTCTATCGAGTCATTTAATAAAAATCTGGTTAAAGACTTCCCCGAGATCGTTGATTTAAGCAACTTAATTATTCTCATAATTATTTTATAGCACAAATACAACTGTATGTCCCTATGCGATTAAGCGGCCAAAATTTAAAAATAGGTTCATATTTATCCAACCGTAGGTACGGAAACGAAACATTAGTGGTGGTAAAATCCACCTTTTTAAAACCGGCCTTTTTAAGAAACCGGATCAGGGAAAGAGGTTCTATAAAATTTGTGTGCTCACGATAGCCGAAATAATCCCCAAGATTTCGATCGGATTCCACCTCATAAGCCAAAAGGTAGTGTTTCAGCCAACGAAATAAAGAATGCGGGTTGGGGGTTGTCAGGACCAGGATTCCCCCTGTTTTAAGAACGCGATAAGCTTCGGTCAAAAATTTATACACCTCAATGTGGTGCTCCAAAACCTCGGCCAGAACGACACAGTCAAAACTGTTTCGCGCGTACGGCAAGTTCTTTCCGTCTCCCGCCCGCGTATTCGGCCTTCCCAGCTTTTTCACCTTACCGCGGTTCGTATCAACCCCGAAAACCCGGCTGCTGGGAAACCGTTTAACCGTCTCCGAAAATAAAACGTCCGGTTCATTGTCAGACCCGGCAAAACCCACGTGAAGAATTTTCCCGGGCTTAATTTTCCCCAAAATCCACCGACCCCTCGGCGACAAGCTTTTCATAAAATATATCTTAATGGAAGCGAAAAAAATATCTTTCCCTTGAGAAAATCCCAATCATAAGAATGAAAACTAAAATGCAAAGTTCTGTCAGAAAAATAATAGCCGGCAATTAGCAAAAAGAAAATTATAAAGTGCCGCCAAGAGGTAAAGGGGTTTACCGGAAGCAGCGGGTCGCAGGCAACCGGAATGATGGACATTCGATTTTTAGTAAACGGATCTTTAACAAAAAATCTTTCCCCTTTTTTTCTGGCCACCCAGGAATAATCCCTTTTTACGCCCAGCTTCCGGGCGGTTTTGAGATCTTCAAGGTCATACGACCAGTGGCCGAAAGATATTTCCTTCGGGAGAATTCCGAACACTTTTTTGAATTCTTTTACCGCCAGCCGTGTCTTATGGGAATGAACATGGATTCCTAAAGAAAGCCAGTTGGATTTTTTCCCGACGATTTCAGATTTATAGTAGTCAAAAATTTCAGCCGCGCCCTTATCACCGGATAACAAATGAAGGTGGATCGGTTTGCGAAGCGTTCTCAAATCTTCCGTCATTTTGACGACGTTAGTTAATATACCCCCGTCTTTATCCGGTTCGACATGGCAGGACCACCTTAATTTGAGCATATGCGTTCTGAAATAGCGGCGATTAATTTTTTTAGATCATAATTCTCGCGTACGTAATCGGAGGCCTTTCTCGTCAACCGCAAAGCACTCTTTCTGTTTTTTGTCACCCAGGAAATTTTTCTCGCCAAATCAACTTCATCTTTTTCGTGATACAAAAATTCGGGAACGATTTTCTTCATGAAAGGATAAGCAATTTCCGTTCCGATGGTGGGAATTTTGCAGGCAAGCGACTCCAGAAAAAGTTTATCCATAGCTCTGGATAAACTTGGGACGACAAAAATGTGACAATTTTTAAATATCCTGCTTACTTTTGGATACGGAAATGGTTGGGAACGGCCGAAGGTTATCATCTTATAATCTTTGTTGGCTATTTGCATTAACCGTTCAATTTCTTTTTTGTAAACAGCCAACCTTGCATCAATTAGACCCCAGCCACCCTTTATGTCCAGCAGATATTTCCGACCTTTATTATTCAGCAAAATCATCGCTTTTATAAGGGTGGTTAAGTCTTTTATTGGGCTGATTCTTCCGGCGTATAGAATCCGGTACGGCTGACCGGACCCGGGCCAGAGGAGTTTTTGGCCCAAATGGTAGCGGGACAAGTTTATTCCGTGACCGACGACTTTAATTTTATCCTTTATTGCCAGCCCCGTTTCGCGGCAATACCGGTTTTTAACTTCCTCAGAACAGGTGAAAATTACCCCAACGGCGGCAAAGGCCAGCTTGGCTAAAAAATTTTTAGACAAATCGTAACCCTGGCAGTACCAGAAAAAACTTTTCTTTCTAAGCATCAATCCCGCAACCCCGGCGGCAATTCCAAAAATTTCTAAAATATGGGCAAAAACAGCGTCACAATCCTTTAGAGCCGCCAGCGCTTTAAAGAAAAGGGAGACGGTCCGACTGAACCTGTTGCCGTCGGAGATGACTTGAACCCTGACATTCCCGGGCAATTTAGATAACGGATCGTAATAGTACGTCAAAACCTCTATAAATTCAAAATGCCGGGACAGCTCCATAATCCAGTCGTAAACAAAAGCTTCCGGACCGGGGCGGTTAAGAGCAACCGACTGAGTTATGAACAGCAACTTCATATCGTAGCCTCCAGTCCTCTTACAAATTTGGACACCAGTTCATCTTTTTGCAATCGAGTCCGGATATAATCCTGACCACGGACAACTAATTCTCCGGCAAATTTTCTGTTACGCAGGAGGGTTAAAGCATTGTTGACAAAGGCCTGTCGGTCTCCAATCGGCGAGACCAGTCCGGAAATTTTCTTATGGACGACAAATTCTCCCGCGCAACCGGTATCGGTTACGGCAACGGGAAGCCCGGCAGCTACCGCTTCCGTTACCGCCATCCCCCAGCCTTCATAGTTAGAACAAGAGAGGAACAGGTCGCTTTGCCGATATATTTTGGCACATTGCAGTTTCGTCCGGTAACCCAGGAACTTAACGCTGTCTCCAAGCCCAAGATTTCTGGCATCAGCCGCAAGACCGGCCCTTTGAGGTCCGTCCCCGACGATGATTAGCTTTAAGCCGGGATACTTTTTGTTAATTTGAGAAAAAGCTGCAAGCAACATTGGCAGATTTTTTTGTTTCACCAGTCTTGCGACGGTCACAATTTGATAACAAAGTCTTTTTTTGAACTTGCCGGCAAATAACTTTACATCCATCGGCACTTGTGCCAAAAAAGCTTTGTTGTTTATTAATAACCTCTTCGACCCGGATCTGATGGAATCGGCAAATATCAGGGTCAGCTGGGCTAAATAATAGAATATAAAATTCTGGAAGCTTTCCTTTTTAAATGAGCCACTGGAAAACAGGTCAACGTGCAACTGAATGTTAAGCTTAAAACCAAAAAATAGCTTTCCCAAAACACCGGTAAAACCGGCAATAAAGGGGTCCTGGGCGGAAATCACCTCGTAATTTTTTAAAGTTTTTAAAATTTTTAAAGAATCAGGGATATAATGCCAACGGGTATCGGAATTGGTGGGGATTAGTCTTAATTTACCGATCAATTCCTCCCTTAACCCGTCCTTTTTTAGAGAAAAAATTATTATGGCTAAGATATCAAAATGCTTGGCGTATTCCAACTGCCTCAATCGGGAATCTCCGTTTGTTCCGGTTATTATACTTGTGTCGTTACCGATAAAAACCACTCTCATAGTTTTTTTATGAACTTGGCCGGAACTCCACCCCAGACCTCACCCGGGGGAATCGTTTTCGTCGCTACGCCTCCGGCGGCAAGGATGCTTCCGGTTCCGATCGTTACCCCGGGTAAAACCACCGCCCCCGCTCCAATCCAAACCCGATTCTTAATCCGAATGGCTTCCGCGATATGTGATCTTGGGGGCTTCGGTCGTGGATTAAGACCGCCGGCAGTGAGAATCGCCCCGGGAGAAATATGAACAAAATCGCCGATTACGATCGGCGCCCGGGCATTAAGAACAACCCCCTCATTCAAGGTGGATAATTTGCCGATAACGACATTTTCCGGACACAATACCGTAATTCGCCCGAAAACCAGCGAGCCGTCGCCCATTGCTCCCATTACCCGCTTCCACCAAAAACTTCTGGCTTTTACCATAAAATAAAATAATGTTCGATAACCGGCTTGAATTGCTTTTTTCATATACTTTACGTGATTATACTCTCAACCCAAACGTTCAAAGATTGATTTATCGTATTCTCCCAGCTTTCGGATCCACCGACGCGGGTGGCGGCTCCCAACAGCAAATAAATAAATACTTTCGCTTCTGTCGTTGGCTGAAAGGTATATTAATTTAAGATTATTAGCCTCAAAAAGTCTTCTTAAAGAGTGTGGGGTAAAGCGCCAATAATCAAGATATGATTTATCCTTAGCCGCATGCATTACCTGAACAAACGGCACGACAATAATAAGGACGTCTCTCGTAAGCGAGCAAAGATTCGAAAACGCGGTAGTCACGTCAAATATATGCTCCAAAGTGGTATGATTAAAAACCACATCGAACTTGCTTCTCAAACGGTCGGGTATTTTTTCCTCAAGGTCCAAAAATATCTCCTCGCCTGTCCCCCCGAAACCCCTCATCCCTTTGTAATTGGTTACGCGGTAGCTGTTTTTGCCGGTAAAATAGTTTGAGTATTTACCTCCTTCCTTATCGTCATCCTCCCAACCGCTGACATTGACAACATCACCTCGAAAAAGAGGGGCGATTTTTTTTAGCTCACGGTTTGACCACAACCTTGCCGACCTGAACTGTTGATAAAATCTATTGAATGGCAACCTCATAAAACTCCACAACCCCCCGTGGATTATAAATGATCTTAAACTTTTTTGCGGGACTAGCGATTTCGTCGCACATTCTATAGTAATGGGGATAATTTAGGACAGAGTCTGTTTGAAAGTAGGCGCGCATGGCAAGATCATTTACCCCGCCGGATTTTTCCAAACAATCTCCCGGTTTATAGATTGTTTTCACTTTTTGTGCGAGCTTCGGCCAGCCATAAGACGGCTCGTAGATTTTACGGATATTTGAGTTTCCCGAAAGGGGGTAACCTAGTGAGAAAATAATTAATGGGAACAGTATTATTTTGGGTAATTTAGCAGTTAATATTACAAAGGGAATTGTCAAAAATAATAAATAATACTCACGTAGTGGCCCACCAAATACAAAAAATAAGAGTGAAGAGATAAGAATTAAGATATAAATGTTACGAATGAATAGTAACGATGATATAACAAAAATAATTAGTACTGGTAAGCTATAGATGTCTTTTAAATATAGATAGATATTTTTAATATTTTCTATCGGACTTGCGGAACCGGTTAAAAACGGATGAGCCAAACCGAATATTTTAGAAAAAGTCGCGTCCAGGTGACCAGTCGTTATGAAAGCTAGAAAGTTATAAAGTAAAACCGGAAAATATATTATAAAAATTATAAATATTATAAAAATTATGTTCTTTATATCCTTTCGATAAATTAAAATTAGTAAAAATACGGGTAACACTACAATTGCTGAAGTTTTTATCAGCAACCCGCAGCTGATTAAAAACGCCGTAATCAGATAATTTCTTTTCTGGAAAAAATAAATGGATAAAGTGATAAAAAATGTTAAATACATTTCCCGCAGATAAACCCGTCCCATCATAATCATGTAATTATTAACGGCGAGCAACGCTGTAGCGAAGTAATTTTTCGTAATCGTGTAGATTGTAAGAATAACCGCGATCCCCATAATACCCTCCATCCCCCGGTAAGCCCATGAAGGCATGGTGTCAAGCCCCCACGGGTGCACAATTTGAAACCAGTAATGTTTAATGGACATAAATAATGGCGGGTGGGTATTGTAAGAAATTACAAATGCCTTCCGGGCCGCTTGTATACCGTCCTGGAGGTTGTAAGCCTGATAGGCAAGATCATAGTCATCACCAAGAATATCCGCGCCGCCAAGATTCCAAAAAACAAGCACGCTATAAACTAAAATAATCATAATTAACCCGAATGGTATCTTATTTACTTCGATATTTCGAAATATCGAAGTAAATTTTGTGATGATTACAAAAACCGGAAAAGCGATCAGGAAATAACTAAAAAATGAAGTTGGAAAATGGAAAGAATTGATGGCCGCCCAGGATTGACCCTCAATAATGGCGGTTAAAACACTGGCTGGGTAAGTTAAAAAAAGCGCCACGGCAAAACCAAGAAGTAATTTTATAAGCATGTAAACATCTCCTTTAAAACTTTTTTGGCGATAATATCCCAATCGTAATTCTCCTCCACCAATTTTTTTGCCGCTTCCGTAATTTTTTTGACTTTTTCGGCATTTTCAACTACATACATTATTTTTTCTGTCAGAGCTTTCGGGTCATCGACCGGGACAATAAAACCGGTTTTATTATCAAAAAGAAAATCAACAATACCCCCGACGGCAGTTCCGATCACCGGAACACCCGCCGCCATGGCTTCGATAAAGGAATTGCCAAAACCCTCATGGCGGGAAACGCGAACAAACAAATTATTATTTTTTAATAAATCATCGATCTTTTCTGAGGGAATTCGTCCTAAAAATTTTATGCGATTAATTATTCCCAATTTTACTGCTAAATTTTCTAAATCATTTTTAAGCGGTCCGTCGCCGGCAATAGTTAATTCCCAGTCCATCTTTAAAAACCCGCAGGCTTCGATTAAAGTATCGATACCGTTTCTCTGAATCAACGATGAGGTGGTAATTATTTTATACATACGCCGTTAGGAATAATAACAACTCTTTTTGCCCCGTATCTTTTAGCCAAATTGGCGCTGTAACTGCTTACTGCCGCCACCGTATCAGCAAATCTTAAACCAAACATTAATACAAAATCAAAAATTTTAAATGGAAAATTCCATTCCTCACTGGCCACATTGGGATTCTGGCAAGTCACATAAAGGGGTTTACCGGTCAACCATTTAATTATAACTCCGGCGTTAACCAGATATTCCTGTTTTAACCAAATTAAGTCAAAATCATAATGTAGCGTATAGGGGATAGCGGCAAGCGGATAGAAAAACCAAGAGAGATTTTTAATTTTTGGATATTTTATTTTGACAATTTCGACATTTGGTTGATTAATGAATAAATTTCTTAAACTTGTGTTTTCGCCTACCAAAACGGTAACTTTTCCCAATTTCGGAGCAATTCGCTTTAAAACCTCGACAAAATGAGCCTCTGCGCCGCCGATTCTTTGCAAATCAATATCCCCCGCGATCGCCAGTAATTTCATGGTGCTATTATTATATTACTAATGCTGAAGATTTTTATTCTTGTTTTTATTATCTTACAAATTTTCTTGTCAACCGACCAAAAAGTAGTAAGCCAGCTATCTGAACCTTTGGGAAATAAATACACGACAGACATGAGGGCGTTTTTAAAAACCACCCAACTTATGAAAAAGGGCCAGAATTTTTATCCGGCGTTTTATGAAAGCATGAGCAACCTGCAGGGTAAGTGGCAACCGGATATCAATGCCTGGCGGCAACCGTTTATATTTTACCTGTGGAAATATCTGCCTATTTATCTGTTGTGGCAAATATTTTTAACGGCAATTATTATCTGCTCATACTTGATTACCAAAAATATTCTTTCGCCCCTTATTTTATGGCCCTATCTGCACTATTCGCTTGTCGATCTGACAATCCTGCAACCGGAATGGTGGGGCATGGCCCTTCTCGTCTTTGGTCTCACCGCCAATATCCATAAGAAATATCATCTATCCGGATTATTCTTTTTGTTATCTGTAATGTGCCGGGAACTATTTATTATTCCTATCTTTTTTCTTACTTTGAGTAAATTTAAAATTTATTTAAAATTTTATATTTTATTTATTATTTATTATATTTTTCATTTAGCTAATATTTTTAGTTTTCCGACGGATATTTTACGAGGTTATACAAACGGAGACTGGCGAACTCTTCATTCCATTTTTGCCTACAGTTCTTGGAATTATTTGTTCGGTGTTTACAGACCATTACTAATTTTGTTTTTTATTACAACACTTTTTGCGTTAAAAAATAAAAGATTTTTTCTGCTATCAACCTATCTACCTTTCTTCCTGTTTACCTTTTTTATGGCCTTTTTCGGAAAAATTGACGCCACTCGCGATTATTGGAGCATTTATTTCGTCCCGTTGTTGTTAATCTCGGCCCCGGCGATTATTTTCCCGCCGGGAAAGTACGAAAAAACTTTGTAATTATAATTAATTTCTTTTGGATTAGTGGTATAAACAACCGGCCGGTCAGAATAGTAACCCGCGAACCAGCCATCGAAAGGCAAACTTGTGTCAAAACTTAATATTTGGACTTTATCTCCGGAGATTGTTTTGTCTTTAATAAACTTCCCGATTAATACGCTTTCTCTAAAGAGACTGCTTTGTTGCAGCGCCGCAATAAAATCCCACCGGAAATATAAAAAAACCGCTATAAATATTATCAAAACTTTCACTACGATATTACGAAATATCGTAGTAAAAAATAACGCCGCGGAAAGGCAGATAAACGGCCAAAAATAGATAAGCAGATAATCATGCCGGGAGGCCGCGTCACGGAAAACAACCGGATAGAAAAGTCCAAAAAGTAAAAATAATCCGAGAATTTTATTGGGTTTAAATATTAGTCCAATTATGGAAATGGGTATCAGTAAAAAGAAATAGGCCCACGCCCAACTAGCTAATGTTTTCAAGTACCACAAATACCAAGATAAATTTCCCCCGGAAGTTCTCATTAAGAATATTTCTTTTAGTCCCCCGCCCAACGGATCACCGGTAACAATATAATCGTGAGTCAAATGAAGTCCAAAAAGTCCAATAGCAATTGGTATTAAAATCCAATATCGTTTGTTAGATAAAACTAAAACCGGAACAAGAAAAAAGCCGGACCAGGTAATAAGCATTGCCAATAGGCCGCTGACTACCGTCCCCCGAAAATTATTAGTCAAATAAAACCAAAATGCTTGCAGAACGAAAAACATTAAGGGGATTTCGTGGACCGGCATTTTGCCAAAATAGATAAACATCGGCGTGGCAATCCATAGCAAACACGCCGTAATTGCCGTTTTCGTATCAAAAAATTTAGCTGCTATTTTATAAAAAACTAAAAGTGATCCGAGAGAAAAACTAATGGCAAGAAGCCGGGAAACCCAATTGGCAACGCCAAAAAGTTTAAAAAAAGTCGCCCAAATAAGCGTAAAAGTGGGGAAAAAATGAAAATTAAGATTCCCCCCACCCAAATCCATGGCAAATCTGGTCACCAGAGGCCCGTTTAAGGCAAAATTCTTCGCCACCTGCCCCCAGTACACTCCATTCCAGTCATGATGCCCCCAGAAAGGTTTGTCAATATTAAAACTAAGAATTAAGACGGCAATAGCAAGAATTATAAAAAGCGGCGACTTTACTCCATGCGTAATTTTTTCTGACATATTTATACCCCCTTTCTCCCATCTTTTTTAAATCTTTTGATTTCATCACTTTAATGATAGCGGGGCGCAAATCGTCAACAGAATCAACTACCATTCCGCACCCGGCTGATTCTACAAGCTTTTTGCAATCTCCAACATCGGTAGTAATAATTGGTAATCTTGCCGCCATGGCTTCGAGCAAAACGACCGGGAAACCTTCAGACAGCGACGGCAACACAAAAAGGTCGGCCGATTTAAATCTTTTAATTTTTTCCTCCCCATAAACATTCTCTGCAATATCCAATTCAACATCTAATCCCCTAACTGCTTCTTCTAAATATTTAACTCCTTTAACCGGATCATACCTTCTACCAATCCAAAATATTTTAAATTTCTTTTTTGTCATTCCGGGCTTGACCCGGAATCTATCAAAATCTTCAACATTAACCCCATTGCCAACTTTTATAAAATTTTTGTAATCTCCGGCCGTAAACCGCGCATCATACGGCCAAACTTCCAAAATCAACCATTGCAAAAACTTTGGAATACCTAACTTGTTAAAGAAACCCCCGCCAATTAAATTTTTTCCTCTGCCGTGCAAAGTTATTACCGCCTTTTTACCCCTAACTCGAACAAGTGGTAAAAAGACATCAGTGGAAAAAGTATGGCTGTGGTAAATGTCATAATCGGAGGTTAAATAGAATTTAATTGTCCATAATGTAAATAAAACCCGATCTTTGAAGCTAAAAAAGTTATTATTCGGGTGGATTATGTCTGCTCCAACAAGTTTTGCAACTTGTTTGACATGCTCCTGCCCTCCTCCCCATACCGGCATCCAGGCATCAATTATGTAACAAATCTTCATAAATTTCCTCTGTCTCCTTAACCATTCTTTTCAAAGTGTATTTTTTGGCAAATTTCAGGGCATTAACACTTAATTCTTTGTACAGTTTTTTATCCGCCATCAAAAGTTTTAATTTGGCTGCCAAATCCCGCCAATCACCAGATTTAAATAAGAGGCCGGCGTTACTGGCTACAACAATTTCCTGATGAACGGGGATATCGGAATTTACAAACGGCAAACCGGCGGCCATAGCTTCTAAAGTTGCAATCCCAAAACCTTCCACTTCCGACGGCAGACAAAAAATATCCGCTTGCTGATATTTTTTCATCACTTCTTCATGGGGTAAATTTCCGCACAACACAACATTTTCATTTTTTAGATTATCTTTTTCTTCCCCCTCTCCAATAATCCAATACTTTAGACCGCATTTTACCGCGGCTTTAACAGCCAGATCATTTCTCTTGTAATTAACCAGCCTGTTAACAGAAATTAAAATCATAAGCCCGGATAAACGACCTTAAGATTATGTTCGTCAAACTCTAATTTTAATAATTTATTTTTTGTCGTTTTGCTCAAAGCAATGGTTTTATCCGCCCGGAAAAAATAAATACTTACTAATTCAAACACTGCTTCAAGAAAACCAACAACAAAACCAAAATGCTTAATTGCCTGTTTAAACCCAACAACATCAGGAATCCAAAAAACCGTTTTGCAATTTTTAAACAAAGCGATAAGCCACGCGGCAAGATAAGTTGGCGTGCTGTTGGCATCAATTATCCCAACCTTAAACTTTAAACCTTGAACCATCGCGCTAATAAAAAACAAAAATCTGTTCAAGAAATTACCGGTTTGAACATATTTATATTCCCGACCTACTCTGAATATTTTTAATTTACCCCACGATTCCTTGGCTTGGGAATTTGGTAATAAAGCCGTTATTACAGACACTTCATGTTTTTTGGCAAGTTCTTTTGCTAAATAATAAGTTCTTGATTCGGCTCCGCCGGAAATTTCGCCGTTAATTTTCGTCGGAAAAAATTCTGTAAGAAAGAGAATCCTCATTTTTTAAGGGCTATTTTACGAACAACTTCGGTAATTTCATGACGAACATCCTCAAGAAAAACGTAAAGGCGAAACACGAGGTAGAATAGTAAAGCAATGGACGCATAGATGATCAAATCAACCCCCCGGCCGACGCCTAAAACCGCCGCCAGTTTAGAAACCTCCGAAGGCAAGGCCACCCCGACAACGGCCATGGTAAAGACTGTCGCCCAAAAAACAAACTCCATGGCTTTTATTTGCCCCCCATGAAACCTCAACCAGACCCTTGAAAGGGCAAACAGGAAGAAAACTATTAAAACTGCTTGGATAATAATCATCTGAAAAGCCTCAACAGCATTTTAACTCCGATACTGATTGAATTCCAGTAGCCTTTGTTGTCCTGACCGATCCGGCCCTTTAAAAACACGGGTTTTATGGGAACCTCGGCGTACCTTAATTTGTTTCTTTTTATCTCTTTTAAAAATTCACTGGAAATTTCCATCCGGTCGGTTTTAATAACGATTTTTTCGAGAGCTTTCTTATTAAACGCCCGAAGCCCGGATTGAGAATCGGACGACCAAAAACCATACAACAAATAAGTTAGGAGGTTAGCCAAATAGGAAATCAGCAACCGGCTTACAGGCATCAACTTGCGATACGCAGTCATCCGGCTGCCGATAACAACATCGGCTGTGTTGTTCACGATCGGTTTAACCAAATTTTTAATATCTTCGGCGTTATGTTGACCATCAGAGTCAAAGGTGACAACAACATCGGCCCCAAAACTTTTGGCGTACGCAAACCCGGTTCCAAGAGCCGCCCCCAATCCCCGATTGACAATGTGGGTAAGAACTCTGGCCCCTAACCCCTTTGCCCTAACCCCTGAATTATCTACTGAACCGTCGTCAACAACCACAATGTTATTGTAACCGTGGTTTTTAAGATCAGAAATGACCCCGGCTATGGTTTTTTCCTCGTTCCAAGCCGGAACAACAATTACTAAATTCATGCGATAAAGTAACCGCGTAAAAATAATGCGGCTAATAATGCCTGAAGTATAGCAAAAATTACCGTCAGAAATAATTTCAACTTTAAATTCAAGCCGCCGAGGAAGACGTAGACCGGAAATAAAACCAGAATGTATCGGGGCAGAGATGTCAACGTGCCGGTTAAAGAAGGAACAATTATTACCGCCCAGCAATAAACCAAAATCCAAAGGTTAAATTTCCGTTTATAAGTAAGGTAAATTAAAACGCCCGCGGCAAAAATAAATGAAGATATTTCCAAAAGCGAAACCCAAAAAGCGATATTTGCGGGATCGGCGGTAAAAAAGATTTTTAAATAGCGAAAAACCGTTTGCGGTGGAGTGATGAGTTCCGCTAATGAACTTGCCCGGTTATTATTAAACCCACCCTGATTAAACAAAAATAACAGCGGGTTATCAAAAATCAGCTTTAAATATACCATATACCCAAAAACCCCCAAAGCCCCGATAATTCCCGTGAACCCGCCAAACAATCTTGTCAGACCGGCAAGAAACCCGAATAATTTATTTTTATAAAAGGTCAACAAAACCAAAAAAATAAACAGGCTTTCTGTATAAACGCTTCCAAGAAAAAAAGCGGTAGGGAAAGCGTAAAAAAATATCGCGGGCCATCTGCCGAAGTATTTATAAATTGTCAGCCCGGAAAACAGGGCAAAAATGTTGGAGATGAGTAATGCCGTTATCAGCCCTCCGCCAAACAATTTTATAAGCAAGGGGTACAGAGGGAAAAAGACCTGTTCGTTGTTAATCATGCCGTCGTAGCCAAACTGGGAAATTACTAAGTAGTGGACACCGTCAAAATTCGCCCAGTGCCAAATGTATTGGGGAAGGCCGGTGGAAATTAAAGATTCGAAAACGTATGGGAAACTCGCTCTAAACGGCAGCAGGTTAAAACTGATAAGTCCGGTTAGAAATAATCCGAGACGCCAAAACAAAAAGATCAAAAAGACAAATTTATATTTTTTTATAAACTTCATACGTTTCCCTGGCGCATTTTTCCCAACTAAACTTTTTTGATTGTTCGACTTCTTTTCCTGTCGTTTTAACTTTTTCGATATTTTCGGCCAGACCATCTATGTTTGTTACATCCGCATACGTTACCGCGTCACCCCCGATTTCTACCAAAGAGCTGTTTTTGCCGCAGACAACCGGCGTCCCGCAAGCCATCGCCTCTAAAACCGGCAGTCCGAATCCCTCATAAACGGACGGCTGGACATAAGCCCTTGCTTGATTGTAAAGTTTTACCAATTCCCCCGTCGGAACGAAACCTAAGGCAACGACATTCCTGCCGTCAATGTATTTTTGTATTTCCAATAAAGGTTCCGTTTCTATATTTGTTGCCGGTCTCTGTAAAAATTCCTTCCCGACAAGAATTAATTTCTGTTTTATTTTTTTACAGGCATAAATTAAACTAATAACGTTTTTATTCCAATTCCCCCCGCCGACATACAGCGCAAAATTTGAGCGTTTAAGGTTTAAAGGTTTGAAGATCGGATCGGCGGCAAGATAAGTTACAAAACTATCAACTCCTGTTATATTTTTAATATCCCATTGCGATGTCTTTGAGTCTGTTAAGACCGCATTAACATGCTGTAATAAAAACTTTTGCCACGGCCAAATAATTTTAGCTCTAATCCCCAACGGGAAACGGTCCGGAAATTTTAACGGAGTTAAATCGTGTAAAGTGACAACTGTTTTATAACTTCGAATTGGTGGTAGTGTTGGCCAAAACAAATCAAAATAGGGATAGTGGACTATATCAAAATTCTGAAACGGGTCTAAAGAAAAATCCAGCCATGAAACATTAACAATTTTTTGCAAAGCCTCAAAAAGCCGTTGGCCGTAAAATCCAACTCCCCTTGACCCGTGTCCGGCAATCGGCGGTCTAACCAGCGCGACCTTCATAGGTTAAGTATAGCAAACAACCCGTTAAAATAACTAACAAAAAGTCGCTAGCATCGTAAAAATAACGAATTTATCCGTGCTATTTATCATAAGGATCAATATCGCCGACCAGATAAGGAATCGCGGAGAAAATAACGATGAAGAAACAATTAAAAAAAGAATTATTGACAGGAAATTGGGAACCCTGAAAATTTTTTTCTTTAAAATCATAAACAGATAAATTAAAGCCATAAAACCCGGACTTATCAGCATAAATATCCGGGTGTGGCCAAGAAAATAAGGGAGAAAAATTCCGGCGGGCATCGACAAACTCTATCCCATGCAGGTCAGGATCGGTTATCGCAGTAGCACGAACCGTTAACTTGAAAAATAATTGTCGACCGATTTTATCCCGCAAGAAATAGGCACAAAATGAAAATAAAAACCATGGATAGCATAAACAAGATTCCCCATGAGAAAACGCTTCTGCATCGGACAGTAGATAAAATCATAAAAAAACATCAGCCATAAGAACAAATAACATAGGCAATAGATCAAAATGAAATTAGATTACCGGGCCGGCGGCGA
The DNA here is from genome assembly GCA_964431075.1 of uncultured Gammaproteobacteria bacterium. GTDB lineage: Bacteria > Patescibacteriota > Microgenomatia > JAMCZE01 > JAMCZE01 > CAYHSW01. The sequence goes on from CAYSID010000013.1 coordinate 22,187, forward strand.
TATCCGTCTTGGCCAGAAGCGGGGGCTTTTGGGTTAATTTTGCGATCAAAAATATGATGAGGCTATAACAGTTATAAACGCCGGTTCATAAAATTTTGGGGAAAGCGCCGGCAGCAATAAAAAGAACAGGTTGGCTCCCGGAGGGTAGGAAGAAACGCTGGTAAAGCTTGCTAGGTCTCCATGGGACAAAAAATATCGGGACAAGGGATAATAGGTCCCCAACAAGTCCCCCTTTAAAAGATCGTACCATCTCTGCTGATACCCCAAAAAAACAATCACCAAAACGGAAAAAATCAAAATAATATTCTTCCTCATAACTCTCTACTACGATATTACGTATTATCGAAGTGAATGATGGGAACGGTTTGTCGTTTCCCAAACTAAAGTTTTTCTTTTCCGGTCCCAATCTTTTTGTTCTTTAAAATCTGTAAAATCAGGATTCAAAAAGCGGGCATAGTCCTTTTTGGACGGACCCGGGGGTTTTAATAATAAAAGCGCGTTCGCGATATTTTTAAAAAATATCTTGATGTTTTTTCTTGATTTTATTTTTTCCAAAACTTGGGAAATATATATACCTCGGTTGAGAGAATTTTGAACAGTAAAGATGGTCGACGGGCTGACTTTTAATGTTTTGGTTATCTCCTCATATTTAAAATTTTCCGAAAGCAGGAGAGCGACGGCAAATCTTTTAATAAACATTACTTTTTCCGTCGTGGTAAAAAATTCCTCGAAAAACCCCTTGATTTCCTCTTTATCCGAAAGGGAGGCAACAAGATCGTAATAGTCATCACTGATGACCTCCCACACATCTGCCGTCAACGGGTATTTCGATAATCTCGCCATTTTATTAGTTCACTACGATATTACGTAATATCGTAGTGAACTTACTTGTTTAATGTTTTGGACTCAAGATGCTTTAAATAGGCGACAGGAAAGTGGAGTGAGGAAAATAAAGCCCAAACAAAACCGGGGAAACCGTCTAAAAAACCCAAATGGCGAAAATAAATAGTTAGAAAACCCTGCCGGGGATCAATCAGCGGTTTGATGACTAAATTTGAAATTAATCCCCCTGTTACGGTCTTGGCCTCCAAATCCGTATACCTGTTAAACCGGTTAATATAATGCCAAAAAGTTGGATCTCCATAGTGTTCCATATAGTTCTTCAAATTTCCTATTTTACCGACAACAACAGCCTGTTCATGAACATCGATCGCCGGTAATTTTGCGAATTGTTTTCGATACAACCGCATTGTGGGGTCGGGGTATGCTCCCCCTTTTTTCAAATATTTTCCCAAGAAGTAATTTAACCTAGGAATCCAAAATCCGTTTTCCGCAGGATTAAAACTTAATTTCTCTTTTATTTCCTTGGCCAGTTCTGGAGTTACAACTTCATCGGCGTCGAGTTGGAGAATCCAGTCACTTTGGCATTTTTCGATAACCTGTTTTTTTAGCAGATGAAAATTATCATTATGTTTTAAAACAAAAACATTTTTAGTGTATTTTTTAGCAATTTCCTCCGTTTTATCCGTAGTTTTATCATCAATACCAATAACAATCTCGCCGGCAATATCTTTAACGGCATCAAGGCACCGTTTAAGGTTTTTCTCTTCGTCTAGACATAACAGACAAACCGAAAGTTTCATCCTTTTACAACTCCCGCCGCTGCCATTTTGGATTCCGCCTCGGCAAGAAACGAGTAATAATCCTGTTTTTTTATCTCCGTTTTAAGCCAGTCAAGGTAGATGTCAAGAATTCTTTCTTCCGAATCCTCCGGCTTCCATCCGATTGATCGGAGTTTGGAGACGCTTGAAACCGCGTGCCTTATGTCCCCGACTCTAAATTGGCCGGTGGTATTCAGAGCAAAATTCTTATTGAGTTTCCGCATTATCATTTTTGCCAAATCAATAACGGTATAGTACCTTCCCGCTCCCACGTTATAATTTTCCCAATTTGCCATGTCATTTTCCAAGACATCGGCATTGGCTCGGGCGACATCATAAACAGAAACAAAATCGCGGCGCATTAGGCCATCCTCGTAAATTGGAGGGGCCTCGTCTTTTAGCATCTTCATGGCAAAAATGCGTAAGGCCCCGGAATAGGCATTTTTGAGCGACTGTCTCGGGCCGTGAACTATGGAATACCGCATGGCAACAGCGGGAATTTTGTACTGTCTCCCTATCTTAATCGCGATTAATTCCTGCGTGTATTTAGAAATTGCGTACTGATTGGGAGGATCCTGATGAGTTTCAAGGTTCTCCAAGGGCTCGATTCCACCGCCACAAACGGGGCACAGCGGGTCCCATTGTTTTTCCGAAAGTTGTTCGGGACCGCGCAATTTCGGAAAGACGACGCCGTCTTTATTGCAATTCCAGCGACCCTCTCCATAAGTAAACTGGGATGAGGCTACGACGACTTTTTTGACCGGTAAATTTTTGGCTAAAATGTGCTCGAAGATTCTCGCCGTAGGCGTGACATTAGTATCAAAAAAAGCGGAAAAGTCAGGCATTAAATCCATCAAGGCAGCCAGATTTATGATGTAATCGACCCCGGACATGGCCGAAAGGAGCTGGTCCGGATCGCGAACGTCACCCTCAACTTTCTCATAATCCGGATGTAAATAATCCGGCCATTTACCAAAATGGGTTTTCGGCGAGAGATTGTCCAGTATCTTTATTTCGTATCCCCGCCGTGCTAACTCGTCTGCCGTGTGGCTACCGATAAACCCTGCGCCGCCAATGATTAATACTTTCATGTTAATTGTTTCTATAATTGAATATTATTTTACTCCCTTCCGGCTCTATACGAAACGGCATTTCCCTAAGCCCGCTCAAGACTTTTCTGACATTGGCTCTGGCATGATATGGGACCATCAAGAGTAAAAATCCACCGCCGCCGGCTCCCGCAATCTTGCCGCCAACAGCGCCGGCTTTTAGAGCCTTCGCGTATAACCTGTCAATTTCCGAATCAGAGATATTTTGGGCCAAACTCTTTTTTATCAACCAGTGTTTATGCATTAACTTACCAATGGCTAAAACATTGCCTTGGTTTAATTTTCTATAGCCCTCAAGAGCCAGTTTTTTTGTTTCCAAAAGTTTTTTATTATTTGTTGACATCTTATCTTTGACCATTGTTAGAATCTGACCTGATTTTCTTGTCCGGCCGGTATAAAACATCATTAAATTATTATTTAAATCATCAAGCAATCCATCTTCTAAATCAATTTTCTCGCTGGTTATCTGGCGGTCAAAAGTAAAAAACCGCAAACCCCCGTACGCGGCGATGTACTGATCTTGTACTCCTATGGGTTTCCTTAGAATTTCAATCTCTATTTCGCAAGCCTGGGCGGCTAATTTTTCCGAAGAAGGTTTTTCCCCCAGATAATGATAGAGAGCGTTTAAAAGACCTACGGTAACGCTGGATGACGACCCAAGACCTGATCCCTCGGCAGGGATATCTGACAGAAAGGTTATTTCGATTCCCTTGTTAATTTTTGTTTTGATTAGGGCTTCTTTCACTAATTCATGTTCTATTTGAGAAACATTATCAACAATTTCTTTTTTTGACCAGTTGACATAAATCTTATTGTCGAATCGTTTGGTAACGATACAGTAGATGTACTTATTAATTGCCGTTGTTAAAACACAACCACCGTATTTTTCGTAAAACTGGGGAAAATCCGTATTTCCACCCAAAAAACTAATTCGCAGTGGTGTTTGTGAGATTATCATATTTTCCTAACATTCCAAAAATTTTGATTTTAAAAACATCTCTAATCATTTTTAGCGGTTCAATTAATGGATTAAGTCTCGTGCCCTCAACCTTGTTCCACTCAACCGGTACCTGTTCAATTTTAGCTCCCAATTTCTGTCCTAAAAATAAAGCCTCAACATCAAAAGCCCCCATATAACCGCCCAGCACCTTTTCTGATTTAGTGACTAAAAGATTTTTAAAAATTTTCTTGGCAAAATTATTTTTAAAAGATTTAAACCCACACTGACTGTCCCTAACTCCGGGTAATAAAACTGTTTGAACAAGAATTAAAAAAACCCAACTTCTAATCCGACGCAAAACTTTATTATTCATGTTTATAACATTACGATCACCGATTACAATGTCCGCTCCATTTTTGTGAACTTCTATAAATTTCTCGACCTGATAAAGCGGGGTCGACTGATCAAAATCGGTAAACAAAATAATTTCCCCTTTGGCCGCCAGCATTCCGGCGGTAACGGCTGCCGCTTTGCCCCCATGAGCAATAGTTTTTAATCGATAGCCGGAATGGGCACGGCAAAAAGCGGTCAATAATTTTTCGGTGTTGTCAGTTGACCCATCATTAACAAAAATGACTTCAAAATCATATTTTTGTCTGGCCAAATATTTTATGGCCGGATCCAATAAACCATCGTGAAAATTCTTCGCTTCGTTGTATGCGGGAATAACTACTGATAAATATGGTTTTTTCATCGCCTAATTGTAGCAAAAAGGAAAGCGGGTTCACCAGATGGAAAATTTACCTGATCAAAAACTTGATACTTACTGTTTAATTCCTCCGGGGCCAGGACATAAAGTGAATTTTGAATTTTGAATTTTGAATTTTGAATTCCAAACTCGTACTTATCCATTCCTTGATAAAAATAGCCGGAATTTTTAACAATCGGATCAATCCGGCCGTAAAACAGAAAATAAATATATGGCTGGTCATAATAATTTGTGACATAAATTGTTTCGTAATTTTTTTCTACTTGCAAGACTTTTTCGACTACCTGCTCATAGCCATATTGCCAATCTTTCGCGTACTCTATCGGGGCATGAATAAAATATTGATGAATATAGAATATAGAATTTAGAATAAAGGCAATAACAATTAAACTTTTAAACTTTAAACTTTGAACTATATTTAACATTCCGTAAGCAACGACAATTTGAAAAACCGGAAGAAACATTAGCGAACGAATGGCGTGGGGAGCATCATTGACTAACGATGAAGCCACGGGAGCGGCGGCTAACCAAATTAAAATAAATTTTGACCAACTTGGTTTGTTTTTAGCTAAAAAATAAAACCCCGCAATTAGAAACGGCAGTTCTGCCAGATAAAGAAGCCCCACGTCCGGTGCGTGATGCCGGTTGTTATTATCCGCCGTTAAAAATAGAAAATCAAAATTATAATGGGATAGATAATTTTTGGCGTATTCCCTGACATTTTGCACTGCGCCAACGGTAGCCAATCGGGCGGTTACCGCCCCGGTATGGAGTGAGTTTCGAACCAAAGGGTATAACAACAGAAGCATGAATACCATATAGAGAAGCAAATATTTCCATCGGGGAATCAAAAATTTAAAATTAAAAATAAAATACAAGAATAAAAATGCGGGAATGACAAGACGGGCGCTGTGATAAGAATAAATACTTAAGACGAAAGGGATTACGGATAAAAACGGCCACTTTAACAAAAAATAAGCACCTAAAACAAAGAATAACAGGGCTAAATTCGCCTCAAACGCTCCTCTTGAAAACTGAATTGACCAAGGAGATATGGCAATTAGCAATGTAGCAATATAACAATGGAACAATTGTAGTTTCAATCCACGACAAAGGAAAAAAGTAACGGCAACCAACAATATTCCCGCTATTGCCGACGGTAAGCGGACAGAAAACTCATTTAACCCAAAATTTGCAATTGAGGGAATGGCCGCGTAAACATACATGGGTGGCTTGTAATCATTAAAGGAGCGAATGGACACCGGCCAAGCCTTACCGTATTCATCGGTGCCGGTTTTCAAAAGTGAATACGCATTCCACCCAATACTCGCCTCATCCCAATCTAAACTCGGCGGCACCTCTCCCAATCTGTACAACCTCAAAAAACCAGCCAATAAAATAATTCCCAAAAATAAAAATATATGTAAATATTTTTTTAAAAAACCCATAAATTCACTACAATATTACGTATTATTGTAATAAAACGAAAAGAGCGATCAATATTCAGCAAGGTTGCGATTAAAGGATATTTTTCCGTAAAATGGCAAGCCTGTGCTGATAAAAATTCAAGCTAAAATTATGGTTTAATTACCTTATAAAGTCTCAAATAATTATTGCTGTAACCTTGGCGGAAGCGGAGGAGTTCTTCAAGTTTGTAATCTTTGGGATAATCGGGCCGCTGGTAAATAATCAAATAATCGGTGTTAACAGGAAGTTTTTCCGGCAGGGGCCAATAGGGTTTAATTTCTAATTTTGGATATTCTTTTTGATAAAGTTCAAGGGCAAACGGCATTAACCCAAATGTCCCTTCGGTTGCCAAAACTCCAGATTTATTTTGCAAATAATTACGCATTTCCACTATCCCATCCCCCGCCGCCCAACCGTCAATATACTGATCCCTGTCCGCCTGCAACAACGGGGCATGAACAGGGTTTATGACCAACATTGTCAGTGTATAAATCGCTACCGAAAAAATTGGCAAGTAAAAAATCGCTTTTAACTTCGATAGTCCATACGCCGCCAAAATTAATATTGGCATAGTAAGCATTAGCAAATAGCGAGCATAAATAACCTTATTAAAAGTGGCAATTGCGATCACAGGAAACAGGAAATAGGAAAAAAGGATTATAGTTTCTACCGGATTTTTCTTTAGACCTTTATATACGGCGTATAAAACAAGAAGAGTAATGGGTAATGTCAAATAAAAATACTCCCAATACAAGAGACTTTTTAAATTGCCCGCCAAAAGCCCAAAGGGTTGTTTTAAAAACTCGGCTAAACCAATTATGAACTCTGCGTTTTTGGAAGCAATCATATTGAATAATGGAAAAAGCCGAAGGACAGCGAAAACCATTTCGGCAATACCGGCACTAAGCAAAAATAAAAGTGTTATTTTAATTATTTTTTTAGGTCTGAAAATTATCAACAGCGGAAATAAAATTATTGAAAAGATCGCCGGGCTTTTGGTTAGAAGCCCAAAGCCCATAACTGCTCCCAAAATTAGAGAGACATCAAGCCTTGCCGTTTTGATAAGTAAAACTGATAATCCCATTGCCCAAATGAATAACCCCGCAAGAAGCGAGTCAGCCATCGCCATCCGATCGTAAACGAAGGCGAAGGGACTGAGAATATAGAATATAGAGCAGCAATTTTTTTGCTTTTAAATAAAACCCAAGCCGTGAAAGCAACGCCGGACAAACCCAAAAAACCGCATAACACACTTGTTAACCGGCCGGCAAATAAGATATCAAAATTCGCCAAAAATTTAATGGGAAACATCATTAGCCAGAAAAACAATGGTGGTTTGCCGTCAGTTAACGGTAAAAACCTTAATCCGGCGTCGTAAGCCATTATCTGGCTCCAACGCAAGTAAATTGCTTCGTCGGTAAAGATAGGAAGGATAGTCAGGTTTATCAGCCGAGTTAAAAAATACCCCGTCATCAATAAAATACTAATGGCGATGAATTTTTTCATAAATAAACACTGCAGCCGGGCCGGCTAGAATTGTCAGATACATTATAACCGGCCAGAGAAAAAAGTGGTAATTAAATCGCAAAGCGAGCCAATAAGTGGCATAAGCGAGTATTGATGACGCGGTGAAGGCCAAAACATAAGGTTTAATTTTTGAATTTTTAGACACAAAAGGTAGCAGGGTTAAAAGCCAAATAGGATACCAATTCCAAAACGCCGGGAGAAAAAATAATAAGTAAATGAGCATTGTTTGGATAAAAACTTCAACAGCGTTCAGCCGAAAAATTAAACTTCTATACACCTGTATACCTAGTAAACTTATTAATCCCAAGTTTAGAATTGGTGATCTAATTAACATTGGGAGCGACTGCCAGTAAACATTGACGCTTCCGGCAGTTCTGGCTATTGTATCTAACGGATTAATCCCCATCAAATAATAAATAATCAAAATTGTACTTAAATATGAGATTAAAAACATAAAAGCTTTTTTAATTCTAAGTTCGGAAATCAGTTTTAAAAGTAAAAAAATGGAAAGCAACGCGGGAACAGTTTTCACTTGAGTAGCCAGACCAAGTAAAACCCCAGATAATAGCGGGTTGGTAATTAGTAATGCCAAAATAACAAAAAATAACATTATGACGTCGTTATGGCCCGATCCTGCTGTCTCTAAAATAAATAAAGGGTTAAAAAAAACTATGGCCGAAGGCATTAAAAATACAGTCGCGGCAGCAAAGGCGATGACCACCATTTTGTGGGCGGCAATATTGGTTAAGATGGTGTCCCCAGAGATTGCTGTAACTGGCGAATAAATTGCCTGGTTTACCCCCCCATAGATTCTGGTTTTGTCCGTCCAGTCGGACAAGTTATAAAAAGGATCGTGTTTAAAATTGTCGGGCGAGACTTTCCATACATTTTGGTGGTAAACAACATCTATCCGGTCGGATAAGACATAGCTAAAAATATCTGTTGACAAGATGGGGTAAGAAAAGAAAACAATAATTTGAAATAAACATGCAAAAAAAATAATTTTCTTTTTGTTTATTTCATTTTTGTTTTTAAAATAAAAATAAAACAATAATCCTGACAGGAGAGCAAATAATAATGTTGGAATCGTGTTTAGTTTTAACCTTAGCAACAAATCTCTGATTTGCCATAAAAGCGGGTGGTTATAAACCGCAAGGGCCCGCTCGTCGCGAAACATAAGTATCCAGGATAAAAAACTAAATCCCAGAAATAATAAACTCATGATTAACATAATCCACTTTTAAACAGTTACCCGGGTTTGTCCCAAAATAATAATTATCGAAAGAATGCACTGTCCAAAAGCCAAACCAGTCTCGGGACGCCACCCTTGTTTGCCGATATTTTTCCGGCGGGTATTGGTTATATAGTAAAAAATAAATATACGGCCGTCCAGCATCTTCCGTTACCGAAACACAAGGATAATCATTTTCAACTTTTTTAACTTCTTCAACGATTTGCTTATATCCATATTGCCAACTCCCCGCACTTCTTGCCGGATAATCAAAATAATAATCCCCCAGATACCAGACACTGGATACCAAATACAGAAAAATAACAACAAAAGTTAAAGGTTTAAAGTTTAAAAGTTTAACAAGGCCAATCGCGACAATTATTTGAGGAATCGGTAAAATATTTAGAGCCCGTAGGGCATGAGGGGTTTCGCGAGCCAAAGCCGCGGGAATAGGAGCCAATAACATCCAGGAAAAAATAATCGTTGAAGCCCTAGTTTTACGTTTCAGTAAATAGTATAAACCGGCGAGTAAAAACGGCAATTCAATTAAATACAGAACACCAACTTTTCTCGTTGACAGGCGT